>JBGSYX010000088.1:0-71052 GCA_041750735.1 Cyclobacteriaceae bacterium
ATACTGGAAGTGGCGATAGCGCAAAAAGCAGGTTTTTCAGAGCGGATAGTCAATTTTCCAACACCAACTTCCCGATTCAAAACGATGAGCGCCCTGCAGTATGTACTGGCGGGCATGGAAAAAACGGAAAGATCGCTAGATGAGATCATTCTCAGGGATCATCGTGGCCGCATCAGCGAGACTTTGACGGCCAATATCTTCTGGAAAAAAGACACTATATATTATACACCTTCCACCGACACCGGTTGCATCGAAGGTATCATGCGCAACTGGTTTATAGAAAAACTGCAATCCAGACGCTTCACGGTTTCAGAGGTTCAGGAAAATTCCACTGAGTTGCTTACAGCTGATGCCTTATTTGCAGTGAATGCAATTGGTCTCAAACATATTTTGTCCATCGAAAAGCATCAATTTTCCATTGACAGTATTGCCACTGAACTCATCATGTCGATTTCCTGAAACTCTCCCTAAAATTCATGGCTTTTTCGTCAACCTTGTTCCATGAAGTTCCGATATTGAAGGAGGAAACAATGGTGCCATTTTTGTTTCTAACAAAACCTGTAAACGATGCTTTCAGAATACATCCGTAAAAAATTTATTACGCTCTACAATACAAATCCGCTGTTGGTTCGTTCGCCCGGGCGGATTAATTTGAGCGGTAACCTTTCCGGTGATCATCAGGGCTTGGTACTTTCCGCGGCGATCGACAAGGAAATTATCTGCGCTATCAGTCCGAATTATTCAGATACATGCCAGGTTCATGCTTACAATCTCCGTGACACGGAAAGCTTTAATGTCGCTAAGTTCAATAAATCGGATAAACAGTGGATGAACCTGATTCATGGCATGGTAGCACAATATCAAAAACGTAAGTTGGAGATTAAAGGCTTTGATTGTGTTTTTGGTGGTGACATCCCGGTTGGGGCCGGATTGGCCTCGTCATCTGCTATATCGTGCGCATTTGCATACAGCTTCAACCTTCTTTTTGAACACAGATTATCCAAAGCAGAAATTATTGATATAACCCAATCTGCTAAAAAGCAGTATGAGGGACTCGATCATGGAATCATGGACTCTGCTGTTAGCGTTTATGGTAAAACCAACCAGGTTATCAGGATTGACAGCACAAACATGGACCTGGAATACATTAATTTTCCATTTCAGGAATACCGGCTAATACTTTGCGATAGCGGTGTAAGAAATGAAGGCGCCAATGCTGCTCAACGTATTCTTCGTAATGAATGCTTAAAGGTGACGGATAGCCTGAAAATGCACTATAAATCCATACAATCCCTGCGCGATGTTTCATTGGATCAGCTAATCAAACATAAGGCGGAGTTCGACCCAATCGTGTATAGGCAATACAAATTTTTAGTGGAAGAGAACGCCCGTGTGCTTGCGTGTTGTGAAATGCTGAAGCGTGATGATATGACGGGTTTCGGACAGAATATGTTTACATCCCATGAGGACTTAAGGGAGGCTTTTGAAATGAGCTGCAGGGAGGTGAATTTCCTGGTGAAAAAAGCACAATTATCGGGTTTAAGCATTGGTTCAAAAATGCTGAGCATCGGCCTTGGCAGCACCATCAACGTTGTGAAGGTTGAAAACGTGGAGGCATTTATAAAATTCGTTGGAGAGACATTTAGCACTGAATATGATCGTCAGCTCAAAACCTATATGTTGAAAATAGAAAACGGTACAAGTAAGCTTTGAGCCAACTTTGACTGCTATTGAAAAATACTGAAACATTCCCATATTGAATACCTGTAAAAAAAGAAGCCCTGCCTCCATGAATGGAAGCAGGGCTTTCAAATTTTAATTGAATTATTAAAGTAGGTTTACAGAGACTGTCAAACCGGCCATTACCACTGATACCATCGTCATCAATTTGATAAGGATATTCAGTGAAGGACCAGAAGTGTCTTTGAAAGGATCACCAACGGTGTCACCAGAAACAGCCGCTTTGTGAGCAGGGCTGCCTTTTCCACCTTCAGCGCCTTTTTCGATGTATTTTTTGGCATTATCCCACGCGCCACCGGCGTTGTTGAGCATACTGGCAAGTGTGAATCCGGCCGTTAAACCACCAGCCAACAGACCAACTACACCTGCTACGTCAAGGGTTATACCAACAATAATAGGAACTGCAATTGCCAGGAGAGATGGAACTAACATCTCACGCTGAGCTCCTTTGGTTGATATTTCAACACATTTGGCATACTCTGGCTTCCCTGTACCATCCATGATACCCGGAATTTCGCGGAATTGGCGACGAACTTCATCAACCATGCTGCCGGCAGCGCGACCTACAGCTTTCATTGTCATGGCACAGAATACGAATGCCATCATGGCACCAATGAACAGACCACCAAGCATAAGTGGGTTGAAAATAGATATATCATATGCTGCTGCAAAATCCTGTATAGAAGCAGTAGATAACTTTACTGTTTTGACACCTTCGGCGACTGTAGGAGCTACATCTGTATAAAACAGATAATTAGTTTTGTCTACCAGACGGTCAAATACACCATTGTTTGTTACGGCAAGTTTTCCAATCCAAAGACGAACTTCTTCCATGTAGGCAGCAAGTAAAGCCATTGCCGTGAGTGCGGCAGAACCAATCGCAAATCCTTTGCCGGTTGCGGCAGTGGTATTACCTAACATATCCAGCGCATCAGTACGTTCACGAACTTCTTTAGGAAGATGAGCCATTTCTGCGTTACCTCCTGCATTATCGGCTATCGGACCAAACGCATCAGTTGCCAGTGTTATGCCTAGCGTTGAAAGCATCCCTACAGCAGCAAAACCAATTCCGTAAACACCAAGCGAGAAGGTTTCAAAACCTCCGGCAAATCCGTAGGCAGCAATAATACCGATAACAATAGTTACTACAGGAATCCAGGTAGAAAACATACCAACAGCCATACCTTCTATAATAGTTGTGGCCGGACCCTGATTGGCCGCTTTTGCTATGCCTTTTGTTGGGCTATATTCATCTGAAGTGTAATATTCTGTTCCCTGGCCGATAATAACACCTGCCGCTAAGCCTGCGATTACCGAACCGACGATGCCCATTGGTATCCAGCCTGCATAAGCCAATCCAACAACAGCCAAAAGGATAAGTACTGAACTTCCGCCTGTACCAAGCAATAAAGCGGTAAGGAGGTTCCGTTGAGTTGCGGTTTCTTTGGTGCGAACCATATAAATTCCAACAATGGAGAGCAAAATTCCGACTGCGGCTACAATCATGGGAGCAAGAATAGCTTTTTCCTGTGTCATACCGCTATTGATTAATGTAGCAGCAGGAATAGTGGCACCTAGTGCGCAAGTAGCAAGTATAGAACCAGCATAAGACTCATATAAGTCTGCGCCCATACCGGCCACATCACCTACGTTATCTCCAACGTTATCTGCAATGGTAGCAGGATTACGTGGATCGTCTTCAGGGATACCTGCCTCCACTTTACCAACGAGGTCAGCTCCAACATCAGCAGCTTTTGTAAAAATACCACCGCCAACACGGGCAAAAAGCGCCTGGGTAGATGCTCCCATACCGAAGGTAAGCATCGTGGCAGTAATTTCGATCATTTTAGTATGTTCATCGATACCGGCATGTACGAACGTCAGGCCCAACATCTCAACACCACTGGCCATATGCTCAGGAGTATAAATCACTTCATTTAAAAGTAGGTACCAAAGTGAAATGTCAAGAAGACCGAATCCAACAACAACCAGACCCATAACGGCCCCACTACGAAAAGCTATTTGCAAGCCCTTGTTAAGTGATTGGGAAGCGCCTTGTGCTGTCCTGGCAGAAGCGTTTGTAGCTGTGCGCATACCAATATAGCCGCAAATACCGGAGAATAAACCTCCTGTAAGGAAGGCTACAGGTACGAATGGGTTTTGAATGCCAAAGTATGCCATTACCGTGAGTAACAACACCAAAACAATGAAAACCTTTCCTACAACAGAATATTGGCGAGCCAGGTAGGCCATTGCCCCCTCGCGCACGTGTTGGGCAATTTCCTTCATTTTGTCATTGCCCTCAGAATTTTTCATCATGCTCTTATAAAAAATCAGAGCGAATAATAGCGCAGTAAACGACGCTATTGGTACCAACCAAAAGATACTGTCCATGTTGTTAAAGCTTTAATGAATAATAGTTGAAAGAATTTTTTTAATACTACTTGTTTTGAATGAGATTTTCCAGATACCCTTAAAAAAAGATTACTCGAAATAATCCGATTACGAAAGTAGAGTATTCAATTATTTTAAAACATGATTTATACCCATGAATTAAAACCTTCTTTATCACTCCTTTGTGTGAAACCACTAAAAAATGTTCAAAATCTCATCCTACCCGATAGAAACGTGAAACACACGTTTGCAATTCAGTACCAAAGTAAGGAAATATGCATTGATGAAATAGTACTTTTTCTATTACATTCTTGCTTTAATCCAATTGCTTCACATTATCACCCTTGGATTATATGGCGGCTTGTTCAACAAATCACGCTCTTTCCTAAAACTCGAAGTTAAATCCTTCTTCGCGGAGTTGACGGTAGATTTTTTGATCGAAGCGATACATGCTCGCTGCTCTGTGCGATACACCCATTTGCTTCTCATTACATTCCAATAAAAGACCCATCTTCATGATCTTCCTCCGGAAGTTTGGCTTATCAACCTTGATCTCGAGGATTGCTTCGTAAAGTTCCTGAAGTTGGAAAAGAGTGAATTTTTGAGGCAGCAGGTTAAATCCAATTGGTTCATACTTTACCTTGCGCTTCAGTCGGTTCCATCCAAATCGCAAAATTTCCTCATGGTCATAGGGAAGATCGGGGATCGAATCCATATCGAACCACTTGGCATCCGATGCCGTGAATCCCGGTAAAAGTTTATATTCCTCGGGGCGGGTCAAAGCAAAATAGGCTATGGTGATAACCCGCTTCGTAGGATAGCGCTCCACATTTCCAAATGCCTTTAATTGCTCCAGGTAAAGATTTTCAACACCCGTGAGGTCGTGCAATAGCCGGTTGGCTGCCTTGTCGACATCTTCATTATATGCGACAAATCCACCCGGCAATGCCCACTGGTCTTTAATGATACCGGCTGCATGCTTCACCAGCAAAATTTTCAACTTCGATTGTTGGAATCCAAAAATCACGCAGTCGATAGAAAGATCCTCGATGAGTTCTGAGGAAGATTTATTGTTGGTTTCTTCAGGCATTAGATTCAATTTTAAAAAATAAAACTTTTAGTCTTATATATTTGAAATCAGGATAAAACATAATATCTTGTAGTCTGATTGACTATATCGGAATTTGTTCTTCCAAATTTAAGTGGTTTCCATCAGATTTTTTTCATTCTAAACACTTGAAATATGTTATTGGGATATGACCTTGGTAGTTCATCCATCAAGGCGACATTATTAAATTCTGTGACGGGTGAAGCTGTGGCTTCTGCTACATACCCCAAACAGGAAATGCAGATTCTTTCCAAAAGAACCGGCTGGGCTGAGCAGGAGCCAGAAACATGGTGGACAAACGTTAAAAATGCCACGAATGAACTGATCGCTAAGTCCAGGGTTCCCAAGGATGCCATCAAGGCAATTGGAATTTCATATCAAATGCACGGACTTGTATTGGTGGACAAAGACAGAAATGTGTTGCGTCCTTCGATCATCTGGTGCGATAGCCGGGCTGTGAATATCGGCAAACAAGCATTTCATGATCTTGGCGGCGAGTACTGCCTCTCCAATTTTCTGAATTCGCCTGGAAATTTTACAGCCTCGAAACTGAAATGGGTGAAAGAAAACGAACCCGAATTATTCGAGAAAGTATATAAGGCCATGCTCCCTGGCGATTATTTAGCCATGAAGATGACTGGAGAAATCAACACCACTATCTCCGGCCTATCAGAGGGAATTTTCTGGGATTTCAAACATCAAAAAATAGCCGAGAAACTGCTGACTTATTACGGAATAGACCCGTCATTGCTCCCCAAAATTGTTGATACATTTTCAATTCAGGGAAAGCTAAGCTCTACAGCGGCAAATGAATTAGGTCTGAATCCAGGCACGCCGATCGCCTACAGGGTGGGCGACCAGCCTAACAATGCATTTTCACTAAATGTACTTAATCCCGGTGAGGTAGCGGCAACTGCCGGAACCAGTGGAGTGGTGTATGGCATTATCGACGCTCCAAAATATGATCCATTATCCAGAGTGAACACTTTCGTTCATGTGAATCATACAAAGAAAGCGGAAAGATATGGTGTTCTGCTTTGCGTAAACGGAACTGGAATTCTCAATAGCTGGCTTCAAAAGCACTTCGTAAAGGGAATGTCATATGACGATATGAATGAATTAGCCATGAGTGCACCTATTGGTGCTGACGGACTTTCCTTTATTCCTTTCGGCAACGGCGCAGAGCGAATCATGGAAAATAATGACATGGGCGCAAGACTCAGTGGTCTTAATTTCAACAGACATTCGCACAAGCATATTCTTCGTGCTGGCCAGGAAGGGATCGTGTTCGCACTGAATTATGGCTTCAATATCATGAAGGAAATGGGCATGGAGCTGCAAAAAGTCAAGGCCGGATACGCCAATATGTTCCTGAGTCCATTGTTCCGTGAGGCATTCGCTAACATCACTTACACGGTGGTGGAGCTTTATAATACAGATGGTGCTCAGGGAGCAGCGCGTGGTGCGGGTATCGGCGCAAGAATATTCGACAACGCGGAAGCTGCATTTAAAGGCCTGAAAGCCATTGAAAAAATAGAACCTAGTCCGCTGCTCTTCGGAGCTTATGAGGACGCTTATGGTAATTGGTTGAAAAATCTAACTGTTTAAATATACAATTATGAGTAAATCTTTTTTTCCCACGATCAACAAGATCAAATACGAAGGCAAGGAATCAACGAATCCATTTGCATTCAAATACTATGATGAAAACCAAAAAGTGGTTGGCGGCAAAACCATGAAGGAGTACTTCCGGTTTGCCATAGCCTACTGGCATACCTTCTGCGGTACTGGCAATGACCCGTTCGGACCGGGCACCAAAAAATTTCCCTGGGACTTAAACACAGAACCCGTGCAGCGCGCAAAAGATAAAATGGATGCTGCTTTCGAATTCATCACGAAGATCGGAGCGCCGTTTTATTGCTTCCATGACTTCGACCTGATCGAAGAAGGCAGCAGCATTGCAGAATCTGAAAAGCGCCTTCAGACAATTGTTGATTACGCGAAAGCGAAACAACAAGAAACCGGCGTAAAATTGTTATGGGGTACTGCAAACGTATTTTCCAACCCGCGATACATGAATGGCGCATCCACCAATCCGGATTTCACCGCATTGGCATGGGCCGGAACCCAGGTGAAAAATGCCATTGATGCAACAATCGCCCTCGGTGGTGAAAATTATGTCTTCTGGGGTGGACGCGAAGGCTATATGTCACTCCTAAACACAGACATGAAACGCGAAAAAGAACACCTGGCGCGCTTCCTCCACATGGCCAAAGACTATGCACGTAAGAATGGTTTCAAGGGAACGTTCCTCATAGAGCCAAAACCAATGGAGCCTACAAAACATCAGTATGACTATGACTCTGAGACTGTGATTGGATTCCTGAGAGCGAATGGCTTAGACAAAGATTTCAAACTGAATATTGAAGTTAACCATGCCACGCTGGCTGGCCATACGTTCCAGCATGAATTGCAGGTGGCAGCTGATGCCGGATTACTCGGAAGTATCGATGCCAATAGGGGTGATTATCAGAACGGTTGGGATACTGATCAATTCCCAACAAATCTGGGCGAAATGGCCGAAAGCATGCTTGTGATTATGGAAGCCGGAGGATTTACAACCGGAGGTGTAAACTTCGACGCGAAGACGCGTAGAAACTCAACTGACCTGGAGGATATATTCCTCGCACACATCGGTGGTATGGATGCATTTGCCCGCGGGTTACTGATTGCACAAGACGTACTCGAAAAATCAAGCTACAAGAAGCTCCGTAAAGAGCGTTATGCCTCCTATGACTCCGGAAAAGGCGCAGATTTTGAAAAAGGTAAACTCGTGCTAGAAGACCTTAGAAAGTATGCCATTGAGACAGGCGAGCCAAAACAAATCAGCGGCAAGCAGGAAATGTATGAGAATATGATCAATCAGCATATTTAGCATTCATTTTATAAAATGTGAAGATAAAGCCGGTTTATTCGCCGGCTTTTTTATTTTAATCCACAAATATGTTTGGATGCTTCTGAATTTGCTTCTAGCCAATCAACCGCAAAAAGGATTTGATATCCATGATTCAGTTGGTAACATTGTCAGTTGAAAAACCATAAAAAAGAGGCAATGTTATTCAACGGTAAAGTCAATCGGAATGCCCAATTCTTCATAGAGTTTCTTTCGCTGAGCTTTGTCCACACTTAAGATTTCATGAGCAGCCTGTGCTACCGTAACCGCTTGATCTCGAGGAACAACAATGACGCCATCGCCGTCTGCAACAATCACATCGCCAGGCCGAATCAATACACCTCCAATGACCACCGGTTTCTGGACAGATTCTACTTCATTCCGTCCTGGCCTGATACCCCGGCCCCTTTGCGCGATATCCATATACAGGGGTATTTGCTGCTTGATTATTTCATCCGTATCGCGAACACCTCCTGCAGATACGATACCAACAGCGCCTTTCTTCATCCAAAGCATAGAATTATTCGAGCCCGTGGAACCGGTGTCACCATCTCCGGCGTTGTCAATGACCACCACGCTGCCCGCTTTTAAAAAATCCATAAATGGTTCAGGGGAAATGTTGCCATACCATTGGTCACGCCACTTTTCGTATTCTTCCTTCGAAACGTTGGTTGGAAAAACCCTATTGGTGGGCACATAACGAACAGTAACGGCTATTCCGCAAAACATGTGTTTGAAATTATCAATATCTTTCCATAACGCCTCGATGGTAGGATCGAGCAATCCTACATCCTTGAGACCGACGAGATCCATGCCATCTGAGACATCGGCAACACGGAGGCCTTTGTAAAGCTTCAGGATTTCATCATCAGTGAGTGTCTTCGTCTGAGACCACACTGGCAGAGTGGCAATTATTGCCAGGGCAAAAAGTATAGTATTTTTCATGATAACATTGGGTTTATGATACCCTGAAAATACTGTATTTATTTCAGAATTGCCACCTTGAGAATAAGTATTAGTGGTATCAGTCCCTGGTCTTCTGAAGGTGATGTCTGGATTTTTTGTACTATTTCCATACCTTCTGTTACCCGGCCGAATGCTGCAAATCCTTGCCCGTCGGGATTGCGTTTACCACCAAAATCAAGTTCGGGCTGGTCGCCGATACAGATGAAAAAGGATTCCTGAGCTGAATCAGGCTCGCCACGAGCCATCGAAATGGTACCATTCTCGTGCTTCAATCCCGTTTCTTTTGTTCTTTCGAGAGGTATCGGGTCGAACAGGAAGTTCTGCTTCCAGGGATGAGCGCCGCCCTGAATTACTTCAATTTTTACAGGTGAATCAGGCTGGTTGTCCATGCGTACCGTTCTGAAAAACGATCCTCCTTTGTAGAAATCGCCTTCCGCATATTTAAGGAAATTAGCAACGGTTAATGGCGCTTTAGATGGTTCCAACTGTAGGATTATATCGCCTAACTGAGTGGAAATTTTTACTCGCTGAGCAAAGGATGGCATTTGCAATTGAAGTCCGAGGAAAAGAAAAAAGAGGAATTTCATGGTGCTCTATTTTTATAGCAATTTATGTAATTCAACCATAGTATCAGTGGGACACTCCATATGCACTTCAATCCAACTCAAACTGACGAGTCAATGGGTGGGTGACGTCGACGTCTTTATTTGGTATCGGACTTATTTATTCACCGATACAATTTGAAATTCGGCTTCCTGTCCGAAGGTAAAAATTGAAGTTTTCGCTGGTTATCCTCTTTAAACTTGAATTAAAGAAAACTGGGATTTTCAGCTATTTAATCATATCCTTATCGAAATACTCAAACGTTTCACCTTGCCTTATCGCCTCAAGATCAAGTTCCTTCGTGGATATTTCGCGCATTTCGACTTTGCGAATCTTTCCTGTTACGGTTATTGGAAAGGAATCGACAAATTTCCAGTATCGGGGAATTTTATATGTCGCAATCTGGCCCTTGCAGTATTCAGCCAGCTGATCGCCAGTCGCGCTTCTGGCATCCTTGAGCTTCACCCATGCCATCACTTCTTCACCGTACTTATAACTGGGCACACCAATCACATACACGTCGCTCACAGAATCATGCATGCGCAGAAATTCCTCAATTTCTAATGGACCTATATTTTCTCCGCCACGCAAAATCATGTCTTTTATACGACCAGTGATTTTCACGTAGCCATCTTCATCCATTATTGCCAAATCGCCGGTATGCATCCATCCGGTCTCATCAATTACAGCGTGCGTTGCCTCATCATTATCCCAGTATTTTAGCATAACTGAATAACCCCTTGTGCAAAGTTCACCCTGTTGACCCATAGGAAGTATTTTTCCTGATTCCCTATCAATAATTTTAATTTCGATATGATCCAGTACTCTACCTACTGTCCCCACGCGCTTATCAACGGGGTCGTTGCCCATGGTTTGTGTAGATACAGGTGAAGTCTCTGTCATGCCATAGCATATTTGCACGTCTTTCATATTCATGCGATTTATCACATCATTCATTGTCTTCACTGGACAACTGGCACCGGCCATGATCCCTGTGTGTAAGGTAGATAAGTCAAATTTACCGAAGTTTGGGTGATCAAGTTCGGCAATAAACATAGCAGGTACGCCGTAGAGTGATGTACATTTTTCATCCTGAACTGTTTTCAAAACTATTTCCGGTTCAAATGCTTCCCCCGGTACAACCATACACGATCCGTGTGTGGTGCAGGCGATGTTGGCCAAAACCATTCCAAAACAATGATAAAACGGGACGGGTATACATACGCGCTCGTGTTCATTGTATTGAAGACGTTCACCGATGAAGTAACCATTATTCAGGATGTTGTGATGTGTAAGCGTGGCACCTTTGGGAAATCCAGTCGTACCAGAAGTATATTGTATGTTGACAGGCTCGTCAAATTGCAAACTGTTTTCTATTTCCTCCATGGTATTGTCTGATATCCGCTTTCCGGCTTCGATAAAAGCAGACCAGTCATGGTCTATCACTATTACCTGTTGCAGATGAAAACAATCACTTCGCACCTGATTTAGAATATCTGCATAATTGGTTTGACGGAAACCTTTGGACATGATAAGAAGACTGACCCCCGACTGTTTCAATGCATATTTCAGTTCAACCGGCCGATATGCAGGATTGACATTGACCAGAATGGCCCCCATACGAGCTGTAGCATATTGGATTACGACCCACTCGTATCGGTTGGCCGACCATATCCCAACCCGGTCGCCCTTTTTCACACCCTTAGCTAGGAGACTTTTGGCAACTTCGGTGGTTTGCATCCAGAATTGTGAATAGGTTGCCCGATAATTCTGGTAGGGCACGACAAGCGCTTCGGCATTAGGGTAACGCTCTACAGTATTTTTGAGACTTTGCCCGATTGTTTCACCCAATAGTGGAGTATTCGACGCTCCATGGGCATAGGAAAATTTTGACATACTTCGAAAAATAAGCTTAAAAATAGGTTGTACCTAGAAAAATAAAAATGATTTCAATCACCCAAAAGGTAGAAGTTGATTATTAAACCCCCACCATGCTGCACTTTTTCATCACTAGGAATAATGCTGCCCCGACTTTAGAATCATCCGCCCAATGGATCGGCTATTATTTGTGAGTTCGGCAATCTGATCCAATTCAAACCATCTCACATCATGCGATTCATGACTTGTTGTTATTGTGAGTAATTTATCAGCGATAAAAAGGAAACGTATGTCGTAGTGGAAATGTGCCGCAACCGCTCCGTGGGCTGGTATCTGATGAATGTCAAGATCAAAAATACCGTTGTTAGCCAGTTGTATTGTAGATAACCCAGTTTCCTCAATCGCTTCACGGTGAGCCGCGGCTGTCACATCCTCTTGGCCATCGGTATGACCGCCCGGTTGCAGCCATTTATTGAGTTTTCTATGATGGACAAGCAATGCAGACGTGGCACTATTATCGATAATCCATGCCGAGGCAGTAATATGCCCAGTATTCAAATCTCTGGAGTAACAATTCTGAAAATTTCTCAGGAGGGATACAAATCTGGGGATAAAGTGATATTCATCCTCAAAGTTGGTTTGGTAATTTTCAAGATGCTGAAGCAATTGAAGTCGATCCATAAAAAAGAGCAGCAAACCCAGTGGAATTGCTGCCCGGTATTCTACTATATCTATGAATTATCCGTTGGCGAGCGCTTCGGCGCCACCTACGATTTCTAATATTTCTGTTGTAATGGCCGCTTGCCGGGTTCGGTTATAAACCAGTTTAAGTTCATTAAGCAATTCACCGGCATTTTCTGTCGCCTGATCCATGGCTGTCATTCGAGCGCCATGTTCAGAAGCATTGGATTCCAATATTGATTTATACAACTGAATTTTCAACCTGTGAGGAATTAACTCCCGGATGATCTCTTCGGCGCTAGGCTCATAAATATAAAATGGTATTTCCCGTTCACCTCTCACTACTTCCTTTGGTACGATGGGTAAATACTGCTCCGCTTTTAGTACTTGAGTCGCCACATTTTTGAATTCATTATATACTATCTCAACTCTGTCATATCTCTTTCCAGTGAACCCATCCAGAACAAATGCAGCTGCTTCCCTGGCTTTTTCGAAGGAAAGTTCAGTAAATATTTTGTAATAATCCTCGACCAACTGATAGTCACGTTTTGAAAAAAACTCAAAGGCTTTCTTGCCAAACGGCATTATCCATAGGTGATTCTTTCTGAATTGATTAGCGTATTTTTCATTGATTAGCGCGGTGGTCGCTTTGATGACGTTTGAATTAAAAGCACCGCAAAGACCTCTGTCGGAAGTAATTACCACGATCAAAACGTTTTCAGCAGGACGCTCCTCAGCAAATTCGATTTCCAGATTTTCGCCAGCTTCACTATAAATTTTATCCAGAAGTCCTTCCAATTGGCGGACGTATGGCCGCATTTGCATAATGGCATCCTGGGCTTTGCGCAACCTTGAAGCAGCAACCATTTTCATGGCCTTCGTAATTTGCTGCGTCGATTTTACTGACTGAATCCGGTTTCGTACTTCTTTTAAATTTGCCATCGGAAGAATCTATCGGGATTAAATTTGTGCAGCAATGTCCAGCGCTACCTTTTTCATTTTGTCCTGCATATCGTCGGTAAATTTGCCAGCTTTCAGATCGTTAAGAACATCAACATGCTGAAGCCTCAGTTCTTTAAGGTAGGTCTCCTCAAAATACTTCATTTTTTCATTTGGCACATTATCGGTATATCCTTTTGTCGATGCAAAAATTATCGCGATCTGATCTTCAACGGCCACCGGTGAAAATTGCGGTTGTTTCAGAACTTCCTGGTTCTTTCTTCCTCTGGTGATAGTACGCAGTGTAGCAGCATCGAGATCGGAACCAAATTTTGAGAATGCTTCCAATTCACGGAACTGCGCCTGATCCAGTTTCAGTGTACCTGCAACTCTTTTCATGGATTTTATCTGAGCATTACCACCAACCCTTGATACTGAGATACCGACGTTGATCGCGGGTCGGATACCTGAGTTGAACAAGTTGGTTTCGAGGAATATCTGTCCGTCGGTGATAGAGATTACGTTGGTGGGTATATATGCTGAAACGTCACCGGCCTGTGTTTCAATAATCGGAAGGGCTGTAAGTGAGCCTCCTCCTTTTACTTTACCCTCAAGGGATGGAGGAAGATCGTTCATCTGCTTCGCGATAGCATCGCTACCGTTTATCTTGGCCGCTCTTTCGAGCAATCTGCTGTGCAGGTAGAACACGTCACCCGGGTAAGCTTCCCTTCCTGGCGGGCGGCGTAGTAGAAGCGACACCTGACGATAGGCTACAGCCTGCTTGGACAAATCATCGTAAATGACCAATGCCGGACGTCCAGTATCGCGGAAAAACTCGCCAATGGCAGCTCCTGTAAACGGAGCAAAGAATTGCATTGGAGCTGGATCGGCGGCAGTTGCTGCTACAATTATGGTATAATCCATGGCACCATGGCGCTCCAATGATGTAGCAACTTGCTTCACTGTCGAGGCTTTCTGTCCAATTGCCACATAGATACAATATACAGGTTCTCCTTTCTGATAGAATTCCTTTTGATTTATGATCGTATCAATCGCGATGGCGCTTTTTCCTGTCTGTCGATCACCGATAATAAGCTCACGTTGACCACGGCCAATTGGAATCATAGAATCAATTGCCTTAATACCCGTTTGAAGCGGTTCCTTCACCGGTTCGCGGTAGATCACACCTGGTGCTTTGCGTTCGAGGGGCATATTGTATAGCGGGCCTTTCACTTCACCTCTGCCATCAATTGGCTGACCCAGGGTATCCACTACCCTGCCTACTAGTCCCTCGCCAACATTAATGGAAGCAATTTTACCGGTTCGCTTTACAGTATCTCCTTCTTTTATCTCATCAGAATCGCCAAAGAGTACAGCTCCCACATTGTCTTCTTCTAGGTTCAGGACAAGGGCTGCTGTTCCATTTTCAAATTCAAGCAATTCTCCGGATTGTGCATTTGACAATCCGTAAATCCGGGCAACACCATCGCCTACCTGTAAAACAGTTCCAACTTCTTTGAGTTCAGCCTCGGTTTTAAAATTGGACAATTCTTGTCGTAAAATCGCCGAAACTTCATCAGGTCTTATACCACTCATATTTGTATATTAATCGTTGTAAAAAATCAATTTACGGACGGCCTTTCAGCTCACGTCGCAAGTCATTAAGTTTTGTTTTGATTGAATCATCAACCTGCAGATCACCTATTCGGAGTACGTAACCTCCAATAAGAGATGCGTCAATTTTTGTTGCCAATTCCACTTTTTTGCCAGTCGCTTTGGCGATAATGCTCAGAAAATCTTTCCTTACGGAATCTGATATAGGCACTGATGATGTTACACTGGATCGCACAATACCCATATAATCATGATAGAGCGAAACAAATACGCGACTGCAATCTGGTAAAATTTGGGCTCTGTTTTTCCGACAAATCAACCCGAAAAAGGACGACGTTGCCTCATTTACCTTCTTACCAAAGATCTGCTGGAGCACACGAAGTTTGTAGTCAAATCGGATAATAGGATTTTTAAGAGTAGTGACAAGTGCCCTGTTTTCCTCACATACTTTCTCTATGAGCACCATGTCGTTATAAATTCCATCGAGTTTTTTGAGCTCAATGGCCAGATCAAAAAGTGATTTTGCGTACCGACTGGCGACCCTATAATCTGACATTTAGTTCAGCTTTAAATCTTTCATGAAACCCTTAATAAGGTCTTGCTGCGACTTATCGTCCGCAAGATTTTTCTTTAGAAGCTTTTCTGCAATTTGCAATGACAAATCGGCCACTTGATCCTTGATCTGCCTGATGGCATCATTTTTTTCTGCTTCGATAGTTTGCTTGGCATCTTCAATCATTTTATCGCCAATTGTTTTAGCGTCTGCCTTTGCCTGCTCTTTTAATTGTTCACCGACTTTAGCAGCTTCGCGCATCATCTTATCCCTTTCCTGGCGGGCTTCAACTAATAATTTCTCATTAGTTGACTTGAGTTTGGCCATCTCCTCTTTCGCAGAGACTGCAGCTTCCAACGCGTCAGCAATAGACCTTTCTCGGGAATTGATGGCGCCGAGAATGGGCTTCCAAGCAAATTTTCCCAGTACAAACAGTACTATCAAAAATATGATCGTCTGCCAGAAGATCAGACCAAATGAGGGGGTTATTAAATCCATAGTAGTAGTATTTTGTGTTAAAAATCCGGCATGCTACCTAATGCAGACATGCCGGATTTGGGAAATTGGTGCTACGATGTTGCTATAATCAAGCAAATAATGACACCAAAAAGAGCCACACTTTCAATAAGTGCCGCTGCAATGATCATCGCAGTCTGGATTTTACCTACTTCCTCCGGCTGTCTTGCAATGGCTTCCATTGCACTACCACCAATCCGGCCGATACCCAGGCCTGCGCCTAATGCGACAATACCTGCGCCAATTCCGGCTCCCATAGCACCCAGACCTTCAGCTGCTAACAATAAAATACTTAACAACATAATTGATAAATTTAGATAATTATAAAAATCAGGCTGAAACCTCTTTCAGCTTTTCCTTGTGTTCTTCGTGATGATGCTCGTGCTCGGCTGTGGCCAGACCAAAATATATTGCTGACAAAAGTGTAAACACAAACGCTTGTATAAATGCTACCAGTAATTCAATAAATGTCATGAATATTCCAAAGAGAACTGAAACCGGCCCGACATATACGCTCTCAAAGATAAATATCAATGCAATAAGGCTCATGATCACGATGTGCCCGGCAGTGATGTTGGCGAAGAGACGAATCATGAGCGAAAATGGCTTTGTCAATAATCCCGTAAACTCCACGACGGGCATCAGGGGCAGGGGGATTTTCAACCACCAGGGTACTCCCGGGGTATTGAATATGTGCATCCAGTAATCTTTGGTACCATTCAAATTTGTGACTACAAAAGTGAATATGGCCAGTGTAAATGTTACCGCGATATTTCCGCTTAAATTAGCTGCACCTGGCAACAAGCCCAGCATGTTGTTGAACCATATAAAGAAAAAAACACTGAGCAAGTACGGCATAAACTTCTCGTATTTTTTTTCACCAATCGATGGTATGGCTATTTCATTACGAACAAACAAAATTACTGGCTCCAAAGCTGATTGTATTCCGAAAGGAGCGCTTGCCGGATTATTCTTATACCGCCTTGCGATGGTAATGAACACCCAGAACATTAACACAACACTCAGTAGCAGGGTTGCCACGTCTTTGGTTATGGAGATATCGTAGTAAGACCGCGAGGTATCGGATGTAGCAAGACGACCATGAGAATCGATAGAATAGCCATCCTTTTCCACTGGTTCGTGATGTTCGTTGACAAAATCGGATGACATATAAAACCTTAGTCCATAACCAATTTCGTAAATTATAACGGGCAACGGTATAGTGACGTGTGTATGCCCGACCGTGGCAAGGTGCCACTCATGTGAATCCTGAACGTGACGAAAGATAAAGGCGGTTTTGCTTTCACCTGCCTCTTCAGCGCCAATAACTGGTGTGCTGATTACAGAGATAAAAAATATCAAAAAGCTGAATGCTAAGGCTTTATTGATTTTGCTTTTAAGGCAACTGAACATCATTATTCCCCTTCTTAATTTGATGGCGCAATTTAGATATTATACCCTTTATTTCAAACCCATGAAATAACAAATAAAGGATTAAAAAACTGATCGTAAACTGTATGGCATTCGCTCTGTCGTAATAGACAAAAATCGCGGCAAATCCGGCGATGACAAGCAAGCGCCCGACCAATATCGCCATATACATATTTAGAAAAAGTGAAGGATAATCCCGGTGGATTTTCAGGAGTATGGCCGCAGAACCAATACTGATCAACAGAAGAAATCCATACATAATCCAGATATACTGGTACAAGGTTCCGGGAAAAAACCATTGAACAACGGCAATAACGAGCGCTATAATCAGCGCCAGAATTAAAAGATCCCGAAATGGTGTTTTAGCCATAAATCAGTTCTTTGGCAGTCTACGGATCAGTGAATACATAGTGAGAATGATAAATGCTATTATAAGGATAATGGTAAAAACCGGTATCCGTAACTCCAGCCAATGATCAATCTTACCACCAACCCAATAGCCTAAAAAAATAAGGGCTGCCATTTGAAATGTCAGCCCTGAATATTTTACGTAATCGTTAATTTGGCTTTTGCGTTCCGGCTGTTGGTTTGCTTTCGACGATTTTGTCTTGTCCATTGATTCCCGATTTAACATCTTTTGGTGGAACACCCATTTTGCACCCTCCGTTGAACACTGCTCCCGATTCCACGATGAGTTTGCCCGTTACGATATCGCCTGCAATCACTGCGGATGGACGGAGAATCAATTGCTCCGATACCTCCACTACGCCTTTAACTTCGCCGGAAATTTCGGCATTTTGTGCCACGATATTTCCTTCCACAAACGATGATTGCCCGAGCGCGATTTTTGATTTGCTTTTTACGCTACCGTTTATTCGTCCTTCGATCCTTATGTTTCCGTAGGATTCGATGTTGCCTTCCACAATTGTACCCTTGCCAATTATATTACTTGAATTGCTGGCTTCCTGGGTGGCGATTTCGTCTTGTTTATTTTTAAACATTGTCTCTACTATTTAAAACGATACAAATTCCTTTGGATTTATGGGGTGACCATTATACCACATCTCGAAATGAAGGTGAGGTCCGGTTGTAAGTTCACCTGTGTTGCCGATAATAGCTATTACCTGCCCCGAGTTGACAATATTACCAACTTTTTTCATTAATGCCGAATTATGCTTGTAAACCGAAATGAGGTTACTCCGGTGCTGAATTGCGATTACATTGCCCGAATCGCTCGTCCAGTCGGCAAAGATCACCGTTCCATCAGCAACTGCTTTTACCGGTTCATTCTGCTTGGACACAATGTCAATTCCAAAATGCTCCTGCTTCAAATTGAAATCCGTAGTGACAATTCCGCTAATGGGCGAAAAGAAATACTGGCCCTCTATCTCCTGGGCAATGGAACTGCCTGACACCAGAAATGAAAGTTCACTTTGTTCAAAATCCTTCCTGAATTGCGAATCAACAGCTGCGATGGGTTTTAGTGCATACGATCCCGTAATTCCTGCACTGTCGCGGACTAAACTTTGATCGGCGCCGATTTCCCCTGTAAGGATGAGGCGCATATTATAAATGAACTGGTCCTGAATTCTGATTTTGTTTTCAAGTGAATCTGTTTTGTTGGCCAGATCTACGAGATATCTATCCATGACGATGAGTTCATGTCGCGGATCAAACCACTGGGACATAAGCGTGCTTGATAGATATAGACTGGACACCATAGTAATAAGGAAAAATGAAAAGGCCACTAAAACCAGCTTAGCATAGGTAAAGCTGATCGTAGTCTTTTCGGCAAAATTTTCCTCATTTCGCAAAATGAGCAAATACCTGTTTGTAAGCCAGTTAGAAAGTGATTTTCGAGGTTTCAACTTAGTTTAATCCTAAATATGAGGTACAAAAGTATGTATTAAAAAGTATTTCGAATAGATATATTGTATTAATTGTCATTAATTTCGCGTTTCATTGATGGTCAATGTTCCCCTGGTGAAATCACTGATTCTTCATATACTGATATCGCTCTCCTTTGCTGGCATAATGCTCATCATGGGGTGTGGTACAAGCAAAAAGAATTTTTTCAGCAAGACCTGGCACAACACCACCGCACATTACAATTCATACTATATAGCCAACGAAGACATAGCGGTCGTAGAAACGACCATAGCCCAGAGCCACAAAAACAATTACAGCAAGATTCTGGGCGTATTTTACGACATTGACAGCGCCACCATCGATGGAGTTCGCGATAAACTGGATGATGCCATTAAAAAAGCGTCGCTTCCTATTCAAAATCATGATAACAGCGATTGGGTTTTTCCCAGTTACTATCTTATAGGTAAGGCCCGATACTATGGTGGTGATTTTGTAAATGCCATCGAAACGTTCAAATACATCAACAAAAATGGTGAAGAAGATGATATTCGGCAAAAAGCTCTCGTGGCCCTGATGCGGGCATTTATCGATTACAACGAACACGCTAATGCAGTGGCAGTGGCTGATTACCTTCGAAAAGAACGACTTACCAAGGAAAATCAACTATCCTTTCTGATGACCAAGGCTTACCTTTTTCAAGTGCGAGGCGACTACGACAACATGGTGCGTAATTTGAGTGAAGCGGTAGAACTCCAACCAGAAAAAAAGGATCGAGCCCGGCTCTACTTTATCCTTGGTCAGGTGTATCGAAAACTGGGTTTCGATGGTGAAGCATACAACAATTTCCGTAAGTGCCTGAAGAGTAATCCCGAGTACGAACTGTCATTTTATGCAAAACTGAATCTGGCCCAAGTGACCAAACTCGATCAGAAAGTCGATCTGAAGCAGATCCGCGGATATTTTAAAAAACTGCTCAAGGACGACAAGAATGCCGAATTCGTAGATCGGATCTACTACGAAATGGCAAACTTCGAATTAAAACACCAGAATACTGATGATGCAGTTACTTATCTGAAAGCTTCATTGGCAACCGGCATCCAAAATCCTCGACAAAAAGGTCTCTCCTACTTGAAACTTGGAGAAATGAATTATGAGCTTTTCAAAAACTACCATCTTGCTCAGGCCTACTACGACAGTGCTGTGAATGCGCTTCCGCAGGAAGAGGAAAATTTCGCCGCCATAAAGGAACGCTCTGAGATTTTAACTGATTTTGTGACTCAGCTTACCACAATTCACGATCAGGACAGTTTGCTGGCCATGTCGGAAATGAATAAAACCGACGTGCAGGCCATGATCGAAAAGTACATCGCCGATCAGGATAAACTCCAGAAAGAAAAAGATAAGGAAGCCAGGCGAATTGCGCGAGAAAATACCGCATCTTCAGGAAATGGCATCCCTGGCCGCGACTTTGCCAACCCCTTCGGAATCGATGAAAACACATCCAACGAGGGTGAGTCCTGGTATTTTTATAACCTTTCTGCTGTTGCCACAGGCCGAACTTTGTTTATTACAAATTGGGGAAAGCGGCCTCTGGAAGACCATTGGCGACGATCGCAGAAGCGCTCCATCGCTACCTTCACTGAGCAGGAAGTGGTTAGCGCAGAACCTGTCGCGGTGGAAGAGGGGGTGGAAATGGAAGCGGTAGAGCCGGATGAAAAAATTGCCGCATTAGTGGCCACGATCCCATATACACCGGAGGCAAAAGCCGAGGCATATAAAAAACTGGAGGAGGCATTCTTTAAGCTTGGGAATATTTACCGTTTCCAACTGGACGAAAAGCAAAATGCCATTAATACCTATGAACAATTCCTTGCCAGGTTCCCGGATTCGGAGCAAGAGCCCGAGGTGCTCTATATGATGTACCTGATATTTAAAACAGACGATATCGCAAAATCGGAAGGGTATAAGGATCGGCTCATAAGTAAGTACCCAACCACGATCTTTGCCAAGCTGGCTGAAAATCCAAACTACCGCGAAGAAAACAACGAGACGGCCATGAGGCTTCAGCGACTTTACAAGATCGCCTATGAATACTATTCTAAGGAAGATTTCAATCAGGCCAGGCTTCTGGTAAGCCGTGCATTGGAACAGTACCCGGACAATGAATTTATTGATCAACTTAAAATACTTCAGATTCTCATCGACGGGAAGCTGGAGGGACAGGATAAATACCAGTATGAGTTGCAGCAGTTTATCGATAACAATCCGGACAGCAAGTTCAGGGATTACGCTACTACGCTACTCACGGCATCCAAAGACTTCAGCAATAAGGAGCTGCAGCGCAAAGGAGCTCAATACATGACATACTTCGACCAACCCCACTTTTTCATATTGATGTATCCTAATGTTGGTGGGTTTTCTGAAATAATCCCGGGCCTCGTCGATCAGTATATTGATGGTAAGTATGCCTCACTCAACCTGAAAACCGGCAACCTTATTCTAAATGAAGGTTTCTCCATGGTGTTGGTAAACAGGTTCGGATCAAAGGCCGAGTCAATGGATTTTTTCAAGGATTTTTCAAAAAATGGCCCCACCTTGCCGGAGTTAGAGAATATGACATACGAGCGATTTGTTATCACAGAAGACAACTTTCAGATTTTTTACCAAACAAAAAAGATCGAAGATTATAAAAAGTTTTTTGAAGATTATTACAGACCATAGTTATGAGCCGCCAACTTTCAGAAAATACATATTATAAAATCATCAAGGGATTATGGATAACGTTCATCGCTGGCGTCGTGTTAGCGTTGCTCCTCGTGTTTTCCGTGAGGATTAATCTGTTTAATCTTTTCGGCGATCTGCCAAGCTATAAATCCATTGAAAACCCGGAAGCTGAAAACGACCTCGCTTCTATACTATTATCGGCTGATGGTGTGGAATTAGGTAAATACTACAGATACAACAGAAATCAGGTGACGTATGATGAGCTTTCTCCGCAATTAGTTCAGGCATTGCTTAGCACGGAAGACATCCGATTTCACACACATTCAGGCATAGACCCAAAAGGACTTTTGCGGGCCATTGTCGGTAAGCTCACGTTCTCCAAACGCGGCGGAGGAAGTACCATCACCATGCAATTATCAGAAAATATCTACCGAACCATGGACGAAAATCAAGGATTGTTATACAAGATCGAACCTTTGGGAGATTATATTACTAAAATCAAGGAATGGATTATTTCCATACAACTTGAGAAATCCTTCACCAAAGAAGAGATCATGGCGATGTATTTCAATACCATTACCTTCGGGCACAATACCTACGGCATTAGTACTGCCGCGGCAACCTTTTTTAATACGACTCCGGATAGCCTCTCATATACTCAGGCTGCTATGCTTATCGGCATGTTGAATGCTCCCACAAAATACAGCCCGATCATAAACCCGGACAACGCGATGCGAAAGCGCACGGAGGTACTTTACAACCTTTACAAGTACGACTTCATTACGAGGCCGATTTACGACTCACTCAATGCCACGCCGTTGGGTATAGAATACAAAGCGCAGGATCATATAAGCGGACCGGCGCCTTACTTCCGCGAATACATCAAGCCCCAGCTTATATCATGGGCCAAACAAAACAATCTTGACCTCTATGAATCTGGCTTGCGTATTTACACAACAATCGACAGCAGGATGCAGGAATACGCCGAACAAGCCATAACAAAACACATGTCCACGCTGCAGAATCTTTTCTACGCACACTGGAAGGGTGAGAATCCATGGCGCGATGAATCGGGCGCAGAAATAAAGGACTTCGTTGAGAACGCCATGAGAAAAACAGATCATTATCGTCAGTTGGTCGCCCAATATGGTCGTGGACATGACTCGATCGACATCGTTCTTAAAACCCCCTATCCTATGACGGTTTTTTCATGGAAAGGCGAAATCGACACCGTCCTGAGCCCGATCGATTCACTTAAATACTATAAAAAATTCCTGCAGTCTGGCTTCTTATCTGTCGATCCAAAAACAGGCGACGTGAAAGCGTGGGTCGGTGGCATCAATTACAAATATTTTAAATATGATCACGTGAAACAGGGTACACGCCAGCCAGGATCTACCTTCAAACCATTTGTTTATACAGCGGCCATTGATCAGGGATATTCACCATGCTTTCTGGTAGAGGATGCGCCGACAACGTTTAATATTCCGGGTGGCGTCCCACCTACCTATACGCCTCAGAACTTTGAGCGCGAATTCACACATGAAAAAATGACGCTTCGCCAGGGCCTGGCCCGCTCTGTCAATTCAGTGACCGCCTTTGTGATGAAGGACCTCACAAATCCCCAATCTGTTGTCGATTACGCTAAGGAAATGGGTGTAGAGAGTCCATTGGATCCGGTACCATCCCTATGCCTTGGCACCAGCGATGTCTCCATTTATGAACTTGTCGGAGCTTATTCGACTTTTGTGAATAAAGGGGTCTACATTAAGCCACATTACATCGTACGCATCGAAGACAAGCACGGTAATCTTATCCAGGATTTTCCACCCATTACCAGGGAAGTATTGAGCGAGGAAACTGCCTTCCTCATGACGTATATGCTTATGGGCGCCACTCAGGAAAAAGGAGGCACCGCACTGGGACTCAGTCCGGAAGTTCGGCGGGATAACGAAATCGGCGCCAAAACCGGTACAACACAAAACTATTCGGATGGGTGGTTTATTGGCATTACTAAAGATCTGGTGAGTGGAGTTTGGGCGGGTGGTGATGACCGTAGTATCCATTTTCGCAATTCAATGGGTCAGGGCGCCCGTATGGCCATGAATCCATGGGATTTCTATATGCAGAGCATCTACGCCGACTCTGTACTTGGCTATGAGAGGGGGCCATTCCCGCGACCAATCAGACCCCTTAGTGTGCAGATCGATTGTGATGCGTACCTGAACCCAGGCCGCTACGATCTCGATAGCCTAGAAATAGAAGAGCCTGTAGAAATGCTTGATCAGGGTGATATCCAATAAAATGCCAGGACCTTCGCTATCGCCATTTTAAAATGCGAGCAGACAGGTTTCTGATTACTATAGCTCTTTAATAAGCCACACGTGGAATCACCGGCATATACACCCGAACAAGTAAAATATTTTCCGGATAAGCCGGGTGTCTATCGCTTTTACAATACAACCGATCGCGTGATTTATGTCGGAAAGGCTAAAAGTCTTAGAGCACGAGTTTCCTCCTATTTCAATGATTCACCCGGTCAGAATCGCAAGACCCGCAAAATGGTAAGCGAGATCGCGCGGATCGAGATTACCCTGGTGAACTCCGAGTTCGACGCTCTTCTTCTGGAAAACTCACTAATCAAGGAGTATCAACCGCGCTACAATATCCTGCTGAAGGATGATAAAAGCTTCCCTTTTATCATGGTGGTAAAGGAACCATTTCCGAGGGTTTTCTATACCAGGAGAGTAAATCGTAAAAAGGGTCGTTTCTTCGGTCCTTATGCCAGTGTGCGGGCTATGAAAAGCGTACTGGAATTATTACGCAATCTCTACACCATCCGTACCTGCAGCCTTCCTCTTTCTGCAGACAATATCAAATCCGGCAAATTCAAAGTATGTCTCGAATACCACATCGGCAGGTGCAAGGGGCCCTGCGTTGGCTTGCAAACAGAGGAAGAATACCTCAGCGACATTCGGCTGGCAGAAGACATTCTCAAAGGCAACCTGGCCCCGGTACGCAATTATTTCAAAGATCGCATGACAATAGCGGCAGAAAAGCTAGAATTTGAGCAGGCCCAGATCATGAAAGAAAAGCTGGAAATGCTGGAAAAATTCCAGGCACGCACGGTGATAGTAAATCCGGAAATCAATGACGTCGATGTCTTTGCCATCACCACCGACCAGAAGTCCGCTTACGTGAATTACATGAAAATCGCCAATGGTTCTATTGTTCTCAGCAATATGATTGAAGTGAAGAAAAAGCTTGAAGAATCGGACGATGAACTGCTCGGCCAGATCATGCTGGATATGCGGCGACAAGCGCAAAGTACATCAAGTGAAATTCTCAGTAATATCCCCGTTGATTACGAACCGGGCGCTGAGGTGCGGGTTCCGAAAATCGGAGATAAGAAGAAGCTCATCGACCTGGCAATGAAAAATGCGTTGTATTTCAAAAAGGAAAAACTCAACGCTGCAAAGCCAGAAAGATATCGCGAACTTCGGGTGCTGGAGCAATTGCAGTCCGACCTCCATCTGAAAACTCTTCCCGAACACATTGAATGCTTCGACAACTCCAACCTCGGCGGCACCAACCCTGTGGCGTCAATGGTATATTTTCATAAAGGAAAACCGGCGAAAAAAGAATACAGGCATTTCAATATCAAAACGGTTACAGGTCCGAATGACTTTGCTTCGATGGAGGAAATCGTGTATCGCCGATACAAACGCCTCCTCGAAGAACAGTCCACACTACCAGATCTTGTGGTGGTTGATGGTGGGAAGGGTCAGCTTTCATCAGCAGTGGAGGCCTTGCGGAAACTGGACATTTACGGAAAAGTACCTGTAATAGGCATCGCGAAAAAGCTGGAGGAAATCTACTTTCCTAATGATGAATTTCCACTTCATATCAATAAAAAATCCGAGTCGCTGAAATTGCTCCAACACATCCGTAATGAAGCGCACCGCTTCGCGATTACATTTCACCGCGACAAACGGAGCAAAAAAGCCATTGGCTCAGAGCTTACAGGGATTGAAGGAATTGGTCAAAAAACCATGGAAAAATTGCTGAATAAGTTCAAATCAGTGAAAAAATTGAAGGAAGCCTCAGAAAATGAAATCGCCCCGGTAATCGGTAAATCGAAAGCGAAGGTCGTTGTCGCGGCACTATCACCTAGGTAGCGGCTTTAGCGCAGTTTCAGAATATCGCCCAGCTTCCGGCGATTCAAGGTAATTGTTGTCGGTCCCAGCGAATAAGGCGCAATTTCATACGGGTTAAATTGCACCAATAATTCACTCTCCGTCAGGCCCATATTATCAGTTAGTCCAAACCCGTCCTCCTCAATGAAATAGCCCATTTCGGCGAGCGACTGCGATTCGTCCAGGCCTCTATCAATCCTGAAAGCCTGCTCGATGCTCGATTTGAACCGCACCGTATCAGCGACAATGTCGTGCAATCCAAGGGGCTTACCATCAGATCGCCTTACTATATAATATCGAACAATGGAGTTTGGGTGCGCACCGCCCGTGTAGGCCTCGCTATCGATCCGGAAGGAGAAATAGGTCGAATCGTCCAGGATCACTTCAGAACTGATGTCCAGATACCAGCCAAAATTGTATTCCGGATAGTCATTTCTAAAACGCTCGAAATCGCCCACGAACCAATCCGCCAGGCTTACGATCGATTCCGGTAAAGTGTCCTGCACATAATCGGCGGCAATATCGGTAATGCTCTTTTGTATAAAATCATTCAAAAACCATGTGGTGGAATCGGTGAATGAGGGATAGACAATTTTAGCATATGTGCAATTAGCTGAGTCCGGATTGCACTCATCAGAAGTCCGTAGTACTTCCATCATAAGCACCCTGGGTTTGTTATCGGTTACTTCCTTTACGGCGCCTTTATCCTGGCAAGAAATCATTGTAAAAAGGAGGAGCGTTGAAAAAAGCAATAGATGTTTCATATCCGTTGGTAAGCTGAAAAATGCATTGTAAATCTATGGAATCTCCAGGTAGTAATCGATCCATTTTATTTATTTCACAGGTAAAGTAATGTTAGCTGACAAAACGCCGGAATACCTACTCACTATCTGCGGTGCGTTTATTAGAGCTCAACGGGTGCAATCTCCACATTGTATCGTGCGCCGCCACCGCTATCATGGTCATGCGGATTTTGCTAAATGTCTTGTCTTCATGAGCTGGATTCGAAGCAATCTCACCGCGCTTATTATGAGATATCTCGCTTGCGCTCGATATGACAGGTAGAGGTGATCGGACTGAGCGATCCAGCTAACGCTGGATATTTCTGTGGTTGACCCGCATCAAATTGTCTCTTTCTTAAACCCCTTCTTCGGGATCACCACCATAATGGCACCAGCCAGGACCAGCGCGGCTCCGATAAAACCATAGCTGCTGAGATGTTCGCCCTCTATCCAGGAAACATCCATGGCGCTCAGTGACATCATAATGATGAATGTCAGGATCGGGTTTAGGGTGATGATAACGCTGATTTTATTGGCTTCGAGATATCTGAAAGCTTCAGCCAGACAACCGTAGGCTACCACCGTATTGATACCCAGCGAAATCAGCAATATCCACATCATAGGACTTAAATGCCCGAAAGATTCCGTGCTGACGTATGGAATCAGAAGTATTAGTGGTAAGCCATAGATGAACATATTCAACTCCTGAGGGGCGTGCTTTTCGACCAGCTTCTTCTGGAGTGAAGCATAGACAGCCCATGTGATGGCTGCCATGATGAGCCAGATAACGCCGGCTATATAAACATCCTCACTGCCGATCAATCCGCTAATTTGGTCCCGGTAGAAGAATATCAGCCCTAAAAAAGCCACCACAAATCCAAGAAACTGGCGGAACGACAGTCGTTCCTGGAAAAAAATTATTCCAACAGCTGCAAGAATCATTGGGCCCAATTGTATGAAAATCTGGGCATTCCCCGGTGAGGTGTAATCGACTCCGATAGCAAAACCTACATAGTTGCCAACGAGTCCTATCGCTGCGACAATGAGCAGAAATGGCGGTCTGATGAATATTTTGAGCTTTTTATGATCCGTTATCAGGAAATAGGTGAACAAAATAGAAAAGGCCACGGCAAAGCGGAACCACACGACCATCATCGGCGGCACACTGTTTAGCGCCACTTTGATCATAACTGCAAGAAATCCCCAACAGAGCGCCGTGGTAGCAGCATAGAGAATTCCGTAAATGCGCTTTTCCGGATCGTAATGAACTTTCACCTTGAAAAATTAAGGAGCAAAGATAGGATGTACTATGGATTTATAGTGATTCATTCCTCGTGTTAAAAGTCATCGGCATACAAGCCGACAAGCCGCCCTTCCACCAGTTTCAGAATGGCTTCTGTCTCTGCGGACCGCGGACTCATGAGAAGTTCATTCAGTCGTTTCAGATTGTGCTGAATCATCAGATCGTCCCAAACGGCTATGCGAAGCATTCTCATTTTTCGCTTCCGCGCAATCAGATCAACGGCTACATCTTTCAGGGCTGTGAGTTTCCATCCGGCAGATCCTGAGAGACCCAAATCGCCGCTTACCTGGCTGTGGCCAAAATGTTTCTCCGCTTCAGCATTGCTCCACAGCTGGCCAGAAGCTGCCGCCTTCAGGCATTCTGCTTCAAAGTTTCGGCTGTAGATCCGGTATTTAGCCAGCGGGAAACTCTTTAACTGTTCATAGAAGTCGAGCTTGAGCGTTTTTGCACGGTAGCGGTTGAAGTGGCTGACATCGTCCAGAACCACGTAAAACCGTCCGAACTCCAGAAAGCCTGCCTGGAATTTAATATCCGGAAAAGTTGCCCTTCCTTCCAAAAGCTTATAAGCCTCCATCAGGTCATTTTCGTAGCGCGTGCCACTGAGTTCGGCAGTTGCTACACTGGGATCAATCATTTCAGTAGGGATATATTTGGATGCCAGGATTTTCCACAAGTTCGATTCCCTGACACTTCTTCTTTCGTTCATTGCCACCGGCGTAACGCTTTTTAGATACATTTTTTTAGAATAAGTTTTTTTGAAATGCCCCGCACGAATTTCCACTCGGCTAAAAACATACAGGGATAGGTAAATTAATTAAGTACGGAAATGCTACTCTTCTATCGCAAGCATAAAGCCAACACCGTGATGGTTGATTATTTTAATCCTTTCATCAGATGACAGATGTTTGCGCAGGCGTGTAATGAAAACGTCAAGTGAACGACCGCTGAAATAATCATCATTTCCCCATACAGCCTCGAGAATCGATTTACGGGTCACCACATCGTTTTTCCTGTCACAAAGATATTTAAGGATATTGACTTCCATACGTGTTAACGTTTTTTCTTCATGCGCCGATCGGATAATCAGGTTTTTCGGCTCAAAAACCAGGTCTCCAAGTGTATATACATGATCACTAACCACTTGCTCTATGCCTGATCGCCTCAAAAATACCCGGATGCGCATCAGCAACTCCTCGATGCTGAATGGCTTGGTGATATAATCATCGCCGCCAATCTGAAAACCGCGGAGTTTGTCTTCCTTCATCGTCTTCGCCGTAAGAAACAACAACGGGATATTTTTGTTCCGTTCCCTGATGGCTGCAGCAAGAGCAAAGCCATCCATTTTCGGCATCATTACATCGAGAATACACAACTGATAATTACCGGCATCAAAAAGCATCAGGGCTTCCTCACCATTCTGATACAAATCCACCTGAAATCCATGCTGCTCCAGGTTATCGCGAATCACGAAACCGAGATTTGCATCGTCCTCCGCCAGCAATATCCTTACATTATCAGCCATTGGCAATCGGTATTTTTAATGTAAATGTGCTGCCCTTGCCGGTTTCACTGTTCACGAAAATTTTGCCCCCATGGAGTTTAAGAACATTTTTTACATAATGAAGACCAAGGCCAAATCCTTTGCTGTTATGCACATTGCCTTGTTGAATCCTGAAAAACTTGGAAAAAATCTTCTTCTGAAATGCCTTTGGAATGCCAATGCCGTTATCCTGAATCTCAATAAAAACGTGCTTTTCGCTGTTGAATGTGCGGATGTGAATCGCAGGCGTGCTGTCGGTATATTTTACAGCATTGTCGAGCAGGTTCTTTATGCTGTTTGAAATATGGATTTTATCGGCTTTTACTATTGGGTTTTCCGCATTACACTCCATGGAAATATTATCGCCCGGAAGCCTGATTTTAAATTTTTCAATTTCATTCGCTACGAGCGAATTCAAGTCAGTCAATTCCAGATTCATGGACAATTTGCTTTCCTCGATCAACGTAGCCTGGAGGATATTTTCCACCTGGCTGAATAGCCGGTTGCTCTCTTCCTGGATAATTTTGGCATAGTTTACCAGCCTAGGGATATCCTTGGCTATGGCTGGATCACGCAGCACGTCTGATGAAAGGATAATCGTAGAAATAGGGGTTCGGAACTCGTGCGTCATATTATTGATGAACTGCTTCTGGGTTTCAGATAATCTCCTCTGGTTGAAAATCACATAAAGCGCATATGCGAAAAAAATGAGTACCACCAGCAGTACGCCCGATGAAAATATCCAAATACCCATTTGGCCTAGCAACGTATTGTCTTTGGTGGGAAATAGCACGCCGAAATAATAATCGTTGTCATCCCAGGGTGGCGGTTCAAACGTGCGGCGCGATTTCCGGGAAGATGACTCGTCGAGATTCACAAAGTTCCCAAACACCATCTTTGCATTGACGCAATCGTAAATTCCGTATTCGAAATCGAGCTTCAAATCGCGTAGTGCAAATTCATTGATGAGCATGGTTTCGAGGAGCCCTGCGTGGATTTCCGCGTTCACCATCACCACGTAATAATTGGAAGAAAGCTGCTCCACGGGATTCATCTGGGGAATTGGCCTATTATTATAAACCAGGAGTTGGTCGGCCACATTGCGCAGCGCAATGCTCACGGTCTGGTTGAACTGCTTTTCCCGTATATCAAAAGCTTTAGAAAACCAATAAATTTGAATGGCTACAATACCAACCAGCGAACTGATTGCCAGGATGAGGATATATCGCAGGGTAAGGCGTTTCACAGTGCTAAATTAGCTTGTTTTGTCATGATCGGGCCAACTTTAACTTTTCATTAACAAAAATTACAAATCCATTAACAGACTTATTCGTTTATAATTGAGACTTTTGAATCACTTCTAATCTAACTTTAATAAAAATGAAAAAAGTATTTCTTATTGCCGGACTGATTTTCGGTGTTCTTTCAATGTCATTAGCACAGAGTACTGAAATTGCTACAGGCAGCCCTGGTTCTATGGCCAAGTTTACCTGGGAAAAAACAACCCATGACTTTGCAAAGATCGATCAGGGAAAACCGGTTACAATAGATTTTATTTTTACTAATGCAGGTACTGTGCCATTAGTGATCAGTGGTGTGCGGGGTTCGTGCGGCTGTACTGTGACTGATTATACCAAAGAACCAATAGCTCCGGGCAAAAAAGGCAGCGTAAAAGCAACATTCAATGCTGCTGCTCTCGGCGCATTTAATAAAAGTATCCGCGTAACAGCCAATGTTGAAGGCGGCGCCGAAACCTTGTATATCAAGGGTGAGGTGGTTTCAGCAACCAAATAAAAGTTCCACCATCAAAAATCGTTGAAGGTCTCATGTGGGTGAGACCTTTTTTTTGACTTTAAAATTTAATATCGAAAAACAGTTTCTTACTTTTGACCCCGATTTGGGTTGTTAGCTCAGTTGGTTTAGAGCACTGCCTTGACAGGGCAGGGGTCGCTAGTTCGAATCTAGTACAACCCACAAGGGCCTCATGGAAAATGAGGCCTTTTTTATTGCCCGCCTTGTTTATGGCCAGTCAACCTGATCACTACTGCTTCTCCCTGGTGGTATGGGCCTTCATTCAATACTATCATCTCTTCCTGACATTGACTGAATTGGATCGATGGAAATTGATGTTGCATCTCATCTGCCGAATACAATAAATCCGGATCCTTTGGGCCGCCTGAACTTCTCCCGAGCTGGTTAACACTAAAAGCTTCCATGATCAGGGTTCCGCCGGGTTTCAGAAATTGGATAAATCGCGTGAATAATACTTTCCGTTGATGACTGTCAAAGTGTGTGAATATCAGCGCGAGTGCATCAAATTGTTGATCAGTTGTAAAATCCATTGCGTCACATACCTGATAATTTATACTGACTCCTACGCTTTCGGCATAGGCGAGGGCCTTTTTTCTGCCTTCCTCACTAAAGTCAAACGCCGTGACCTGCCATCCTTGCGTCGCTGCAAATACAGCGTTTCTACCTTCACCTTCTGCCGGAAGCAGAATTTTTCCTGGCTTTAAAAGCAATAATTGATTCGCCAAATATTCATTGGCAGATTTCCCGTAGGCATATTCAGGTTGCCGGTATCGCTCATTCCAGGTTTCTTTCATGGAGATTTAATAATTAAAATTGCTACTTATCCTTAAATATCAGTACCACCGGTTGATCATCTTTACCAATGTATCCCCGAAACATTCCAGCGCTGTTGAAGGAGATCATAATATTCCCTTTTGTATCCAGTCCAACCACGCCACCTTCACCGCCCATTTTCAAGAGTTTTTCATGAATCACCATGTCAGCCGCTTGCTGAATGCTGAGCCCTTTGTATTCCATCAGGGCCGAAATATCATGGGTTACTACGGCACGCATAAAAAATTCTCCATGCCCGGTAGCGCTCAGCCCACATGTGCTATTATTTGCATAGGTTCCTGCGCCGATTATCGGGGTATCTCCAATACGCCCAAATCGTTTATTAGTCATGCCGCCGGTAGATGTGCCTACAAAAATATTTCCTTGCTGATCCAACGCTACAGCGCCCACAGTGCCGAATTTGAAATCCGGATGTTGAGTGTTATTGAATCCCTGACCTTCTCTTTCCTTTTCCTGAACCTTCTTTAATTGATCGTAGCGCTTTTGGGTAAAGAAATATGATGAATCCACCATAATTATTCCCTGGCTTTTAGCAAATTCTTCCGCTCCTTCGCCATAAAGCAGCACATGCTGGGAATTTGACATGACGGCTATGGCAGCATCGATCGGGTTTTTAATATGCCTGACACCTGAAACTGCGCCGGCTTTTAGGGTAGCGCCATCCATCACAGCTGCATCGAGTTCATTCGTTCCAGCGTTTGTGAAGACTGCCCCTTTTCCAGCATTGAACAAGGGTGAATCTTCCATGATGTGGATCACTGCCTGCACCGCTTCCAGGCTGCTCCCTCCCTTTTTCAAAATATCGTATCCAAGATTCAGTGCTTTGGTCATCACTTCACGGTACTGTACTTCCAGCGAACCGGGAATATTCTCTTTCGTTACATTGCCCGCTCCGCCGTGTAACACAAGCGCAATATTTTGGGCGTTCAACCCATTAAAAAAATTGTGCATCAAAAAGAATACGCAACACGTAAATACAATTATGTTCTTCATTTATTGAAAGTTATATGTACTCACAAATCATAACTCACTGTAAACATGACACCAAGTATCGTGTTTAAAAAACTAAAATAAGATAATTTTTTGTTAACAAATCTTGTCCTATTTTTGGGCCTTTATAAAAAAACGGGATTGTATCTAAATCGAATTTGCAATGGGAAATGAAGAAAAAATGGCCTACTCGCCATCGGAACTGAAAGAGTTTGAGGAACTTATTCTCAACAAGCTCGAGAAAGCGCGTACCGAATACAACATTTTGAAAGCCACACTCAGTAAGGATGATGATAGTGGTACGGATTCCACCTCTGCCTATGTGAAGGTGTTGGAAGATGGCGCTGAAACTGCTGAGAAGGAAAGCATGAGTCAGCTTGCATCGCGCCAGCTCAAATTCATAACTAACCTTGAAAATGCACTCATCCGTATAAAAAACGGCACCTATGGGGTGTGCGTTGATACTGGTGTGCTTATTCCAAAAGATAGACTGCGCGCAGTGCCTCATACCATGCATTGCATAGAAGCAAAACTCAACAGGAAATAAGTTGGACTTTCTGGTCAATCATGTCGAAGCATTAATCTTTTGTACTCCACAGCCACTTAAGAATGTGGAGATTCAGCAATGCCTTTCCGAAATGTTTGATGCAACTGTACCAATAGAAGATATTGATTCTGCCATACTTGGAATAACTCAGAAATTTTCTGCTGATGAGTTTTCGTTCGAATTGCTAAAAACATCCGGCGGTTATCAGTTTTTCACCAAACCTGCTTATCAGGCGAGTATTAGCATACTTCTGAAGCAGCAATCCAGGCGACGTCTTTCAACCTCCTCCATGGAAACACTTTCGATTATTGCCTACAGGCAACCAATCACCAAATCGGAAGTGGAGAAAATCAGAGGGGTAAACTGCGACTATGCCATTCAAAGACTCCTCGAGAAAGAACTCATTAAAATCCATGGTAAGTCGGAAACGGTTGGTCGCCCGCTCATCTATGGGACTTCTGCGAAATTCATGGAATATTTTGGCATTAACGATCTGAAAGATCTGCCAACCATAAAGGATTTTGCTGAAGAAGAAAACACCATCGGCGAACAGACTGAATCCTGAACCCGAAAATTGCACTCCTATGAATCCCGGTAGAAAACCACCCAGAAAAGGCCCTATCCGCAAAAGTACCCCTGTAGAAATACCAAAAAGGCCATCCGCTGAGGTGACCCGATTGAACAGGTACATTGCACAGTCAGGTATTTGCAGTAGGCGCGAAGCAGACGAACTCATTAAGTTGGGTAAAGTGCGTGTCAATAATACGCTGGTTACCGAAATGGGATATAAAGTTCAACCGGGCGACAAGGTGTATTATGAGAATAAACTGCTATCAAAGGAGCAATTCCGCTATGTGTTGCTTAACAAGCCAAAAGACTTTATCACCACTACCGACGATCCTGATGAACGGAAAACAGTGATGCAACTCGTGTCCAAAGCGTGTCCGGAGCGAATCTATCCTGTTGGCCGACTCGACAGAAACACAACTGGCGTATTGTTACTTACCAATGATGGTGAATTGTCAAAAAAGCTGACACACCCTTCGCATGAAGTTGTAAAAGTGTACCAGATTGAAATCAATGAACCGATCACCGAAGAAGATTTTTTAAAGATTAAGGACGGATTTGAACTGGAAGACGGATTCATCAAAGCTGATGAAATAGCCACTCTGGACGACGAAGGACGACACCTCGGTTTGCAACTTCACAGCGGAAGAAACCGGATCGTACGGAGGATTTTTGAAGCCCTCGGTTATGAAGTAGTGAAGCTGGACCGTGTACTGTTTGCCGGCCTCACAAAGCGCGACCTGCCTCGCGGCAAATGGCGCTTTCTCTCCGCTAAGGAGGTAATCCTGCTCAAACACCTCAAGTAGTTTTATTTATACCGACGTAGCGGTATTCCTATTTCATAATAGAAATATAGTATGCATGCATACTAATAAATGAAATATTCTTAACTTCATTGCTGAATTTCCAAAGGAGGTAAAAAGAAAAAGGACTCCTTGAGGGAGTCCTTTCGTGTTGTGGTGATGAGTGGATTCGAACCACCGACTCACGGATTTTCAGTCCGATGCTCTACCAACTGAGCTACATCACCTCCAAATGAGGTTGCAAAAGTAGGCAAATATTTGTTTGACGCAAACTATTGAAAAAGATTTTGATATACCTGCAAGCATGATACTACTTCACCAAATTGGCTTTCTTCTGGCTGTGCTGATCGCCGCCTATTTTTTCTTCAGCCGCTTGTATCGAATAAGGCAGAATATCCTAATGGGCCGTGAGCTAGACAGGACAGATCAACCAAAACTGCGGTGGAAACGGGTATTCCTCATTGCTTTCGGACAGAAAAAAATGTTCAAAAAACCCATACCTGCCTTGCTTCACCTGCTGGTATATATGGGCTTTTTGATCATCAATATAGAAGGGATCGAATTCTTCCTCGATGGTATCACCGGCAGACACCGAACCATTGCACGACTGTTGGAGAAATGGGATTTTACCATATTCTATACCATCACGCTAAATCTCTTTGAGTTTCTTGCCGCCGGAGTGATACTCGCCTGCGTGGTTTTCCTGATCCGGAGAAATATTCTGGGCGTTAAGCGCTTCAGCGGAATAGAAATGACGCGTTGGCCAAAATTAGATGCCAACCTGATCCTCATTTTTGAAATACTGCTCATGTTTGCCATCCTGTCGATGAATGCAGCGGATCAGATTCTGCAGGAAAGAAATGTGATTGGATTCCCAAAAACCGGCACTATGCTATTCAGCGACTTTTTTGCTAGACCATTTTACGAAAATCTCAGCACAACGATTCTTATTGTCATTGAGCGTACAGCCTGGTGGACGCACATCGTTGGTATCTTTAGCTTTGCCGTTTATGTCACTTATTCAAAGCATCTGCACACATTCATGGCATTTCCCAACACCTATTATTCCAATCTCGAACCGGCTGGAAAAATTATGAATATGCCGGAAGTAACCAGGGAAGTTCGCAGTATGCTCGGAATGCCGCAGGAAGGCGATGAGTCGCCTGGAAATACGGTAGGGCGGCTCGGCGCAAAGGATGTCGGGGATCTTACCTGGAAAAACCTGATGGATGCCTATACCTGTACGGAGTGCGGACGTTGCACAAGCCAATGCCCGGCAAACCAGACCGGGAAGAAACTCTCTCCGCGAAAAATCATGATGGATACCCGCGATCGCACAGAAGTACTGGGAGATTTAAAGGCCAAATACGGCAAAGATCATGATGATGGTAAGAGTATGCTGGACGATTATATTACCCGTGAAGAACTATTTGCCTGTACATCATGCAACGCCTGCGTCGAAGCATGTCCGGTGATGATCGATCCGCTATCGATCATACTGCAATTGCGGCGCTACCTGGCAATGGAGGAATCAGGCGCTCATCAGGAATGGAACGCTATGTTTTCAAACATAGAAAATAACTTTTCCCCATGGAAATTTGCCGCTTCCGACCGCTTCAATTGGGCTAATGACTTATCAGAAAAACGATGACAGAACATAAGAAACCGGAAGGTGTGGTTACTATGGCCGAATTTACGGCCAAAAGCGAATCACCGGAAATATTGCTTTGGATTGGGTGTGCCGGGGCGTATGACGAGCGATACAAAAAGGTAGTTCGGGCACTTGTGAGGCTATTGCAAATGGCCGAGGTTACGTTTGGCGTGCTGGGCCCGGAAGAAACATGCACGGGTGATCCCGCCAGAAGAGCCGGTAATGAGTTCCTCTTCCAGATGCAGGCCATGGCCAACATTCAGGTGTTGAACGGCTATGGCGTCAAAACAATCCTGACGGCCTGTCCGCATTGCTTCAACACCTTTAAAAATGAATACCCCGAGCTTGGTGGGGTTTATGAGGTTTTTCATCACACTCAATATCTGACCACGTTACTTAATGAAGGCCGGCTACATATTGATGAAAATTCAACAGAATCGGGCCTGAAAGTATCCTACCACGACAGTTGCTACTTAGGTAGGAGCAATGGCATTTATGATGAGCCGCGCAAATTATTGGAATTTATCCATGCTGAAAAAGTTGAAATGGAGCGGCATGGGAAAAATGCGTTTTGTTGCGGAGCCGGTGGAGCTCAAATGTTTAAGGAACCGGAAAAAGGCCACAAAGACATCAATATAGAGCGAACCGAAGAAGCCCTGAGTACCGGGGCGAAGGTCATCGCCACAGCCTGCCCGTTTTGTATGACCATGCTTTCGGATGGCATCAAGAACAAAGAGATGGAAGAAACAGTTAAAGTGATGGATGTGGCAGAATTGCTACTTCAGTCCAAAAACACAAAGCAATAATGTATTAGTTTTGTTGACCATGAAATAAATGGTCAAAAATCCATAGATCAATATTAACCAAAAAGCAATGCTCGTTTCCTTTGAATCACTTTCACCAAACAGTCGTATCTGGATATACCAATCTTCCAGAGTCTTAACACCGGAAGAACAATCTATTCTTCAGTCAGAAACCGAAGCTTTCCTGATAGAATGGACCGCGCATGGACAAACACTTCGCGCCGGGATGCGAATTGAATTCGACCAATTCCTCATCATTGGAGTCAATGAAGATGTCAATGAAGCCAGTGGTTGCTCTATTGATAAATGCGTCGCCTTTATTCGACAAATGGGGAAAAGCTTAAATACCGACTTCCTCGACCGTTCCTTGATTGCCTACCGGTTGGATGGTAAAATGCATATCATGGATTTTAAAGATTTTAAAAATAGCCTGAGTAAGGATGAAATCTCCCAGAGGGCAGAAATTTTCAACAACGCCGTCCACACTAAAAAGGAATTCGATAAGGAATGGATACAGCCGGTGGAAACATCATGGCTCGGAAAATACCATGTAAAAAAATAGATCACACGGCTATACTACATATTCTAAAAAAATGTTCTATTTAAAACGCTTTTTAAACCTAATCGCTAAATTTGATTGTAATAAACCAGGGCATTGAAAACCGTTGTAAACCCATATACTGATAATTGATTTTCTGCCTACGTATTTGGGTCTTGCATGAGGTAAAATTAAAAAATGAGCATCAGATGAAAATGAACAGATTCGCCGTGTATGTGTTCGCACTTTTTGCCCTGTATTTGGCTTCGTGTTCCGCCGGAAAAATGGCCATGAAAAAAGGCGACAAAAAATTTAAGTATGGTGAATATGAGCTTTCGATTGACTATTACAACAAGGCGATAAAAGGTAATTTTAAACAAGACGAAGCAAATTTTAAAATCGGAGAGGCCTACCGGCTTTCCAACAGAATAAAAGAATCAGAGCCTTTTTATGAAGCGTCGGTAAAGCAAAACACCGACAAGGAAGATGCCAGGTACTACTACGCCATGGCGCTGAAATCGAATGAAAAGTACGACCAGGCCAAAGAAACGCTGGAGGCGTACCTCGGCAATGCCACCGATGCCAACACCAAAACCCTTGCACAAAAAGAACTGGATAATCTGATCCTTTTAAATAAAATCCTGGAAAGCAAAAGCTTCTTTCGGGTTAAGAATCTCGAATTGATAAATACACCAGCCGCTGAATATAGTCCGGTATATCTCGATGGTGATCTTTATTTTACATCATCCCGCTTTGGTGGTAAAGTGTATAAGGCAACAGGTACTTCCTTCACTGATATTTACAAAGTAAAAACCAAGGGTGCGGTAGTAGAAACTGAAACCATCACTTCCTTGGGCGACCAGATAAATTCACCAAATACCAATGACGGATGCATCGCCTTTTCCGCAGATGGACAAACGATGGTTTTCGCCAAAGGTAACAGTGGCAGAAAGCGCGGCGCAGATGATGTGGATCTGTATATTTCCCGGTTCAGACGAGGTGCCTGGTCAGAACCGGAATTGCTCAAGGTTAGCGATGCAAAGGCATGGGATTCTACTCCCACTTTTTCGAAAGACGGCAGCACATTGTATTTCTCTTCCAACAGGCGCGGCACCCTCGGTGGAACAGACATTTTTGCAGCGACAAAAAACAGACGTGGCAACTGGAGCAATGTGAGAAACCTCGGGCCTAAAATTAATACATTGGGCAATGAAATGTTTCCCTTCCACTCAACAGATGGTTCGATATATTTTGCGTCAGACGGGCATCCCGGCTTTGGCGGACTTGACATCTTTATAGCCAAACGTGAAGGCGGAAGTATGATCGTGGAAAACCTGGGTCAGCCGGTGAATTCAAGCAGCGACGATTTTGGCATATTTCTCTATACCCCAGACAAGGGATTTTTCACCTCGAATCGCGAAGGCGGTAAAGGTGACGATGATATTTATACATTCATCAACAATGATCCCGACTTAAAAATCGTGAATTACTACCTCACCGGTACCACACATACCTACGATGAAAATGGCAATGAAGTCATTCTCACGAATACTACGGTTAGATTGTTCGGGGCAAATGACGAAATCATTAATGAATTTCTAACAGGTCGCGATGGCAAATTTTTATTCAGGGTTTATCCTGAGGAGGATTATAAACTTCTTGGCGAAAAGCCTGATTATTTTACTTCCCGCGCTACCTTCTCCACCAAAGGCAAGTCTATCCCGAAAGAAGAACTCAATAAACTCGAGACCAATAAGGTATTTACAACTAAAATTGTCCTGGATCAGATTGTCCTCGACAAGTCGATCGTCCTCGAAAATATTTATTACGACCTTGATAAAGCAGAAATACGGCCGGATGCAGCCATAGAGTTGGATAAGTTAGTAACTATTCTCCAGGACAATCCTCAGATAAAAATAGAACTTAGCTCCCATACGGATAGCAGGCAAACCGCAGCATATAACGATGACCTCTCCAAAAGACGGGCTCAGTCTGCCGTAGCTTACATCGTGTCGAAAGGGATAGATAATGACAGAATTACCGCCAGAGGATATGGCGAGTCGCAACTGCTGATTTCTGATGACGATATTGCCAAACTCCCTACAGAGCAAGAGAAAGAAGAGGCGCACCAACGCAACCGACGTACTGAGTTCAAGGTAGTAGAATATGACAAATCTGCCATGGAACCTGATGTACTACCAGAGGAAGAACAAGAAGTTCAGGAACTCCAAACGGAAGAACGCGTTGAGCCTGTTGGCACGGAGCTCGAAGACCGGATTGATTGGGACAACTAGTCCTGCCTGAAAAGTCATTGATAATTCATTAAATTTGGCCTCACAATTAGTGAGGCTTTTTTTATTTAACAATCCGTCAATGCAAGATCGTTATATGCAACGCGGCGTTTCTTCCAGCAAGGAAGATGTGCACCATGCCATAAAAAAAATTGACAAGGGTCTGTTTCCTCGTGCCTTTTGCAAAATTGTACCCGACTTGTTGGGTGGAGATGACCACTATTGCAATATCATGCACGCCGATGGAGCCGGGACAAAATCGGCGCTCGCCTATATTTATTGGAAGGAAACCGGTGACTTGTCTGTATGGAAAGGTATAGCGCAGGATGCCATTGTAATGAACATCGACGATCTGGCTTGTGTCGGCGCATTACAAAACATACTCTTTTCATCAACCATCGGAAGAAATCAGAAAGTAATACCAGGCGAAGTGATCGCCTCACTCATCAACGGAGCTGAGGAAGTCTTACAAATGCTTCGCGATAACGGTATTAATATAATAGGTACAGGGGGAGAAACTGCCGATGTCGGTGACCTGGTGCGAACCATAATCGTCGATAGCACGGTTACCGCGCGAATGAAGAAAAGCGGCGTTTACTCAGCAGACCAAATCGCTCCAGGCGATGTTATTGTCGGTCTTGCTTCTTCAGGGCAGGCGAGCTACGAGGACGAATACAATGGCGGTATGGGAAGCAATGGCCTCACATCGTCGCGCCATGATGTTTTTTCAAAAGAATATGCATCCAAATATCAGGAAAGCTTCGAGCCTTCATTGCCTGAAGCACTTGTGTATTCGGGAAAGTATAAAGTGACCGATACTCTAGACGGCATCCCGCTGAATGTGGGTAAACTTGTATTATCGCCCACCAGAACGTATGCGCCTGTTATAGTGCAGTTAATAGAAAACCTACAAAAGAATATTCATGCAATGATCCATTGCAGCGGAGGGGCTCAGACCAAGGTGTTGCATTTTATTGAAAAACTCCTTGTGATAAAGGATAACCTTTTCGATACCCCTCCTTTGTTCAGAATTATTCAGGAGCAAAGCAATACACCCTGGCAGGAGATGTACAAAGTATTCAATATGGGTCACCGGATGGAAATCTATCTTCCGGAACACTTTGCAACCGAGGTCATTTCAATTGCCAAATCATTCAAGATCGATGCACAAATTATTGGCCGGGTAGAGTCGTCAGCCAGCGGCAAACAAGTAAGCATTCAAAGCCAATATGGCACATTCCATTACCATTAGATGATTTAATAGATACATAAAAAAAGGCCCTTTCCCCATGTCGAAGAAAAGGCCCTTTAACGTCTATTTCAACCTTAACGCTTACTAGCTGTCACCTTTTGGTGTTGCCTTAAGGTGTCCAAAATCCAGAACCACCGGAATAGCTATGTAAATCGAAGAATAGGTTCCTACTAATATTCCTATAAACAGCGCAAAAGAAAATCCTCGCAGTACTTCACCACCAAATACAAGGAGTATAAATACCGTCAATAACGTCGCAAAGGAGGTAATCAAGGTTCGGCTCAATGTATCATTGATGGATTGATTGAATGTGTCCTTGATGTTTTCATGTGGGCGCAGTGCCATATTTTCACGAACCCGGTCGAAAACGATCACCGTATCGTTGATGGAATAACCAATCACAGTAAGGATAGCGGCAATGAACACCTGGTCTATTTCGAATACTTTACCAAACATCCGTGCAAACGCAAAAGCCGCAAATACAAACAAAGAGTCATGAATAAGCGATATAACTGCTCCTGCACTAAACTGCCATCTCTTAAACCGTATCAGGATATAAATAAATATGGCAACAAAAGAAAATAGCACTGCCTCCAATGATGAGGCTTTGATATCATCTGCAATCGACGCTGCCACTTTTGAGGTACTACCAATCGTGAAATGTTGATCATCGATGGTTGCCTTATCTTCCACGAACATTAAACCTGTCAATTCAGAAATACCTTTAACCATGGCAGCCTGAACTTTCTCATCGGCTTCTGTACTCTCATCATTGATCATGTAGCTCGTGGTGATTTTGAGCTGAGTATCCGCTCCATAGGTCTTCACCTCTGTACCGGCATTTTCAAAGTCGTCAGTAAGGGCAACCTTGACTTCAGACGAAACTACTGCTTTTGGAAAAACTACTATGTAGGATCTTCCACCGGTAAAATCCACACCATAGTTAAAGCCGCCCTGGATAATCAATATAACAATTCCAATGACGATCAGCGAAGAAGAGATGATATATGCGATACGGCGTTTCCCCAGGAAATCGATATTCAGGTTTTTGAACAGGTTATTGGTGAATGGGGTTGAAAACGAAATGGTGCTCTTGTCACCCTTTTTAGTCATCCAGCTGATGATCACTTTCGTAATGAAAACCGCTGAGAAGAACGAACATCCGATACCTGTCATAAGTACGGCGGCAAATCCTTTTACCGGTCCTTGCCCAAGAATAAACAAAATAAGACCGACGATGAAGGTGGTAACGTTGGAGTCTACGATGGTTGAATAGGCCTTTTCGTATCCAAGTGTAATGGCATTGAGCAAGCCTTTACCCTGCCGCAGTTCCTCCCTTATACGTTCAAAAATCAACACGTTGGCGTCGATCGACATACCGATGGTGAGTACGATACCGGCAATACCGGGCAACGTAAGCGCCGTATTGAGCTGCGCGAGAATTCCAAAGATAAAAAACACGTTGAACACAAGAGCGGCATTGGCGATGAATCCTCCCGCGGAATAATACATCACCATGAATACAAGCACAATTAATAACCCTGAAATAATGGATATCACGCCTTGCTCCTGCGCTTCACGACCCAACGTTGGACCGATCACGGCCTCCTCAACAATTTTAGTTCTTGCAGGAAGTGCCCCAGCTTTGAGCACATTGGCAAGGTCTTGCGCCTCCTCGATGGTAAATGTACCAGTAATGATCGATTGGCCATTGGGGATTTCGGTATTTACTACAGGCGCAGATTGTATATAATCATCAAGTGCAATACCAATACGCCGGCCTATATTTTCACCGGTGATGCGCTTCCATGATCGTGCGCCATCACTATTCATTGACATGGAAACAGCAGGAGCGGTTCGTTCGTCATAGGATTGCCGGGCGTCAGTTACTACGTCTCCTGTCAGCAACGGTTGGCCGTTCCTTCCAATCCGGATCGCGTAAAGTGGTAACATTTCTTGTCCGTCGTCGGTCGTGGTAACGTGTACATCCCAAAGGAACTTCACATTGTTTGGAAGCAGTCCTTTCAAGTCCCCATCTCTAAGTCGTTGTAGGATGCGGTTAATTTTTGTCGTGTCCTTGAGACTCACCATACCTTGAGGGAAATTGATCATGGTGAAAAACTCGGATGTCTGATTGTTTGCCAGTGAATCAAGTGCGGTAGAATCGCTTTTTGCAACGGTGCTGTCGCCCTGGGTTTCGAGTAGTGATGAAAGGTCGCTCTGTGGCGAGGTAGTGGTCGTTTGGGTTCCATCGGCTTGCATGGCTTTGGCCTGCTCCTCCTGCGCTAATTTCTGATTGATCGACATCAATGGCGCATATAGCTCCTGATCGTAAAAGTTGATAACCTCCCAGAATTCCAATTTCGCAACGCCTTGTAGCAGCTTGCGAACCCTCTCTTTGTTTTCAACACCGGGCAATTCGATCTGAATCCTACCGCTACCAGGCAATTGCTGGATATTTGGTGCAGAAGTTCCAAACCGGTCGATCCTTGTGCGAACAATTTCAAACGATCGTGTAATTGCCTGGGCTACCTCCTCATTGATCACACGTATTACTGCATCATCTGAGGAATCAAAACTTAACCCCTTATCCCTGTTTGCGGCATTAGCAAAATAGGAGGCCAGTTGCGCTCCAGGTCTTAATTCTTTCAGTGAACTCACAAACAAGTCAACATAACTTTCCTGGCTGGACTTCTGCTTTTCTTCGGCCAGCGCAAGCGCCTGGTTAAAGTCCGGGTCATCGATATTACCGCTTAAGCCTTTAATGACATCAACCGGGGAAACTTCTAGGGTCACATGCATTCCACCTTGCAAATCGAGGCCAAGGCTGAGCTCGGTTTCCTTTATTTGCTTATAGGTGTACTCCAGTCCCAGGAAATTATAGATCGGTTCGTTCCATACGCTGTCGAGGTACGATTGCTTTTTGGTGAAGTCGATACTGCCATTACTATCGATGGCGAAGTCGCGCGCATCCTGCTGTATTGTCCGTGACACGAAGGTGAAGGACAGATAATAAAGACACAACAGGGTAATAATAATTGTAATGAATACAATAAAACCGTTGGTTTTCATAATGATAAAATCTAATAAAGAATGAATTAAAAAGGTAAATTTTGAGTGGTTAGCTGGGGTGTAGAATCCCGCTTAAGGCGCGTTTGGCGATATGATCGACCTGAAAAGTGTTCGATAGAATCGTGTAAAATTCAATGATGTTTCTATGATCGAATGCGCCTTAGTCTCTGCAATGACAGGCAGATCAAACTCCAGAGCGAGGTCGGCATGAAATACAGGCTGCAACACCTGAACCATAGAATAGAAAATATTGGGTGCAATTACGGTCGTTTCAGTGTCTTCCTTATCCGGAACCTGCCTCGATGTATCGGTTGTCGTTACTGAAGATTGGTGAACCTGATAATAGTTGCCTGCACCTGCATAGAGAAGCAGAAGGAGCGAAATCGCTAAAAGGGCAACTTTTTTCATTGATAATTACCTTTTAAAAGGCTGCAAATCTATGAATTATTCAGTGATTGCCAAGAAACTGCAGTTTATTTCGAATTCAGCAAATTCCTGATGAAACCTTCCAATACATTTAATCCGCCTTCAAAACCGGTGTTGTTGGGAATGATGAGGTCCATTTCTTTTTTAAGCGGTTCCACATGCATTTTATAGAATGGATCCACGTGGTACTGATACCTGTACAAGACATCCTCGAGGTCATAGCCGCGCTCACGGGCATCGCGTATAATGCGTCGCTTCACTTTGATCAAATCCTCAGCCTCAATAAACACGCTCAGATCCATTAATGAACGAATCTGTGGCCAGTAAAACACCATCAGTCCTTCAACGATAATGATCGGCGCCGGCCTGAAAACCAGCATACGCGATTTAACAGCCGGATTATTAAAGGTATATTCAGTAATATGCACTTCCTTGCCAGATTTCAGGTCTTCAATGTCGTGAATCATCTGTGCTTCATTGATAGATTGGGGTAAATCAAAATTCTTTACCCCATGGACATCCAAAGGTTGCTGATCGCGATCCCGGTAATAATTGTCCTGGCTCACAAGACATAAATCGTTCTCGCTAAACCTTTTCAGAAGCTCTTTTAAAAAAAATGTTTTTCCAGACCCGCTGCCGCCGGTAACGCCAATGATATAAGGCTTTGTCATCAATATGCAGTTTTAAGAAATTCCATCAATTGCTCCATCGCCCGGGATCTATGACTTATGGCGTTTTTTTCCTGCAAATCTAATTCCGCAAAAGTTTTATCCAAACCATCCGGAATAAAAACAGGATCGTATCCAAATCCCATATCGCCTCTGGGTTTTTCGGCAATTGTTCCCTCTACCGAGCCTATGAACGTATGCGTATTTCCTTTGAAAATAAGTGTGATGACCGTGATGAATCGCGCGCGCCGATTGCGAATACCGGACAAATTGCTGAGAAGCAACTCCATGTTCGCCCGGCTGTCTCTCTGTTCTCCGGCATACCGGGCAGAATTTACCCCCGGCTGTCCGTGCAGCGCATCGACCAATAGGCCGGTATCGTCAGCAAAACAATCGACCCGATATTTCTCATGGATGAACAGCGCTTTTTGCTGGGAATTGCCTTCGAGGGTATCCTGGGTTTCAGCAAGCTCTTCGGAATGGCCCAAATCAAAAAGGCTTATGATATCATAAGCCTTTCCGAGTTTTTGCTGAATCTCAATGAGTTTGTTTTTGTTGTTGGTGGCAAAACAAAGCCTCATGGACTATTATAGATATTTTTGAACACTGACAATTTTAATGGCGAATACCAGTGCGGAATTGGCAGGAATAGTGCCATTGGCCTTTGCACCATAACCATATATCGATGGTACGAAAATGGTTGCAGAATCGAGGTTATTGAGCTCCCTGACTCCCAGTTCGAATCCCGGAATCAGTTCACCCCGACCAACCGTAAATCCAAGTGGATTGCGACCATACGATGTATCAAATTGCTGATCGTCTAAAAGCTTCCCGGTATAATTGAGCGTGACATAATCATTATTATCAATTTCTATGGTATTGCCTGGAACATGCACAACAGTGCGTGTGCCAAACTCCGGATCAATCACCGCGGAGAACCCCTTACTGGTAATGTATTGGTCTATTTTCACATAATCCTCATCCAGCTTTTTGATATCCACGAATTTGATAGTATAAGCTATTGGAGTATTTGGTGGAACACTTCCATAAGTTTCATCCTGAAATCCATAGAAGGAGGGTGAATAAATAGTGGATGAATCACCTTCATGCATCAAAAAAACTGCAATCAATACTGCATCTTTAAGTGCGGCGGGATAGGTATTTTCATCGCCTAGCTTAATGGTCACCGGGAAGCCACTAAAATTGTTGACGAATTCAACTCCATCCAGTGTAAATCCCCTGTATTGTATATCTACCTCTACACCATTAAGTGTCTTATAACCCTGACCCGTTGAATGGGTTAGAAAATATGCGCCCGTGGCTGAATCGACTTCTGCATCAATGCCATTTGTTTCTAAATATGTTTTGATTGTCTCAACATCCGCTTCGAAATACTTATTGGCATCATAAAAATCATCATCCCCCGGAAGGCATGCCTGAAAAAACAGTAAAATCCCCAGTCCGGCAGTAAGCGCCATCCCCTTTACAACACTTTGTTTCATCGACCACATAACTTGTTTTATTATAGTTTTATTCAATTTTAATAAGTTCCACATCAAACATTAGCACGGCATTTGGTGGAATCACTCCTCCTGCGCCACGCTCGCCATAAGCAAGAGCTGATGGAATATATAAGGTTCCTTTGCCACCGGCTTTTAACAATGCTATCCCTTCGTCCCAACCTGGAATCACCTGGCCCTGGCCAAGGATAAATTGTATTGGTTCGTTCCGGTCGAGCGATGAATCAAATTTGGTTCCATCGAGGAGCATTCCGGTATAATGAACGGTCACTTGCTGACCTGCGCTAGGGTTATTGCCCGTACCTTCTGTACTGATCACATAACGCAGGCCCGACTCCGTTGATTGTGCAGTGATTTGCTTTTGTTGTAGATAGCCGTCGATAGTTTCTTTGTCTCTCGCTGATTGTTCTTCGCCTGCTTTCATCATTTCTTCCTGCATTTCTTCCTGCGTCAGGAATTTGCTGGCACCTATATAAAATGTTATTTCACCGGCTGAATCCAGCATTGGAGGTACCTGCGCTCTGAAAGACTCATCAAAGAGCTTTTTGGTTGGAATCTTTACAATAATTGAATCACCTTCCTTAATAATCTGAAACGCTTTATAGAGAGGACCCATACTGGACCACTCACCAAGGTTACATGGTATAGCCACCGGACTCTCGGCTTTTGTCTCGAAAAGAACACTGTCTTTTTCGCTTTTATATACAATGTTGTAATAACAAACTATTCCATCCTTAGGGGCCTCACCGGTGCCTTCTTTTACATATTTGTATTTGTATCCGTCTGGCGATTCCAAAAATTTTTCGTTCTGACATCCGTACAACGATCCTGCTGCCACTATGGCGGCTATCGTGATTATTGATTTTAATTGCATTTTTATTTAGTTATAGTTTTTATTTAAATCTGCTTTATAGGATTTAAGAAGCTGTTTAAACTTCTCCACCGTTTCGTCCAGACCGATATCCGACTTTCCTCCGGCGGCATTTGTGTGGCCTCCACCTTCGAAATGAGAACGGGCAAATTCATTCACTGAAAATTCCCCGCGTGAGCGAAGTGAAAGACGAATGGTGTCGGGTCGCTCAACAATGAGTGCTGAAAACACAATACCCTGAATGGACAATCCGTAATTTACCAGGCCTTCTGTGTCGCCGGTTTTATGGTTGTATTGCTTTAGGTCTTCTGCGGTAATGGCAAAATACACGGTGCGGTATTCACTCATTATCGTCATTCTATTACCGAGGGCAAACCCCAGAAATTTCATCCGGTCCACGGAATTATTATCATAGATGAGCCATGCAATTTTAGAAACATCAGCGCCAAGTTCGATCAAATCGGCCGTGACCATGTGGACGTTCTTTGTGGTATTCGGATGCTTGAATTGCCCTGTGTCCGTCATGATTCCGGCATAAAGACAATCGGCAATACCTTTATCGATAAAATGTCGATCCTGAAGATTGACGATCAGTTCATATACAAGTTCAGCGGTAGCTGCTGCCTCGGTAGTCCAGAATTCAAAGTCAGCAAAATGCTCTGGTTCCAGGTGATGGTCGATCAGCACTTTTTTGGCTTTCGACTCTTTCACATACTCGCCAAGTTGGTTGAGTCGCTGAAGACAATTGAAATCCAGGCAAAAGATGATATCAGCATCCCGAATCGCCCTGGAGCATTTTTCAGTTTCATCCTCTTCAAAATTGATGACCTCTTCATGACCATCCATCCAGTGCAGAAATTCAGGATAGTCCGATGGTGAAATTACCATTACCTCGTGACCTTTCTTTATGAGGTACGAAGACAGCGCAAGCGAACTCCCAAGCGCGTCGGCATCTGGCTTGTAATGCGTGGTAATGATAATTTTTTGAGGGGAATTAAGTAATGCCTTGAACGACTCTAACTGCTGCATAAAATAGGCCCAGTCCAGGGCTGAATAACGAGTTGCAAAACTGCGAATAAAAAAAATAAAAACAAATCCTCCATTTCAAGCAATTTGAGCGGTTTTGGATTGAAGAAATACAATTAGAGGCTACGACTTAAGCGCTAAACTTATATTTTTGTGCAAACAAAAAGAGACACTAACATGGCAACAAACCGAACATTTACAATGATTAAACCCGATGCTGTGGCAGACGGATTTTCCGGAGCAATCCTGAAAATGATCGAAGACGCAGGCTTCCGGCTCGTGGCAATAAAAATGGTGAAACTTTCCAAAGAACGCGCCGGCCAGTTTTATGCGGTGCACAAGGAAAGGCCCTTCTACGACAGTCTGTGCAAATATATGTCATCGGGCCATATCATTGCCGCTATTCTCGAGAAAGACAATGCCGTAGAAGATTTTAGAAAACTCATTGGCGCCACCAACCCGGCCCAGGCTGCAGAAGGTACTATAAGGAAGCTGTATGCCCACTCACTTGAATCAAATGCCGTGCACGGATCAGATTCCAACGAAAACGCCGAAATTGAAGGGAACTTCTACTTTTCGGATATGGAAAAATTCTGATATTCTACCCTCCTAAAAAGAGCCCTGGTTACGATAAATGATCGGGGCTTTTTTTTATTGCCTACCCTACTTGTGAAAAAATACACGGTTGATCCAGCGCGGAAGAAAAATAGCACCGAGCAACAGGTATGGATAATAAGTGAATAATCTCCAAAAAAGATTCACGATAAGCGTGTAATCACCCAGCGTTTCCTGAAAGAACATAGGAAAGAAATACTCAGCGGTGCCACTACTACCCGGGGTTGGCGATATCAACATCACAACCCACAATACAATCTGTTTTCCAAAAATCGTCAAATGTTCAAGGATGCTAATCTTGGCGAAGGAGGTCATTAGAATATTCAACAGAAGATATCGTGACGACCAGATGAAAACAGTTGACAAGGCAATCTTGGTCCAGAATTTATACCCCATCCCTTTGAGTTCCTGGCTGGCGATGATCATTTCAGTACCGCGTTCATGGGCTGCATATTGCCATTTTTTTAACAACCTGTTCGAAGTAATCTTAATCAACAACCACTTGAAACCCCTAGGATTTATAAACAGGGCAAAAGTCATAATGAAGGTATAGAGTGCTACCAGCGAATAACTTATATAATATATTGATGTAACACTTTCTCTCAATACCCCTGAGTTTTCGATGGTAGCAGGAAAAACAGCGCTCATTCCCAGTATAAGTACCAAGGGGGCTGCAACGACAAAAAAAAGGTTGTCCATGATGGCTGTGACAAATACATAGCCCAGAGCCTTACCCGGTTTTATGCCCTCTTTCCAAAGTATAAAGACAGCTACCGCAGTACCCCCGACTACTGAAGGGGTGACGGCCGAGGCAAATTCCCAAAGAATAATGGTATATAGGCTACCTGTCCAGGTAAGCGCCTTATCGGTAAGGGTTCTGATGCGATAGATATAACCCAGAAACCTCATAAAGAAAACTACTATTGCCAGTAACACCGGCCATACAGATGCATTGACCACCAGTGCCAGTTTGGCGAAAGTGATATCAGGGTCGCTAACAAAAAGATAAATGACAATACCGACACCTAGCGCTATGGGCACCCATACTTTTTGAGGATTCAGTGTCTTCAGGATTTTCTTGGCATCGAGATCCATCAATCGGTTATATTTTCTTCTACGGGCTCTTTCGAACCAATCCAGAAATTATTGAAGCCTTCGCCCAGGGTCACGGTGATCAATTGCAGTTGAAGCAATTCCAGTATGGCGAGAAAATTGTAAATAACGGCAAGGCGCTGTGTGTTGTACTCCATGACCTGAATAAAGGATATTTTCTTTTTTTCATTCAGGCGTTCAAGGATAAAATCTTTTTGCTGCTCTATGGTATATGGATATTGAACTACTTTGTGCGCCGGCATTTCAGCAGCGGCTTCAAACCGTACGAGGACTTTCTGAAATACTCTGAGTAATTTGTATAAATCAACATCCTGGAGTTCGCTTTCAACATTAATATCTTCCGAAAGTTTCTTGATTTCCTTGTCGATATTCCCACGCTTTTCCCGCTGCATCATCTCCAATTCCATTGCGGAGAGCTGATCTAGAACAGATTTATATTTTTTATATTCCAGTAAATGTTTCACCAATTCCTCCCGCGGGTCGATCTCATTGCCCTCTTCATCCAGCTGCGGACGGGGCAGGAGCATTTTCGCCTTAATTCTCATAAGTTTAGCCGCCACGAGAATAAACTCGCTGGCCACTTCCATATTGAGTTTTTCCAATTCTTTCAGGTATGCCAGAAAATCGTTTGTGATGCGCGTTATAGGAATGTCATAAATATCCAGTTCATCGCGCTCGATGAAAAAAAGGAGTAGATCGAAGGGGCCTTCAAACAACGGTATTTTAACTTCAAAACTCACTTTATGGATTTTTTTAATTCTAATCTGATGAGACTCTGCACACTGAGCCGGCGTCAAAGATATTTATATTGGAGCCATAATGGGCGATTTTCATGAAAAAATAATGTACTTTTGCCCTCCTCTTATTCCGTTTCTATAACTGTTAAAGGAATACGCGGCAACAATTAGTATTGTTTAATTGTTTAAAGGTTTGCTTAAACAATTCCGTTATGATTATACAACCCGGCAAGATTCTGGCTGGAATCAATTCTCCTGAAGACATCAAGAAACTTGATCAAAATCAATTGGTTGAACTTTGCAATGACCTCCGCCAGTTTATTATAGATAATGTATCTGTTTACGGTGGGCATTTCGGAGCCAGCCTGGGCGTTGTCGAATTGACGGTAGCAATGCATTATGTATTCAACACGCCTTACGATCTGCTTGTTTGGGATGTAGGGCACCAGGCCTATGGCCACAAAATCCTCACGGGCAGACGCGACCAGTTTCACACCAATCGTACCTATAAAGGAATCGCCGGATTTCCAAAACGATCCGAAAGTATCTATGATTCCTTTGGTGTAGGGCATTCTTCCACATCCATTTCAGCCGGATTGGGCATGGCAGTGGCTTCTAATTATCGAAACGAAAAAGACCGCCAGCACATCGCTGTGATTGGTGATGGTGCCATGACTGGAGGGCAGGCCTTTGAAGCCATGAATCATGCTGGAGTTTCCAATACCAATCTGCTCATTATTCTTAATGATAACTGTATGTCCATCGATCCGAATGTAGGAGCATTGAAGGACTATCTCACCGATATCACCACTTCGCAAACATATAATAAGATGAAGCGCGACTTGTGGAAAGTTCTTGGAAAAATGAGCCATTTCGGAAAGAGCGCACGGGAAGTGGCATCTAAAGTAGAAGGTAGCGTAAAGTCATTGATCCTCCAGCAAAGTAATCTGTTTGAATCGTTAAAACTCCGCTACTTCGGCCCGGTCGATGGCCACGATGTCGATCATCTCGTCCACTTACTCAACGACCTGAAAAACATTCCCGGGCCGAAAATCCTGCATTGTATCACCACGAAAGGCAAAGGTTTTTCTCTGGCGGAAAAAGATCAGACCAAATGGCATGCTCCAGGAAAATTCGATAAGCTTACAGGAGTAATCCGTCAGAAAGAAGAAGAACTTCCACAACCACCAAAATACCAAGTCGTGTTTGGGGAGACCCTTGTGGAACTCGCCCGGGAGAACAACAAAATTATGGGCGTAACACCGGCTATGCCATCCGGATCGTCTATGAATATCATGATGAAAGAAATGCCCGATCGGGCATTCGACGTCGGCATCGCTGAACAGCACGCAGTTACATTTTCTGCAGGCCTCGCATCACAGGGCATTATTCCCTTTTGCAATATCTATTCAACCTTCATGCAGCGGGCTTTCGATCAAGTGATTCATGATGTGGCTATTCAAAAACTTCAGGTGGTCTTCTGTCTTGACCGTGCCGGCCTCGTCGGCGAAGATGGCCCCACCCATCATGGCGCTTACGACATCGCCTACATGAGGAGTATTCCAAACATGGTCATCGCTGCCCCGATGAACGAGTTGGAGTTGAGAAATATGATGTACACAGCCCAGTTACCCGGACAAGGGCCGTTCACGATACGGTATCCGCGCGGTCAGGGTGTATTGTCTGAATGGCGGCTACCTTTTGAAGTACTGGATGTCGGTAAAGGCAGGAAGCTTGTCGATGGGCAGGAAGTAGCCATTTTATCGCTCGGACACACCGGAAATTACGTAACCGAAGCCCTGGATATACTCAATACCCAGGAGATCTATCCGGCGCATTATGATATGCGTTTTGTGAAACCTCTCGATAAGGAAATGCTTCATGAGGTCTTTGGGAAATTCCAAAAAATTGTAACCGTAGAGGACGGATGCCTGCCTGGTGGATTCGGCTCTGCGATACTTGAGTTTATGGCCGATCATCAATACACCGCCAAGGTGGTACGTCTGGGAATACCGGACAGAGTAGTAGATCACGGTTCCCCTGAACAATTGCATCAGGAGTGCGGATATGACACGAGAGGAATTGTGAACGCTGCTACCCTACTCTTTGAGCAGGAATTGGCTAAACCTTTAAATGCGTTATAATCCCATAACCAAGCGCACAATTCTTAATTGAATAAATCTATACCAATTTGATGCAATGAATGCAATACATTTTTTAGAAGCAGGCACCGGCTTCCCTGTGGTTTTTCTTCATGGCTACTGCGAATCAAGTAAGATTTGGCAAAATCTCATGGATGAACTCTCTGACGAGTTCAGAATTCTGTGCCCTGATTTACCGGGATTCGGCAAAAGTCCTGCCTTGAAAAATCCATTTTCATTGGAACAGGTTGGCGACAATATTATGCTTTGGCTGAGTGAACAACAAATAAGTCAGTCAGTAATCATTGGCCATTCACTTGGCGGATACATTGCGCTTGAACTTCTGCGAAAGCACAAAAAATCCATGACTGCTATGGGCCTTTTCAATTCTTCCGCTTTTGATGATTCGCCAGATAAAAAAGAAAACCGCGACAAACTCATTCAGTTCCTGTATCAGAATGGGGTGGCTCCGTTCATTAAGACATTTGTACCTTCCCTCTTTTATCCTCCTACTATGGCAAACTTTCAGCATGTTATTGATGAAATATCCAGCGACGGACTAAGCCTTGATGTCGGGGTTGTTGCAGGATATGCCGCCGCCATGCGCGACCGGAAAGACAGCATGGAATTATTGCAGAAATATTCGGACAGGATTCTCCTCATCGCCGGTGAACATGACCAGAATGTACCACTGGAAAAAACCATGAAAATGGCAGCCTACCTTAATACAGACAACACACACATAATACCGGAGAGCGCTCATATGTGCTTGTTTGAACAACCCGAAGCATGCTATAGCGCTGTAAGAACATTTCTGAAAACTGTTACTGCCTAACGAATCATTTTGTTTAGAGTTTCTTCCAAAGCCTTTTTTGGCATGGCCCCAGATTGTCGCCACAGTATCTGGCCTTTGCGGAACAGTATTAATGTTGGGACTCCGCGAATTCCATAATGTGCAGCTGCGTGTTGGTTTTTATCAACATTAACTTTTATTACCTTTATGCGCCCATGCATACTGGAGGCGACTTCTTGGACTATTGGAGATAATACTTTACATGGACCACACCAATCCGCATAAAAGTCAACCAAGACAGGAATATCCGAGGTTTTTAAAAGATCGTTAAAAGTTTTTTTCGACGACATGACATTTTTGATTTTCTAAAGTGAATATACTTTAACAATATAAAAGATGAAGAATTTCTATCCCTATGTTTTCATTTTACTTTTTAGTCTCTCTCTGCACGCCCAGGATACCAAAAAATTGACGCTCGAGGATATTTTCCAGAATAATACCTTCCGGATGAACAGTGTGCGCGAATTCAATTGGATGAACGATGGGAATTATTATACAGCGCTGGTTAAAAACAAAAAAACCTCCGCAAGCGATATATTGAAATACACCACTACAAGCGGTGAGGTAGCGGATACGTTAGTGCATGGCAAACGGTTGATTCCGCCAGGAAAAGATGGGGCCATCGCCATTGAATCATACGAATTTTCAGCCGACGAAAGTAAAATTCTGATCACTACAGAAAGCGCATCAATATACCGGAGATCCTCTGCAGAAACCTATTATATCCTGGATCGTACCACCAACAAACTCACTGTACTCGATCATGGCAATAAGCTTTCGAATGGTACTTTTTCACCTGATGGCTCTAAAGTAGCTTTCACACGGGATAACAACCTGTATTATCAGAACCTGAATACCGGCGAAGTGATCCCTGTGACACGCGATGGAAAATTTAATGAAATCATTAATGGATCCAGCGATTGGGTTTACGAGGAGGAATTTTCTTTGACAAAGGCTTTTAGCTGGTCATTTGATGGCTCCATGCTTGCTTATCTTCGGTTCGATGAATCACAGGTACCCATATACCATTTGCAAAAATGGAACGGCCTGTATCCGGAAGATTACCAATACAAATACCCCAAAGCAGGTGAAAACAATTCTGTCGTTTCGGCCCATGTCTATTCCCTTACCGATCAAAAAACCGTGACTGTGAATACCGGTGAAGACAAGGAACAATACCTGGCCAGAATCCAGTGGCTTCCGTCAAATCATACTTTGTCGCTAATTCGAATTAACAGGCTACAAAATCACCTGGATATCCTTCACTATAATTCCTCTGATGCCACCATTTCCATTGCGTATTCGGAGGATTCGCAAACATACATCGACCTGGTGGAGAACGATTATCTCACCTACCTATCCGATGGTAAATCATTTATCCTGTCAAGTGAAAAATCGGGTTTTAAGCATCTTTACCACTATACGACTGAAGGGAAGCTGATAACGCAACTCACCTCTGGTAACTGGCCTGTTACTGTTTTTTGTGGTGTGGATGAATCGGCAAAGCGCGTTTATTTTATGTCGGCAAAAATTTCACCTACTGAAAACCACCTCTATTTCTGTGATCTTAAAGGCAAACGGATGGAACAACTCTCCTCCCTTCCTGGCACACATACCGCTTCTTTCAGCAATGATTTTAAATTCTATATGAGTACCCATAGCAACGTGGACTCGCCACCAAAAACTACACTCAACCAATCATCCGGCAAGCTCATCAAAGTACTCGCAGAGAATGAAACTTACCATGATCTTACCAAAAGTTATGGATTCGCCACCACGGAGTTTTTCAAAATTTCGCTTCCTGAACAGGTGGAGCTAAATGCTTTCATGATGAAGCCACAAGATTTTGACCCTTCAATGAAATACCCGGTTCTCATGTTTGTATATGGTGGTCCCGGATCGCAAAATGTACTAAACCGATGGAACAGCAACATGTGGCACCGCTACCTTACCCAGCACGGATATATCGTGGTCTGTGTCGACAACCGGGGCACAGGTGGCCGTGGGCGCGACTTTGAACATAGCACCTATAAAAATTTAGGGAAGGTCGAAAGTGCTGACCAAACCGCGAGCGCCAAAATAATTGCCAAATATCCATATGTTGATAGCACTCGCATTGGCATTTGGGGCTGGAGTTACGGCGGATACATGTCGTCGCTGTGCCTCTTTACCGGGAGCGATATTTTCAAAGCTGCTATTGCTGTGGCGCCAGTGACGAACTGGAAATTTTACGATTCTATCTATACCGAGAGGTATCTTCAAAAGCCCCAGGACAATAGGCAGGGCTATGAAGATTATTCACCGGTGACTCATGCGGCAAAGCTCCAGGGCAATTTTCTATTGATTCATGGTACAGGTGATGATAATGTCCATTTTCAGAATGCTATTGAATTGCAAAATGCGCTCATTGCTGCCAATAAACAGTTTTTATCATTTTACTACCCGGATCGCGATCACGGAATTTATGGAGGCAACACACGCTTGCATCTTTATGAGATGATGTCCAACTTTATCTTTGAAAAGCTGTAAAAAGAAATTATTTTTAGGTAGAGTACTTTTGTAAGTATTCACCGAGAAAGCGTACTTTTAAAATCTATTTTGATGGAATTATCCTTTATCTTGGCAGAAAATTTAATTTTAAAATATTATAGCTCAAGTTGTTAATAATCTTAGCCTAGAAAATACTTAAAATACTTTATTATGAACGCATATCTTTATCTCGAAACCTGGAATAAATGGGGTCGAATCGTTGCTTATGGGCTTGTTGTGATCGCGGCAATCATTCTTATTTTTCATTTCCTTAGCCTTCTTTCAAAAAGGGATTTCAAGAAGCGCTACGACTTTATTAACAGGCATGAAATAAATAACCTGTGGTATGCCTCCGTGGTGTTGTTATTTGCCATTGGTATTTATATAAATACCCTGGTTCAGGAAGGTGAACTGGTGTGGGTACTAGTAAGATTGTTCGTGACTGTGATGATGGCTCTTATCGTAGGTGTAATAATTTCAAATATTCTTAAATTTTACTATCCGTTTTACGTGGAAAAAAGACTTAAACGACTTCGCTTTACGCCAAGAGTATCGCCAAAAACGGGTAAGGCTATGAAGCTTCTCAGCGAGGACGAAGAAGATGTTTATTTGGACGAAGGTATGCAGGCTGAAGAAAATGTATTCTCTGTGGACTACGATGTGTGGATCGATGAAGAAACAGGATATACAAAAATTGAAAAGTATGCAGGCCACCTTATCGCGCTGCAGTGTCCTGAGTGCAATTACCAGACATTGAAAGTGGTTAAAGAAGAAATTCTAGAGTCGCCGACTGAAAATGAAGAAGGCGAACTGATGAAGTTTTACAAATGCGACTATTGCGGATACAAGGAAAGAAAAGCCTTCCGGATTGCTCGCCTGAAAAGCCGGGGCACAGAAGCCTCTATAGCGTAACTACATCGTATATTATAAATGAAAAATGCCGGCTTAGGGCCGGCATTTTTCATTTAGATTAGGTTCAGTACCTGTTCCTTTATTTTCTCCAGTTCCTCCTTCATGTTCACTACCACTTTTTGCATGGCAGCATCATTGGACTTCGAACCGATCGTATTGATTTCCCTTCCAATTTCCTGTGCCAGGAAATTCATCTTTTTACCCATGGATACTTTTGCGTCGAGGATTTCACGGAAATAATTGAGGTGGCTATCCAGACGCACCAACTCTTCTTTTATATCCAGTTTTTCAATATAATATATGAGTTCCTGCTCTAATCGATTCACATCAATTTCTTCCTTCTGAACAAATTCCTTGAGATTTCCGGCAATCCGGGTGCGTACTCGTTCAATTCTCATAGGATCCAACTCCCTTACCTGCACAAGCAAATCAGCTATGGTATTGAGATATTGGCTGAGGTTTTCTGTGAGGACTTTTCCTTCCTTCATCCTGAATTGGTCGCAAAGTGCGATGGCCTGTTCAAGTACCGGTTGAATTACCTGCCATTCCTTTTCACGGTTCAGGTCATCATCGAGTGTTTCTACAACTTCCGGAAACTGAATGGCAAGCCTGAACAAATCTTCACTCTTTGATCCGATACTATCCGACAATGACTTTAGTGTAGTGTAGTAATCCCTAAATAACTGTTCATTGATCCTGATTTTTGTAAACGCCTCACCCTTATGGCTAAAGTCCAGTGTAAGACTTATTTTTCCCCGCTCCAGCCGCTCACTGATCATATTGCGCACCGGAATTTCTTTATCATTAAATGCCCTCGGCATCCTGATATTCACATCAAGAAACTTGGAATTAAGCGATTTCACTTCCACTTGTACGGTGTGCAACTCGTCTTCAAAACGGGCTTGCCCATACCCTGTCATAGATTTATTCATAAAAATCAGTTCAATACTAAAAGCTTCTTATACATCTGAATGGTATTATGCATGCCGTAATAAAGGGCATCGCTAATCAAGGCGTGACCAATGGATACTTCATCGAGAAAAGGAATTCTTTCCTTCAGGTAATGCAGGTTTTCCAGGTTGAGATCATGACCGGCGTTTATTCCAAGACCAAGCCCCTTTGCCAGATTGGCTGCGTTGACGAAATCATCGATGGCTTTTTCGCGGTTTTTGGAATAATTTGCCGCGTAAGGCTCGGTGTACAATTCTATTCTATCGGCACCGGTCTGTTTTGCTCCCAGGATAATTTCCGTTATTGGCTCCACAAATACTGAAACCCTGATGTGCGAATTATGAAGTCTTGTGATCACTTTTTTTAAAAATTCTTCATGGTTCACAGTATCCCATCCGGCATTGGAAGTGATGGCCTCTGGAGGATCGGGAACCAGCGTGGCTTGATGGGGCCTGACCCGTTCTACAAGTTCGAGGTATCGTTCATCCGGATAACCTTCGATGTTAAATTCAGTAGTGACAACCTTCTTCAACTCAAGAACATCACTGTAGCGGATATGCCGCTCATCCGGTCGCGGGTGGACGGTAATTCCTTCGGCTCCGAATTTTTCACAATCAATGGCCATTTTCACCACATCGGGAATATGACCTCCCCTGGCATTCCTCAGCGTTGCGATCTTGTTAATATTTACACTAAGTCGGGTCATTCCTGCATGAATTTTCAATAACTTTGCGGCAAGATAAGGATATTAATCATGAGTTTAAAAGAACAAATAGAGGCTGATTTGAAAAAGGCTATGCTTGAAAAAAACAAAGATGACCTACGGGCTCTTCGTGCTATCAAATCCATGATCCTTCTGGCACAGACTGAAAAGGGTGCAGCTACTGAACTAAACGCTGAAGCAGAAGTAAAAATTCTTCAGAAGGCTGTGAAGCAGCGCATGGATAGTATTGCGATTTTTCGCCAGCAAAACCGAAACGATCTCGCTGACGCAGAACAGGCAGAAGTAGAGGTAATCAACCGGTATCTGCCTGCACAACTTTCAGAAGCTCAGCTTACCGAAATGATACAAAATATCGTGGCCCGTGTTGGCGCTACCTCCATAAAAGATATGGGCAAAGTGATGGGTATTGCCAGTAAAGAACTCGCAGGAAGCGCAGACGGAAAAGCGATCTCCGAAATTGTGAAAAAACTCCTTGCATAGGGCGGTGAATATTCCGGATATCATCATTGCAATTTTTCTCATCATCGGAGCCTATAATGGCTACAAGAGGGGATTTATCATTGAGCTAATCGGTATCGTTGCTTTTATACTTGCCATTATTGGAGGCCTGAAATTACTCCATATTGGAATGGAAAGCCTGGCCAAGGTTTGGGATGGTTTTGGCGCTTTTCTTCCATTTGCAGCCTTTCTCTTTATCTTCGTCGTTATCATCATCCTTGTAAACCTGGTCGGAAAAGTCCTTAAAAAATCCATCGATTGGACCCCTCTCGGTGTTGTGGATAATTTTGCTGGCGCCTTCATTGGCCTGGTTAAAATGGCCATCGCATTTGGTATCATGATCTGGGTGATCAATATTCTTGAAATCCATGTAATTCAAGAGTCATTTCACGATTCTAAAATTATTCCATTGATCAATGATACCCTTTTTGGTATTAAGAATTTCATTGCCACCATATTTCCTTCCATTGACACTTTTATCGATACCATACGCGATTTGCTTAAAAGCTTTATCTCTTGATTTTGTTGGTCGACAATTTCGATTCCTTTACCTATAATCTTGCCGACTATCTTGCACAGCTTCAGCTCAATGTCTCTGTAAAAAGAAATTTGGCCCCCGATGACGAGCTCTTTTCCGAAGAATATGATGCAGTTGTTTTATCCCCCGGGCCCGGTGTTCCGGAACGTTCGGGAAAACTATTGCAAATCATTGATTATTACTCTGGGAAAAAGCCGATTCTCGGTATTTGTCTGGGGCATCAGGCAATTGCGGTCCATTTTCTGGGTGTTACGGCAAAATCTAAAAAGCCTATGCATGGAAAAACTTCCATAGTTCACCATGACGGCGATGCGCTTTTCCATAACATTCCGAAGTCGTTTCGTGTTGTTCGGTATCATTCATTGATTTGTCAGCATTTACCGGAGCAATTGGAAGTAATAGCTAAAACAGATGATGAAATCATGGCTTTCCGGCATAAAAACCTCCCTGTATATGGTATGCAATTCCATCCAGAGGCTTATCTGACCGACTTTGGACTGAACATTTTGAATAACTGGAAAAATATATGTCTCGGTCAAAATTGAATTATACAACAAATAAGACTATTTTTCCCACAAAACCTTGATTCACTATGCCATATAGCCTGCATCAACAAGGCAAATTCAAATTTATTGAGGAGGGTTCCGGGCCAAATCTCGTGCTTCTTCACGGGCTTTTTGGCGCCTTGAGTAATTGGGATACCGTAATCGATGAATTCAAGGATCGTTTCCGGATCACCATTCCAATGCTCCCGATTTACGATATGCCTTTTCGAAAGGTAGGCCTCGATGCCTTAGTAGAACATCTGGAAGAATTTATCGAACTAAAAAACCTGCGTCACCTGAACCTCATGGGCAATTCGCTTGGCGGTCATGTGGCTCTTATCTATACCTTAAAGCACCAGGAAAATGTGTCGAAACTTGTTCTTACGGGTAGCTCAGGATTGTTTGAAAATTCCATGGGGGGTTCCTTTCCGAAAAGAGGGAGCTATGAATATGTGAAAGAACGCGCTGAACATACTTTCTACGATCCGAAAAGTATTACCGAAGAATATATAGAAGATATTTTTGAAACTACCAAAAGTATCCCGAAATGTCTGAATATTGTGGCTATTGCCAAATCGGCTCAAAGACACAATTTGGCCAATGAACTGCCGCTGATTAAAGTGCCAACCTTGTTGGTTTGGGGTTTGAATGATACCATCACCCCCGCTATGGTGGCGCATGATTTCAACCGTTTATTACCGAATTCCAAATTGAAGTTTCTCGATAAATGTTGCCATGCTCCCATGATGGAGCAGTCGGAAAAATTCAACAAATTACTGAGTGGTTTCCTTACTGAACAACCTGTAACCGGATGATTGCCGAAGAACTGATAAATCAAATGATCCCTGCCCTGAAACTGACCGACTCAGCAGAGAAGGCGATTATCTGGATGGAGGAGTTGAAAACCAATCAGCTTCCGGTCATAGAAAACCGCAAATTCAAAGGGTTAATCTCCGAAGACATCATTCTCGAAGGCAACGACCTCAACAGGAAAATAGCAGAATTCAAGTTGATCTGTGAAAATTGCTACGTGAACGAGGGCCAGCATCTCCTGGATATTATCCGGCTTTCGAAGGAATGCAATTCCGATCTGGTGGCCATAATAGATGAAGATGGTGAATACATGGGAGTATCCAGTCATCTGGATACGCTCCGCGCATTTGCCAAAACACTAGTAATCCAGGGACACGGAGGAATCCTCGTGCTGGAAACAAGACTAATCGATTACTCGATGATAGAGATTAGCAGGCTTGTTGAATCGGACAACGCCAAGATTCTTGGATTTTATCTTAGCCAGGATACCTACGACGCTGAAATCATGCACCTCACCCTAAAAATCAACAAAGAAGATCTGACAACCGTTATTGCCACCCTTGAACGATTCGGCCATAAAATAGTGGCGAAATTCCATAATAGCTCCAACATGTCCACAGAAAGGGAGCGATTGGACAACCTTCTGAATTTTTTAAGTATTTAATTCTACCTCTATTTCCTATCTTCGACAAATAAAATCTTTTGTAATGAAGGTTGCTGTCCACGGAAATATACTCAATCAAAATACCCGACCTATTATCGAGGACATCCTCAGCCTCCTTGAAAAATCAGGCCATTCATATTTTCTTTCATCCAAATTTGCCGATCAGGCATTGAAGCATGGTATTGATCTGGAAAAAGGGAATATTTATATGCCCGGTAGTTCATTTGCCGATTATGACTTTGTGATCAGCATCGGCGGCGACGGTACACTCTTGGAAACGGTCATGCAGGTTGGAGTCTCAGAAAAGCCAATACTCGGCGTAAATACGGGCAGACTGGGATTCCTCGCTACGGTAAGCAAGGATATGGTAGGCGAAGCATTGGCTAGCATAGATCAGGGTAACTATGAAATTGATACCAGAGCTTTATTGAGAATTGAAACTGAGGAAGACCTTTTTCAAGGCAAAAATTTTTGTCTCAATGAAGTCACCGTATTGAAACAAGACACTGCATCCATGATCACTGTTCATGCTTCCATCAATGGAGAATTTCTGAATTCATACTGGGCCGACGGTCTCATTATCTCTACACCTACTGGTTCCACGGGTTATTCGCTCAGTTGTGGCGGCCCCGTAGTGATGCCGCACTCGAACAATCTCATCCTTACGCCGGTAAGTCCGCACAACCTGAACGTCCGGCCGCTTATAGTCTCGGATGCCTGTGTTATTACTCTGCAAGTAGAAAGCCGCAGCAATTACTTCATGGTATCACTTGATTCCCGCTCGAGTATAGTGCCGACAGGTACGCGGCTCGAAGTGAAGCGTGAAAATTTCATGGCTAAACTTATAAAACCGGATGGGTATAGCTTTGTAAAAACCCTCCGCACCAAATTGAACTGGGGTCTTGATGCCAGAAATTGATAAAAGATGAGGTGGAAAATTTTTATACCGTTTGTTTTATTTCTCACACTAGCGCCTGCGCTGCTGTTTGGTCAAAATGATGGGCCACAGCAGAAACCCGGCTACAGTGCCAAAATGGAGAACTTTCGGGTTAAAAAGAAGGACTTCAAACGGCTGCGCTACGTGTCTGCCGGAGGGGGTATCAGCCTGCTGACTTATTATGGCGATTTGGCGCCTGCAGAAAATTTTCTCAGTACGGACATCAGCCAAATAAAACCTGGAATCAGCGGATTTATACAGTACCATTATGGTCCTCGTATGAGCATTAGGGCAGAATTGCTTTATGGCCGCCTCACGGGTGACGACTTTACTTCGGCTGATCCAAATGATCCGCTTGCGCAAAGCAGGTATATCCGCAACCTGAGTTTTCGCAATGATATCCTGGATTTTTCAGTATGCCCGCGGATCTACATATTTAAAAATTATCTGGATTACAGGGAAAGAAAGTTCTTCAATATCTATTTCAATGCCGGTATCAGTGTATTTTACCATAATCCAAAAGGCAAAGTACCGGATTTTAAACCCAACGGCGAGCGCTACCCCAATGTAGGTGAATGGGTGGCCTTGAGGCCGCTGGGCACGGAGGGTCAGCATAGTGAACATTACGAACTGAAACCTTATAGCAGCATTCAGTTTTCCATTCCTTTCGGAGGTGGATTTGCATTTAAACTCAATGAAAGACTTGACTTGTTTTTTGAAGTGAATTACCGCTTGCTACTCACCGACTATATTGATGATGTGAGTGGAAAATATGTAGATCTTGGCGCCCTGTCCGAAGACATGGCAAAATCGATGTCAGACCGGTCACAGGAACAGTACTCCATCATGTCTGGTCAAGAACGCGATAAAGAACTGATCCTCGCTAATACAGAAACTATAACATACGTTTCAAAATATGATGGCAACAGATATACGGTGTTTCAAGGATATGGCCAGGATGGCGGCGCCAGAGGTGGTTCAGCAAACGACACGTTTTTGATGTCTGGTTTTAAAATTTCGTATATTCTCAACAAAATTAAATGATGTGAATACAAAGACGATCATAATTGCCTGGTGTTTCATGCTATTCGCCAACTGCTCATTCGGCCAGTACTCATCCTTTAAATATCAACGGAAAAATCACTCCAGTAGTGACTGGTATGACCAATCTACAAAAGGCTCAAGGTACATCACGGTAGGAGGTGGGCCAGCATTGAGTACCTATTTCGGCGATCTAACTCCAAAAGAAAACTTCATCGTCAATGCCTTGAAAGTGACCCGGCCGGGTTTTTCTGCTTTCGTCAACTACAATTGGAAGGCGCCGTTTAGTTTCTCCGGCGATCTTTTTTATGCCCGTATTATTGGCGACGACTTCAATATCTCACCGGCAGATGGTGGAAGCACCAGAAAATATGTCCGGAACCTCAGTTTCAGGAATGACCTGATCGGATTCACAGCTCGTGGTAATTATATGATTTTAAATGACAGGTTTGAATATTTCAAGCGGGTAGATTTCAATTTATATCTTAATGCCGGCGTCTCAGTCTATTATAGCAATCCAATGGCAAAAATCCCTAACGATACAATCTATACCAATGCCGGTGACTGGGTGCCGCTACGGCCACTGGGCACTGAAGGACAGAACAATCCTGAAACCGGAGTAAAAAAATACAGCAGTATTCAGGTAGGTATTCCGGTGGGTTTAGGAATGAGATTTCGACTTGGTTATCGAACCGATTTGTATATTGATGCTTCCTTGACGTATATCCTCTCAGATTATATCGATGACATTGGTGAAAAATATGTAGACCTTGGCGCTCTCGACAGCGGCCTGGCAAGAATAATGTCTGACAGATCCAAAGAACAAACCTCCTCCTTAAAAGGAGAAGAACGTGATTGGGATTTAATCAACGATTACACGGAACCCTACAGCTACGTATCTAAGTATGATGGCAAAACGTATCATGTTTTTGAAGGTTTTGGACATGAAAATGCTACCCGTGGCGGTCCTACATACGACTTGATCAGTTCACTTTCCTTTAAAATTTCCTACATTATCTCAAATTAAAAGTGCAATTTCGTCGTTGCAATTTTGTTTCAACCATTAAATCAATCACGTTGATTCGCAGATTCTCCTTCTTCCTGATTCTATTTCCATCAATACTTCTGGCACAAAAAAATGAATTTGGAGTTGGAGTTGGAGCATTTAACTATGCCGGCGATCTGATGCGTGGATATCATGTAGAAAATGCAAAACCCGGGCTTGTAGCCTATTACAAACGCAATCTCGACAACATATTCAGTGCACGCGGCAGCATTACCGGGGGCTGGTTGAGTGGAACCGATGAAAATCCAATCGATCCATTTGGTGCCAAAAGAGCCGGTTCATTCCACTCTGGACTAATTGAAGCCGCCGCAATAATGGAATACAACTTCCTCGATTTCAAGGCAGAACACGTGAGGGTTCGTTGGTCGCCCTACATGTTTGTTGGCTTGGGGGGATTTGTGTTCTTAGGGGGAGACCAGGATTTACAGGGCAGCAGCCGTCTTCAAATGTCCTTGCCGTTTGGCGGAGGGATAAAATATGCCGTGAATCCATACATCGTGTTAAACCTTGAAGTAGGAATACGCAAACTATTTTTCGATAGGATTGATGGATTTTCCGATGGAGACATCACCAATAAAAACTACCAATATGGCAACAAATACGATACCGACTGGTACAATTTCGTCGGCATATCGATCAGCTATATCTTCTGGGATATTCCATGCCCATACGACTTTTATTGACAACCCGAGATATATTCCTTTCCAATGCCAAAAAAAACAACCAATTTTGCACTCCCATTTTCGATTTATGTCTAAATGATGGAAAACCATATTGACATGCAAAATCTCCCTCAACACATTGCCGTGATTATGGACGGCAATGGACGGTGGGCGAAAAAGCAAGGAGCAAGGAGATTGTTTGGTCATATGCACGCCGTTGAAGCCGTACGGCAAACAACAGAGGGATGCGCTGAACTCGGAATAAAACACCTTACACTTTATGCTTTCTCGACAGAAAACTGGAGCCGGCCAAAATCGGAAGTAAAAGGATTGATGGAGTTGCTCGTTTCGACAATCAAAAAAGAAACCGCGACCCTGACAAAAAACAATATACGTCTAAGCGCCATTGGCGATTTGCCATTACTGCCCCGAAACTGCCGGAACGAATTAGCCGAAAGTATTGAATTGACAAAGCACAACACAGGCCTCAATCTGATCATTGCCATCAGCTATAGTGGACGCTGGGAAATAATCGAAGCGGTAAAACGTTTGTTAAAAGATGTTAAAAATGGATCGATAGACGAGGAAGATATAAATAGTGATCTCTTTTCGGATTATCTTTGCACAAAGGGCATACCTGATCCCGAATTGCTCATACGTACAAGCGGAGAAATGAGGATATCCAATTTCCTGCTTTGGCAAATAGCCTATACCGAAATATATATTACTGATATTTTGTGGCCAGACTTCAGGAAGAAGCATCTTTTAGAAGCCATAGCCTCATATCAAAAACGAGAAAGAAGATTTGGAAAAGTTACTGATACAGCGGTTTAGGCTCTTTATTCTTTTAATCCTGTTGCTCTCGCAACACGCCAAGGTGTTTTCGCAGATTCGCCTCGGACTAGGCAATACTGCTCCATCCACAACCAACTCCACTTTAGGAAGTGACGGAAAGATTGCCCTGAGCTATGCAAACCCCCGCGAATTTGAAATTGCCGAGATTACCGTCATCGGTCTGGAGACGATCGACAAAAACGCGCTTATCTCCCTTTCCGGACTGAAGGTTGGCGATAAAATAAAAATACCCAGCCAGACCACGAGCAATGCCATTAAAAAACTCTGGGATCGAGGTATTATCGGAAATGTAGCCCTTTACATCAGTAAAGTGGAAGGTGACAAGGTTTTTCTCGTCCTTGAATTGAAGGAGCGCCCACGACTTGCACGTATATTTTTAAAAGGAATCAATAAAACCCAGGAGGGTGAGCTGAAGGAAGATCTGGATTTGATCAAAGGAAAAATTGTATCGGATGCGGTAATAAAAAATGCCGAACTCACTGTAAAGAAATATTTTGTTGAAAAAGGCTTTCTGAACACCAAGGTAGAAATAGAGCAGGTACGAGATTCTATTATTACCAATGGCGTTTCGTTGAACATCGTTGTGAACAAACTGTCCAAAGTGCACATAAACCGGATAAGTTTTGAGGGTAATGAAGAAATATCGGATGATAAACTCCGCGGAAAATTCAAAAAGACGAATGAGCGTTTGCGTTTCGATATTTTCAAGGATACCTGGGATTTAGCCAAAAAAACCACCCCCAAAAGCACCTGGAATTTCTTTACAAATCCCAACAGGACAAGCATGGAAGACATCAAGGCCTACCTTGGCGAAAGCGTAAATGTCAACTTCTTCAAGCCTTCCAAGTTCAAGAAAAACGAGTTTAAAACCGATAAGGAAAAACTCATAGAATACTACAATAGCAAGGGCTATCGCGATGCGCGCGTGATTTCAGATTCGATATATAGCGCGGCGGACAATGAAATAAACATCAATATAAAAGTAGAGGAAGGCCATAAGTACTATTTCGGTGATGTGACCTGGAGCGGTAACTTTGTGTATAATGATGATGTATTAAGCAGGGTATTGGGTGTGAAGAAAGGTGATATTTATGATATGGAGCTGATCCAGAAAAAGCTCACCTTCAATCCAAATGGCGAAGATATTAGCGCACTGTACATGGATTATGGATACTTATTTTTCCAATGTAACCCGGTCGAGATTAGGATTAACAATGATTCTATCGATATTGAAATGCGCGTTTACGAAGGCGAACAGGCGCGAATCAATAAAATCATCATCACCGGCAACGACCGCACCAACGACCATGTGGTCCTTCGTGAAATCCGCACCATCCCGGGGCAGTTTTTCAACAGATCACTGCTTATTCGGACGAACAGGGAGCTGGCACAGCTCGGTTATTTCGATCCGGAACAGATAGGCATGAACCCGGTTCCCAATATGGCCGATGGTACTGTGGATATCGAATATAGTCTTGTTGAAAAGCCGTCTGACCAGGTGGAACTCTCCGGTGGCTGGGGTGGATTCTACGGTTTCGTTGGCACTGTAGGGCTTGTATTCAATAACTTCTCATTGAAAAATATTGGTAACCTTAAAACATGGAAACCGCTTCCAGTAGGTGATGGCCAGCGATTAGCCCTCCGCGTACAGGCAAATGGAAGGGTGTATCAGAATTATTCGCTCACATTCACAGAGCCTTGGTTGGGCGGCAAAAAACCCAATTCACTTACCATAGGATTGAATCGTTCTGTTATAAACAGTCAAAACTTTTCTTCAACAGGTCAGTTAGTGTACAATGGCGGTATGGTCATGAATACAATTAGCGCCGGATTGGGAAAAAGGCTCAAATGGCCGGATGATTATTTTACCATGTCCAATACATTTTCTTTTACCCAATATGTTTTCGATAATTTCACTTCATCCGGTAATAGTCAGATCGGATTCTCTACCGGTACCGCCCGAAACCTGAAATACAATTTCACTATTGCCCGAAACAGTGTCGATAATCCAATGTTTCCTCGTGAAGGATCGAGTCTTTCTTTGAGCATTGACCTCACGCCGCCATATTCGCTCTTCCGCGAACCCACCTTTTACGATGATGCTACAGAAGAAGAACTTTATGGTTGGGTAGAATATCACAAATGGATGTTTGATGCCACCTATTATCAGAAATTATTTGGCAACCTTGTTTTCAGCGCCCGTGCTCACCTCGGCTTTATTGGCACTTATTCCGACTACGCCCCCACCGGGCCATTCGACCGGTTCCAGATGGGAGGAAGCGGACTTTCAGGAGCAAACAATTGGATTGTGGGATATGATCTTATCGCACTCAGAGGATATGAAGATAACAGGGTTACACCGCCGGGATATGGACTGCGACTGCCTCCTGAAAAGTATGGTTTGACTGGCGGGGTTGCCTATGATAAATTCGTTTTTGAGTTGCGCTATCCCATAACAACCGGAGCTGCGTCGACGATCTATGTACTGGGCTTTGCTGAAGCAGGTAACAATTTCCATTCCCTTCAGGATTTCGACCCATTTGATAATTATCGTGCCGTTGGATTCGGGGCCAGGATTTTTATGCCGGCGTTCGGATTGCTTGGAATAGACTGGGGTTATGGGTTTGACACGCTTCCATTTGAAAACGAACCAAGCGGCGGACAGTTCCACTTCTCCATAGGCCAACAATTCAGGTAATTTATAAGAATGAAAAAAATATTCTTACTTTTGCTGCTCATTACTGGTTTTGGCCAGATTGTTGTTGCCCAGAAATTCGGATATATCGACTCGGATTACATTCTTTCCAAAATGCCGGAGTACATGGAAGCTCAATCGGAAATTGATCAGCTTTCTAAAAGCTGGCAAAACGAGATCAGGCAGATGTATAAGGAGATCGATGGTTTGTACAGTACCCTTCAGGCCGAAGAAGTGTTATTAACGGCGGAAATGAAGGAAGAGCGACTTGCTGAAATAAAGTCGAAGGAAGAAGAAGTGAAGGAGTATAACAACAAGGTCTTTGGTTATGAGGGCTTGTTTTTCCTGAAGAAGAAGGAATTGATGAAGCCGGTGCTGGAAAAAGTTTTTGAAGCAACGGAAAAAGTGAGCAAAGCCCATAGGTTGCAGTTTGTATTTGATAAGGCCGCAGATATGGTAATGATATACACCGATCCGACGCACGATTACACAGATTATGTGCTTGAGGAACTCGGATACGGTGATGAAAACGATACAGTAAAATGATTTAAACTAATTTTTAAAAAAGATGAAAACGAAATGGATTTTTATTCTTGCCTTTTTTGCAACAGGTTTTGCAGTAAATGCGCAGGACGCTTTGAAAATAGGCTATACAAATGCTGAATTTATTTTGGGCAACATGCCCGAAGCCAAACAAATTGA
>JBGSYX010000089.1:0-21499 GCA_041750735.1 Cyclobacteriaceae bacterium
ATATGCTGGGTTTTTTCGATCATTACAAAAGCCAGCTGTGATATCCTATTTTTCCACAACAGTAAAACGAAAAGAGTCTTTTCTAAAATGTGCACGGTCACCTTTGTTAATTAGCATAATTGTAAGATATTCGGATTCCTGACTTCCACCACATGGCATCATGATATGACATCATGATAGCGTTTTATTGAACGGACATTAAACAACAACGCACATCTGCCATGAGGCTGAGTACAAATTTCCAAATGTATAACCAGAATTTTTAATCCATTGGTCGGTCAGGAATCATATAACTATAACAAGATCTTTCTCCGTTTTCCGGAAAAAGAGACAGAGCACTCGTTCAGGATATTTTCCTTCCATTACGACCAACAGGCATTTCAAGTAATGACTGTCGCAGCCATCGTCGTCAATTTATTACTGGTATTTAGTGATTACGTAAAAATCGGGGAGTGGGAAGGTCCGCTTTTAATGCGTGGCTGTTTAGCGATTATACTCTTTGCCGGCTATTTGCTTAGTAAGCAATTTATGGCGGAACAACATCGTATGTTTCAGCATACACTTCTATTTATAGACTATATTTTTATCTATAGTTATTTCATCGGAATGTCACTGATTCCTTATCAAGGCTATACATTTCCGAATTCGGTGATATCGGTGGTGTTTTTTGTCGTCACCATGGGTGGGTTGCGGTTTTTAAATGCCATGATCTTCCTGGCTGTTATAGAAATCTCCTATTTTATATTCGTTTATGTCATTTCACCTAATGATTTCTGGATTTCACAGTCTGTGGCGGTTTTGGTGAATGGTGCACTTAGCATGGCTGTAGCGTATCTTATAGAAAGGGCCAGAAGAAATATATTCATCAAAAACCAAATCGTATTTCAGCAAAAAGAAGAACTTGAAACAGCTGACGCATTAAAAAACAAGCTTTTTTCCATCCTTTCTCACGATCTACGTGGACCAATAAACAAACTCATCGCCATGGTTGATATGTCGAGAAAGGAGCACATTACTGCCGAAGAATATAAAGTTCATACGGCCAGGCTTGAGGGAGAAATGCGGAATACGGCTGCATTTATGGAAAACATGTTGTATTGGTCCAAAAGTTTGATGCAAGGCTTTGAAGTCAAGCCAAAAAAGGTGGATATTAAGGAGTTGCTGGATCATAACATTATGGCAACAGCAGATGCAATTGCAGCTAAAAACATCGATCTGTCAATCGATATAAAGGAAAACGCTGCAATTCTTGCTGATGAGGAAATGCTGAATATAAGCCTCCGTAATATACTGTCTAATGCAATCAAGTTCACGCCAAAAGGGGGCACAATCTCGGCAGGCCAGCGGATCGGCGACGACTACATCGAACTGTTTATCACGGACAACGGTATTGGTATTGACGAAGAAAAACAAAAGGATCTTTTCAGTATAAAAAATATATCGACCCCTGGCACAGAAGGCGAAAAGGGCACGGGACTAGGTCTGTACCTCATCAAGGAATTCACAGAGAAAAATGGCGGGCAAATCGCAGTGGAAAGCAGGCCCGGCAAGGGAAGTACTTTCACACTTCGTTTCCCTAAAAACGGCTTTCACGCATTATAAATATTCCGTCAGACTATTTCAGTGTAGAGAATATATCCACAGTGGCTCGCGATTTATTGAGCGTGTAAAAATGCAAACCCGGAGCGCCGTTTGCCAGTAACTCGCGACATTGTTGAATCGCATAGTCAACCCCAATGTCATAAGTGTGTTTCAGATCATCCTGATAGGGTTCCAGTTTTTGAACCAAAGGCTCCGGAATACTCGCGCCACACATCTCCGAGAATTTTTTGATCTGCTTAAAGTTCGTAATCGGCATGATGCCCGGGATAATCGGGACCATTATTCCAGCTTCTTGGGCCCGCTTCACAAAATCAAAGTAGTAGCTGTTATCAAAAAAAAGCTGCGTCACAATGAATTGAGCTCCACCGTCAACTTTCAACTTCATGAATTCAATATCAGCATCCATAGAGGTAGATTCAGGATGTGCTTCCGGATATCCGGCTGCTGCTATGCAAAACCTGTCGGATGCAGCAGCAAACTTTATCAGGTCGCTGGCATGCCGGAAGTCTCCCTGGAATTCTACTGATTTTCCATCACTTACAGGGCGGTCACCCCGCAGCAGGATGAGGTTTCGGATGTTTTTTTCGTAAAGGTGATCAAGGTCATCCTTTACTTTATGAGCCGACGCATTCACGCAGGTATAATGCGCCATGGTCGGAAGCCCAATTTTATTGTTTATATAGTCGATCAGGTCGAATGAGGCAGATTGCGTGGAGCCGCCCGCGCCGTAGGTAACCGAAACAAAAGATGGGTCCAGTGTCATGAGCTGGCCGATATTGATGCCCAACTCAAGAATGGACGAGAAGTTTTTCGGTGGAAAAAACTCGAATGAAAAGGCAGGCTTTTCTTTTTTCAGTATGTCGATGATTTTCACGATGGTAGTTTTTGGGCTGCAAATAAAGTTAAAAACAAGAGATCATAAAAATCCCAATATTATTCAACAGGATCATCGGGCTTTTTTAATATAAGCCCGAGCGACGTATTCTTATTGATATAAGCCCATGCCCAATTGATAAATATGATCAGTTTGTTCCGAACGCTGAGAATCTGCATCAAATGTAAAAAGGTCCATGCCAGCCATGCAAAATAGCCTTTGAACCTGATGAAAGGCAAGTCAACAACAGCTTTGTTGGTTCCGACAGTAGCCATGGAGCCGAGGTCCCTGTACTCGTAATCTTTCGTGGGTTTTCCCTGGATAGTTCTGTTGAGGTTTTTAGCGAGGTTTTTTGCCTGGTTAATGGCCACATTGGCTACCTGAGGATGGCCCTGTGGGTATAAGGGGGTCTCCATGTAGGCAATATCACCAATAGCATAGATATTCTGACAATCCTTTACCCGGTTGATTCTATCAACGATGATCCTGTTATTTGCCATAACACAGGATGGAGGCAATCCTATCAAGGAATTTCCCTTGACCCCAGCAGCCCAAATGACTGTTTTTGTTTTTATGGAACTCCCATCATTTAGAATTAATGTATGTCCATCATAATCCTTCACAATGGTACTTGTGCGAAGTGTGACACCAAGATCTCGCAGGTATTTACTTGAGGTTCTCTTAGCGAGGTTGCTCATACTGTTGAGCGTGTTTTGGCTGCCTTCGATTAAAATGATCTGGAATTTCGAAAAATCTATATCTGGATAGTCCTTGGGTAAAACGAATTTCTTTATTTCTGCGAAAGCTCCGGCGAGTTCTACCCCGGTGGGTCCACCTCCGACTATCACCAGGTTATTCAGACTTTCCTTCTCAGTTTCATTAGCCGAAATGATGTTTTCGAATGTCTGTAGGATGTGATTCCTTATAGCAATTGCCTCATAGGTTGTTTTTAGAGTAAATGAATGCTTTTTGAGGGTATCATTCCCGAAAAAATTCGTTTTGCACCCAATAGCAATTACCAGGATGTCATAGTGAAAACCACCAATGGATGTGTTGATATAATTGTTTTCCACCACCACACTCAAGACCTGCGCCAATCTTACTTGCACACGCTTATTCCGTTTGAAAATATTCCTTAGTGGGAATGAAATGCTGGAAGGCTCGATCTGAGATGTAGCCACTTGGTAAAACAATGGCTGAAATTGATGGTAGTTTAGCTTATCGATAAGTAATACGTCAAAAAGAACGGTATTCAACTTTCTTATCATGTGAATCCCGGCAAATCCACCACCTACGACAATGACCTTTCTTTTTATGTTCATTTACACCAGATTGTAATCCCGGATTATTAAAAAACCAGCAATTGCCAATATAGGTTTAGTAAATACGATTAATTATGAAGTAATTCCTCCGCTGATGACCTATAAGCTTTATATTCCGCGTTTTTTACACTCTGCTTAAGGCTGTGTTGAGCTAAATCTTCAAGTCCCATTTTCCTGTATGTACGTCCCATTCCATAAAAAAGTATGCTGTCATAATTTGATACACGTACATTATCCATATTTCCCAGCTTGTCGGCCTTTTTAAAATGCTCAATGGCCTTTGGGTAATTCTTCTCTACCATTTCCGCGAGATAACCGGCATAAATTTCACCCAGGTATTCGTAAAACGTCATCTCGCTATCCAGCAATTTTCCAACGAGCGCTTCTAGTCCGGCGTATTGGTTCATCCTTATTGAGTTTTCTATAAAATGGGATGTATAAACAAGGTTCTTAGGATATTTCTCTTTCAGATGTCTGGCATACGGTAAAGCCATTGATGGGTTATTTTCATACCTTAGGTAGATATGAAAGAGGTATGTAATGCATTCAATATTATCAAACAACGCAGTGTCCTTTCCTCTTTTCAGCATATCGATACCCTCTGCTTTATCTCCGCTTCTGAAGAACCAGATGAAGGATTTATAAAACGGGTTTTCCTCCGGATATTTTTCCCGGTAATAGTTATAGATGCCGCACGGAAAATAGAATTCAGGATTTTGGTCAACCATGTCAAACCCTGCCTTCATGTAATTATAGGCTTCCTTGGCTTCGCCAAGGGCTTTCATATTCATGCCATTGTCGGAGTACAGCTGTGCCAGATAGGCATGAGAGGTAAGTTTAAAAAACGTGGCTTCCGGGTCGTTTTGGTTTATTGCTAACAGACTATCGCATAGGGAGACGGACCTATTTAGAAGTTTTTCAAAATCGACAAACGCCTGCTGATCCTTTTTAATGGGCCTGAATTTCCAGCTCATGTAAAATGCCCTGAGCAGCAACACCCCCGGATAACCTCCGACACGGCCATCCAATTCGTGGATTAATTTGTCAGCAGCTCGGAAATTAAGGTTATAGATGCTATCGATCGCCTGGCGAGTCAGTCTTATTGCATCCTTATCTTCAAGATTACCATATTGAGCAAATCCCTGGTAACTCAACAACAGCCAAAAAAGAACGAGCAGGGAAGTTTTTTGAATGGTTTTCAAGTGTGATTGATTTTGCCGGATTATCAGCGATTGTTTTGTTACAAAGTAAAATGTCCACGCGGTTAATATTCGCCGGTATGATTTACCTCAACGATTAACGGTTCTTAGGATGGCGAAGTTCGGGATTAAGCGCAATAAAACAACAATTCGGGTCAGTCCATAGTCTAGATCCTTTGGAAAAAAATAACAAATGACAAAAATCGAATAAATTCCAATGACCAGAATTTCAATACTCAACTGGGTTTTTGATGATTCGAAGTTGGAAACTGAAATTTATTCGAAATCTGTATTTTTTTTGGCTTGCTAACATTATAGTCAAAAAATAAATAGCGGATTTCCGGACTATTTAAAAATTGAACGGTTACGCCATTCCAGAATGATCAATTGAATAAATATGAAAACAGCCATAGCGAAAAGGGAAGTTTTCATGACCGGACCAAATTCAAATGACATGGCTACTTTTTCTGCCATATGTTTCAGGAAGGTAAAATCGTATTTGAGTGACATGCCAAAAAAATCAGAACCTGTGGTAGCCTGGGTTTTGGACGTAAAGAAGACCGTGATAAACATGGCAACCCCTGCAATAGTAAGTAAAAGCCATGCTTTCTTAGATATGAGTGGCGTATAAACGACGGTATTCTGTTTGGTTTCCGTTTTAATCCTTTTCAGGATACGGTTAGCAAACTGGGCTGAGGGGGGTACTTCACCTCCTTCGGCAAACAGTTTCGTAATAAATGGATCTTTATATGTTTCTTCTTTTTTCATCCTGTTAAGCTCTTATTGGTCCGACCGAAAGCCACACGCAGGTGGTCTCGTATTTTGCATCAAATATGTGGTATTATACCATATCAACGATTTCACGTTTCAAAGATTTCTTTAATTCCATCAATAAACTTTTCCTTCCTCTATGCAGCAGGATTTTTATGTTGGAAGCAGTGAATCCGGTGATTTCTTCAATTTCCCTGATGTTTGCTTCATTCATATAAAACAAGGTAAGCACTACACCTTCATCTTCTTTCAGCTGACTTATAGCTTCTGAAATGATTTTTTTCCGCTCGTCCTTATGCAAAAGTTCCAGGCCATCGGGCTCGCTTACTTCATTGAGAAACTGATCTTCCCTGTCACTCATGCTTTGGTATTCCAGCTGCTTTTTTCTGAATCGCGACATTGCCGTCGTGAATATTATTTTATACAACCACGTGGTAAATTTGGCTTCTTGCCTGAAAACATGGAGTGAATGATAGCCCTTCATAAATGCATCCTGGGCGATTTCTTCAGCATCTTCATGGTTTTTAACAATTCTGAACGCCAGGGTGTAAGCCAACATGGAGTGCTTTTCGATGAGTACTCCATAAGCAGGAAGATTTCCCGCAAGTGCTTTTTCAATATAAAAGCTGTCTTCCCTGTATTTCATTGCCCATTAGACGCCGGGTGGTTTATGAAAGTTACAAAATTTTTTATGATGTTTTTGTAACCGGATTAAAAGTAGGGGCGTCAAAGCTGTTGAAATTATTATAACCCTAAAAATAATACAATGGAAGAAATTTTTGTAACTGCAATCGTATTCGGATCCTTGTTCGGGATCGTTTACCTCTTCTTTACAACCCGCCATAAAGAGCGCCTGGCACTGATCGATAAAGGCGCAGATGCTACCTTGTTCAATACCGGATCCAAGAATGGCAGCAATGGCTGGTTGAAACTCCTTTTAAATATTGGTCTGATGTCTATGGGCATCGGTATAGGAGTATTTCTCGGCAACTTACTAAGTACGATGGGTTTGGATGAAGATTCGTCTTACGGGGCAATGATCTTCACTTGTGGTGGCCTAGGCTTGGTGGTGGGATTTTTCCTTACCCGCAAGATCGACAAAGAGGATAATAAATAATCTGTTATTGACTCTGGTTCATAAGCCCGCCCTCAAAAGACGGGCTTTGCTTTTTTGGGTTACCTCATATTGCTATTCATTTTTTCTTTAACTTTAGCCTTCGTTCAAATGACACAGTATGTCTGGCTTGGTACATGGAGGTATATCCGTTCGCAAGTGGGTTGTAATGCAAATTGCATTTCTAATTTGCCTTGTAATTCTCGGCAATCAATCCCTATATAGTCAGCACATATCACAGGATTCAACTCAAAATCAACAGGCGAAAAATATGCCAGAAGCCCATCCGGGATCAGGGAGTCATTGGTTCGCCGGTGCCAAAGTGGGATTGATTTATCTTTTCGGGGTGGAATTACAGTACAATCTCACTACCAAAGGAGTCAGCAGAATGTATATGGCGGCTGCCGTTCAAACATCCGTGGTTGTGAATTCGGCAAACATTGGCGGCGGAGTTTTTCTGGGAAAAACCGGATTGGGTCTTGGTTGTCGTTACCATCATCTGTTATGGTTTGAAGGTGAAGCGGATAGCAAAATTCAGCCAGGCTATGGCCCGGAGATCATCTGGAACAAAAAAATCGGTGCAAAAAACCTGGTAAATCTGCATGCCGGAGGAATTGTCACCGAAGGTGCATTTTTCCCGGACATCTCATTTGGGTTGATGATCCCACTGAAATGAAGTTCCCTTCTTCCAAATCAAATTGACTAACGGCCCTTTTTTACATTGGTTTTTATTTATTTTGCAGGCTCGGTTTTAATCATAATTCTATCGACATATTCATGGATCAGGGAAATATTGAAATAAGAAAAGAGCATCAGAAGAAAATCAAGGAAGTGATTTCTGAAGTAGGCAAGGTAGTCGTCGGTCAGGAATATATGATCCAAAGACTGCTTGTAGGACTTTTTACGCAGGGTCATATATTACTTGAAGGAGTGCCCGGCCTAGCAAAAACACTTACAGTAAATACCCTCGCCAATGTGTTACACCTGGACTTTCAGCGGTTGCAGTTTACGCCCGATCTCCTGCCTGCCGACCTAATCGGTACCATGATCTACAATCAGCAGAAGTCAGAATTTGAAGTAAAAAAGGGGCCCATTTTCGCCAACATGATTCTAGCTGACGAGATAAACCGTTCACCGGCCAAAGTACAATCAGCCCTTCTTGAAGCCATGCAAGAAAAGCAGGTAACGATCGGCGAAACAACTTTTCAAATCGACAGGCCTTTTTTAGTAATGGCGACGCAAAACCCCGTGGAGCAGGAAGGAACCTATCCGCTGCCTGAAGCCCAGGTTGATCGTTTTATGATGAAAGTGTACGTGGATTATCCTCAAAAGCATGAAGAGTTGGAGATAATGAAGCGGATGTCCAATATGAGTTTCGAGGCCAAGCTGTCAGTGGTATTGAATAAAAAGGACATTTTTGCCATAAGAAATGAAATCAATGCCGTAAAGATTTCTGACTCGCTGGAGAAATATATTGTGGAGTTAGTCTTTGCGAGTCGATTCCCAAAAGACTATAAACTCAATGAAGAAGCCGGCTATATCATGTACGGCGCTTCGCCGCGCGCTTCTATCAACCTGAACTTAGCCGCCAAGGCAATCGCTTATTTTGATGAGCGCGAGTACGTGTTGCCGGAAGATATAAAAGAAATCGCCCAGGATGTGATGAACCACCGCATTATATTGAACTATGAGGCTGAAGCCGACGGTGTGAAGTCGAAAGATATCATCAATGCAATTTTACAGAGGGTGCCCATCTCAAAGTAAAAATTAACTTAATATTAAGCCCGATAATACGCCAGAATGTGATCCTACGCGCGATTTTGAGGGTTTTCATTTGTCTGGTTGCATAATTTTATACCTAGGTTTTTGCCATTTAACATTGAGTTAACCACATCCCACATTCATTTAACACAACCATAACATTCAATCCCATTCATGTTAACAGTGCTGCCGCACCTTTGCATTGAATTTTTAACTAAAAAATATTCGATGCACATCATGAAAAAACAATTTACAAAGTACACACTCCTAACCATGCTCTCTATGCTGGTTTTTGTGATCTCCTGTAAGGAAGATGAAGAGATGCCTAAAGCACCTGTTGTCACAGGCCCTTCTGCTATTACCAGCGTGCAGGCTGGTAATGAAACGTCACTCACTTTTAACGTAACTACTGATGGCGGATACAAAGCTGCAACGGCTTCATCGCTCACCGGGGCTGCCATAACTATTACCAGCGAACCTGCAATTGACGCAAAGTCTGGCAGTGTCATAGTAAAATACTTAGCCGGAGCAACGGCCGGTGCTGATCAGGTAAATCTTACGATATCAGATAATTCTACCCAAACTGCTGTAGGCTCTGCCACAATACAAGTGACTGTGTTGCCTCCGCCTCCTGCCAATGTTGTCCTGGCCGGTATCATCAAAAAGGATACTATTCTTACGGCAGATCGTATCTGGGAACTTTCCGGTAGGGTGATTATGGATGAGGGTAAAAAAATCACCATCCAGGCTGGAACCATAGTTAAGGGTCGTGAAGGCCAGGGGGTTAATGCTTCAGCCTTGATAATACCACGTGGTGCTAAAATTGAAGCAAACGGAACTGCAACCAATCCCGTAATTTTTACCTCAATACTCGATAATATTAAAGTAGGTGAAAAAGCCGGAACAAACCTCACTAAAACAGACAATTCAAAATGGGGTGGATTGCTAATACTTGGTAAAGCTCCTATCTCAGCAGGAAATGGTGATACAGAATCTACCATCGAAGGTCTTCCCGCAGATGAACCCTATGCTCAGTATGGGGGAAGCGTTGCAGACGATAATTCAGGATTTCTCAAGTATGTTTCGATTCGCCATGGTGGAACTTTAATAGGAGAAGGTAATGAGATAAACGGCCTTACTCTGGGTGGCGTGGGCTCAGGTACAATAATTGAAAATGTGGAAGTTTTTGCAACACTTGACGATGGTATTGAACTGTTTGGTGGTACCGTAAATGTTAAGAACTTCATATCCACCTGGCAGGGTGATGACGGAGTTGACCTCGACCAAAACTATTCCGGTACTGTTGAGAATTTTGCCGTAATCCACGGTGATCTTGTTGGAACAGATGAAGGACTAGAAATCGACGGCCCTGAAGGAACAACCCACACAGCCGGATTGTTCCTCCTGAAAAATGGAACCTGTATGTCGGACAGTATAGCTGGTTCAGCGGCAGATTTTAAATCAAAAGCCCAGGGAACTGTTGAGAATGTGGTTTTTACAAAATATAAAGGTGGAGCCAGGATACAAATTGCTGCCAGCTATCAAAACAACTGTCTGGACGCAAAGACGGATGCCTTTACGTATCTGACCCAGGCCACACCTAAATTGGTCTTCACAAACTGTAAATTTAATTCTAATAAGGTGTACACTTCTTCGAAAGCCGCTGATAACACGACCACATGCACCGTACCTGGTGCTGATCAAACAGCAGCAGATGGTAAAATGATTTCCGATGCTACGGCAACCGGAGCTGATCTTTCAGTCTTCGATTGGACAATTACGAAGTCAACTGGATTGCTGCCTTAATTAGCCACTAGTCATATAGGGATAGCCTTGGGTTTAGAGCCAAGGCTATCTCTGTTTAAAAAAGGTGCATAAAAAGTAAGAAAAACATTAGCTAAAGGGTAGCACTAGGGCTGCCAAAATAAACAATTTCAATATGAAACATGGAATTTTGATCATCTGCATGGCGCTTGTGAGTATAGTGACGTTGGGGCAGAAAGGTTTTGTAAGAGGAACAGTTCACGACGGTGACACAGGCGAAGGTCTCATTGGCGCTACCGTTTACCAGGAGGGTACAACAAACGGGGTAGTTTGCGATTTTGATGGAAATTATTCACTTTCTCTCGATCCCGGGAATTATTCAATAGTATTCCAATTTGTTTCCTACCAGTCGCAAACAGTGAAGGATGTGAATGTAGAAAGCGCGAAAACGACTTCCTTGAACATCACACTTTCCAGCATTACAGAGGAGTTAGCAGAAATTGTGGTTACGGCACAGCAAATTAAAGATAATGAAGTGGCCATGCTTTCCCTTCAGAAAAAAGCCCCTAACGTTGTCAATGGTATCTCATCTCAAGCCTTCAGAAAGATCGGCGATGGAGATCTCGGTGCTGCTATGAAAAGGGTTACAGGTGTATCCGTTGAAGGCGGTAAGTACATTTACGTAAGAGGACTCGGCGACCGATATACAAAAACCACACTAAATCAAATGGTGATCCCCGGCCTCGATCCTGACCGAAATACGGTTCAGATCGATATTTTCCCAACACCGACTATCGAGAATGTTATCGTATATAAAACCTTTACACCAGACCTGATTGGCGACTTCACAGGTGGACTTGTTGATGTGGAAACAAAAAATTTCCCTGATGAAAAAATTACCCAAATCCTGGTTGGGGTAGAGTACAATCCAGATATGCATTTTCGAAATGACTTTGTGGGGTACAGTGGTAGCTCAACCGATATACTCGGATTTGATAATGGTCTCAGGGAACTACCTCTTGATAAAGACCGAAGCATTCCCGACATCGCCTCCTCTCAGGGTCTGATCGTGGAGGATTTTACGAGGGCATTTGAGCCAACTTTGGCAGCAAAGACGAAGTCAAGTTTCATGAATTATGGGTTTAATATTCTGCATGGCAATCAGATTAATCGTTCAAAAGTCACATGGGGATACAATATGGTGTTGAATTACAAAAACGAAACAGAATACTATGCTAATACCCAATTCGGTGAATATGCCAAGAACACCAATCCCGCCGTAAATGAATTGGGTGGTTTTCAATTGCGGCAAGGGCCAATTGGAAACAACGGTGTATTGTGGAGTGCACTTCTGGCAGGTGCATTGAAGTATGATAAACACGATTTCTCCCTGATGATTCTGCACAATCAGAATGGATTGTCTCAGTCAACCAATAGGGTATCGCAGGATCTTGAAGACAATCCTTCAACACTTCTTGACGATATACTCACTTATACACAGAGGCAGATATCAACTGGAATCCTTACCGGCCGACATCACTTTAGCAAGTTTAACCTGGAATGGCGTGGCTCGTTTTCGAATTCGATCATCGAGGAGCCTGATTTCCGCGTAACACGAATTCAACAAATACCTGAATTCGATACTGAAGGCAACCAAAGCGGCTACAGTTACTCACTCAACACCGGAGTTGGTGGAGGTATCAACCACTTCTGGCGAAATCTGGATGAGCAAAATGAAAGCTTCAAGGTTGATCTGTCCTATCCATACGGGGAAAGGAATAAGTTAAAAATTGGAGGATTGACCTTATTCAAACAGCGGGATTTTGAAGTGATCGACTATGGCTTCAGGGTTAAGGAACAGGGGAACATTGTCATTACAGAAGATCCTGATTTCTTTTTCTACCCGGAGAATATCTGGACCGTAACAACGAATGAAGGTACTCACCTGCTCGCTCGTAATAGCGAGATCGAAAATGCGGTGAATTCCTTTGAGGCGTCATCAGAAACACATGGAGTTTATGCCATGGCGGAGCAATATATGGGTAAAAAATTCAGGGCGATTTTTGGTCTGCGAACTGAAATTGCCAAAATGTACTACACAGGCCAGAATCAAACCGGAGACATTCTGGAAAACGAGTTAACACTGGATGAACTGGATTTTCTACCATCAGTTAACCTGGTCTATGACTTGAATGATAAAACCAATCTTCGCGCTTCATATAATAAAACATTAGCGCGGCCATCATTCAAGGAGAAGTCCAATGCCCAGATATACGACCCCATTAGCGATCGCACTACCATCGGAAATCTTGAACTGGAACAAACAAACATCGACAATTATGACTTGCGGTGGGAGTATTACTTTGGTAATAATGAGTTATTCTCCTTGTCCGGGTTTTACAAGGCATTTACAGGTCATATTGAGCGTACATCTTTTCAAACAGCCCCAGATCAGTTGACCTATACAAACGCCGGATCGAGTACTATCTATGGCATAGAAGTGGAAGTAAGGAAGAATCTTGTGTCAAATTTCTCCGTCGGCACCAATTTTTCGATTGTGAAGTCTGCTATTGATATGAATGATATCATCGTAAACACTGACGCTCAGGGCAACACCGTCACAGAAAAACAAAACCGCGAACTCTGGGCACGCGATGGTGAAAAGATCGATGATGACAGAAATATGGTTGGACAGGCGCCATACTTAGTCAATGCGTATCTGAATTGGAACAATAAGAAAAATACACTGAATACAAATTTGTCATACAACGTGCAAGGAGAAACACTCTCTATTGTAGGGTCAGGTCGATGGCCTGATATTTATACGGTTCCATTCCACAGTTTGAATTTTAATATTTATAAAGATTTTGGACCAAATCAGAGTTCAAGGATAAATCTCCGCGTCACCAATATTCTTGACTCGGTGAGAAAGGACGTGTACAAATCATTTGGCGCCGAGAATAGGACATTCAGTGAATTCCAGCCGGGAAGGTCTTTTACACTTTTTTACAGGTACACATTCTGAGTAAAAATATATTCCATGTTCATATCTGGAGGGGTTGCCGAAAGGCGACCCTTTCAATTAACATAAGCATAATATTGGCATAAATGCCAGGACATATGAACTCGTTAGCTTTGCGACCATGAAATATTGGCTGTTTTCTTGCATACTTTTTTTCCTTTCTTCCATAGCAGTGCTCGCAGAGGAAGGCACACCGGTTACTAAATCCACCGTGGATGTTCAGGTACTTGTTGTCGATGGGACAACCGAAGAACCACTACCCGCCGCAAAGGTTCTTATCAAAGGTCATACTTCAGAAACATACACTGATTTGGACGGAATGGCCAATTTCGAAAGTCTGGAGGTTGGTGAATATGACATCGAAATCAGTTTTATCTCCTACGATAAGTATACTCTGAAGGCTTTTAAGTTCGATCTTACTACCTCCCAGCTCTACGTAAAGCTATATCCTTAAACAACTTTTCTCCATTATTCATTTAATTCCCAGCGAAACATTGCGCCTCGCAATGTTAAGTTATTGTTAACAGGTTGCATTTACCTTAACACAATAGTAATTTTGGTTTAACATTAAAGTGATTTATTAACCATTAATACATTGAGTTATGAAAACTGTATATATAATTTTCCTCCTGCTGGTAGTTCCTTTGCTCACATTTGCGCAGGCCAGCTTTGTAAAAAACGGTCAGACTTATAATGAAGCCGGTGAATTGCTTTCCGGAAAATTCGTACAGACCTCGTCAGAGGATCAAACTACGAAGGAATTCAACTACGAAAACGGCTTATTGCATGGAGATTTTACACTTTACGCAGCCAGTGGCAAAATACTAGAAAAAGGTAACTATTTGGATGGTCAGAAACACGGCAAATGGACCAACTGGAGTGAAACTGGGATAAAAATGGGCGAGATTTATTTTGCAAATGGTCAGCGTGATGGCAAATGGCAAATCTGGGATGATAAAGGCACACTCCGTTACTTGATGTTTTATACAGTCGGTCAGAAAGTCGGCACATGGTCAGTTTACGACGAACAGGGCAATCTGAAAGAGCAAAAAGAATACAGCAAGGCGCTATAACCTGTACAGGAAAAACGATCTGGTAAAGCTAAGGAAACTTAGCTTTTTTTTTGATTTGTAAATAAGCGACCACCTGTTTTATTCGAAAGGGGGCAGAGATTCCAACTTGATGAATGACAAATATTTACAGTGATTCTGCAACCATGTAGTCAATTGTGGGGTTCTGGTTATATTGTAAAATATAATTCAACCCTACGTCATTGATTGCAAATTCAACTAAAACTCATGTGCTTATTACCGGCGGTACCGGCCTGGTTGGGAGGCAATTGTCTGGTGAGCTTGTTACCAGAGGATATACGGTTTCACATTTAAGTCGCGAACGCGCACCCGCCGGACAGTTTGATACTTATTTATGGGATCCTTCTAAAGACTTTATAGAAGAAAAAGCGTTGGAAAACGTTGACTATATCATTCACCTCGCGGGTGCAGGTGTAGCTGATAAGCGATGGACAATTCAACGCAAAGAGGAATTATATAACAGTCGAATCGATTCAGCAGATTTGATTTTTAAGAAACTAAAAAAAGGAAAGAAAAAGCCTTCTGCCTTTATTTCAGCATCGGCGATTGGTATATATGGTTATGATACAGGCAATGTACTGGTTACTGAAGATCAAAAAATCCAGGCAGATGATTTTCTCAGCGACCTTGTACAGAATTGGGAAAGCGCTGCGGATCAATTCAAAGAACTCGGCACACGGGTAGTGAAGTTTCGCATTGGTTTGGTTCTCAGCGATCAAGGCGGACTGCTAAAAAGATTACGGCCAATTGTAAATTATGGACTGGCAGCGCCTTTTGGCAATGGAAAGCAATTTATGAGTTGGATCCATATCGATGATCTGGTGAGACTATTTGTGGAATCGCTCGAAAACCATATGCTTAATGGAACTTATAATGCCGTTGCGCCTCATCCGGTATCGAATAGGGTCTTTTTGAAAGTATTAAGTCAGCTGTTGGGAAAGCCATTAATCCTTCCCGGCATTCCTAAGTTTTTACTTAAGTTGGGACTTGGTGAAATGGCAGAAGCGATCGCCGGCGGCAACTACGTGTCATGCAAAAAAATCCTTGAAATGGGATTCAGATTTAAGTACCCGGAGTTAGAGCCGGCACTAAATAATTTGCTGATCAAATAGATTTTGACATTCAATAAATAGAAGTTTACCTTCGCAAACTCTAATCAACAATCATATGGAAATCAATAACGGAGGGCATAAGAAGGAGCTTTCGCCCGATGAGGAAAACAGGATACGTCAGGCCTTCAAGGAGAAAGACTGGAACGAAATCAAATCAAACGACTCTTGGGCGATTTTTAAAATTATGGGTGAGTTTGTCAGTGGGTTTGAAAAACTATCCACCATTGGCCCTTGCGTTTCGATTTTCGGATCTGCCCGAACAAATCCTGATAATAAGTATTACAAAATGACCGAAGAAATCGCGGCCAGCCTCGTGGAACAGGGTTATGGAATCATTTCTGGCGGCGGACCCGGCATCATGGAAGCCGCAAATAAAGGAGCGAAAAGGGCAGGGGGGCGGTCTGTTGGATTAAACATTATCCTTCCACACGAGCAAAGTCACAACCTTTACATCGATCACGATAAGCTGATCACCTTCGATTATTTCTTTGTCCGTAAGGTAATGTTTGTTCGATACTCCCAGGGTTTTATTGCCATGCCCGGTGGCTTTGGTACTTTTGATGAAATCTTTGAAGCCATTACCCTTATTCAGACAAAGAAAATTGGCCGTTTTCCCATAGTACTGGTTGGTACTAAATTTTGGGGTGGTCTTGCTGAATGGTTAAAAGAAACCGTTTATGCCACCGAGAAAAATATCAGTGAAGAAGATTTTGAGTTATTCCACATCGTGGATGATCCCCAGGAAGCTGTGGATATCATCGATGATTTCTATTCCAAATTCTTGCTTTCTCCAAACTTCGAATTTTGAAAAATATAGTGTTAATTGTATTAGCCGCCCTCATTGTGATGCTGGGCGGATATCTTATTTACACAGACTTCATGCATCCGAAGCCGGTAAGTGTGACTGAGGTAAAACTGTCCTACGGAGTTCCTGAGATTTTATTACCGGATACCCTTTATTTTGCCGGGGAGCGTGTCCCCCTCGAAATACCCGACGTGCGAGAGCGACTGGACAGAGAGCTGCATGTGAATGCTTTTTGGCATTCTAACACGGTGATGCTTCTGAAGCGAGGCAACCGCTGGCTTCCGCAAATGGAAAAAATTCTTCTAGCGGAAGGCATTCCCGCTGATTTGAAGTACCTCTCTGTAATCGAGAGCGATTTGATGAACAAAGTATCGCCCAGTGAAGCCGTGGGTTTTTGGCAATTATTAAAAGGAACAGCGAAGGACTTTAAGCTGGAAGTGAATGATGAGGTCGATGAGCGGTATCATCAGCTTAAATCTACCAAAGCAGCGACAATCTATTTACGCAAAGCCCATGAAAAGTTCGGTTCATGGACAAATGCTGCCGCCTCTTATAACATTGGTCGCCGGGGGCTGGAACAAGCTATGATTAAGCAGGGAGTATCATCCTATTACGACCTGCTGCTTGGGGAAGAGACGTCCCGTTATGTGTTTAGGGCCCTGGCAGTTAAGATGATTTTTGAAAACCCTGATAAATATGGGTTTTACTTAACAGAAAAAAGTTTTTATCCTGAGGAGTCCCTGAAGGAAATAAAAGTTGACGCAACCATTTCGAACCTGGGCGACTGGGCTGAAGATCATGATATTAACTATAAAATCCTGAAAAGATACAATCCGTGGCTGCGAAAGAATACACTTACGGTAAAACGCGGACAGTCATACATCATTTCACTGCCGAAACATTATGCAACCGACTCGTCGGAAATAGAAGTAGATAGTGTTTCTCTTAGTAATGAGGACACACTCACCTTACCGGATATCCGGGAACTAAAAAGTAATTCTGAAACAGAGCCTTAGTTATTGGCAATTTCGTGACACTACAGCCAAAAGATATTACAGGATACGACGCCATAGAGGTCTATGGGGCACGTGAGCACAATCTGAAAAATATCACCGTAAAAATACCGCGCAACAAACTTGTGGTGATCACAGGTATAAGTGGGAGCGGCAAATCTTCCCTGGCTTTTGATACGATCTACGCCGAAGGGCAGCGCAGGTATATGGAAAGCTTTTCTGCCTACGCCCGGTCCTTCATCGGGGATATGGAGCGGCCAGACGTGGATAAAATTGAAGGTCTTAGTCCGGTTATTTCCATTGAGCAAAAAACCATTTCACGAAATCCCCGCTCAACTGTTGGAACAGTTACGGAGATTTATGATTTTCTGAGGCTTTTGTATGCCAGAGCCGGCGAGGCTTTTTCCTATGTTTCTGGAAAGAAAATGGTGAGACAGTCAGAAGATCAGATTATAGCGCATATCTATCAGCATTTTCTATATAAAAAAATAGTGGTTCTGGCGCCTTTGGTGAAAGGCCGAAAAGGGCACTATCGCGAACTGTTCGAACAAATACGCAAAACGGGATTCACTAAAGTCAGGGTAAATGGTGAGATCATGGATATTGCCCCGAAAATGCAGCTCGACCGATACAAAACGCACGATATCGAGGTAGTAGTTGACAGGCTGAGTGTTTCTGAGAAAGAGAAACACCGCGTTTCCCAATCAGTGGCCAATGCACTTACCCAAGGCAAGGGCGTCATCATGGTGCTGGATGAGGAGGAAAAAGTGCATCATTTCTCCAGGCACCTCATGGATCCTGAGACTGGCATTGCCTATGACGATCCGGCTCCAAATACCTTCTCATTCAATTCACCCTATGGCGCTTGTCCTACCTGTAATGGATTGGGACGGATCGAAAAAATCACCAGGTAATCCGTAATTCCGGATCCTTCATTGAGTATATCAAAGGGTGGAATAGCGCCCCTCGGCCCATATCGTGACATATGGATATTTAAAAAAATTCAAGCCATTCTTAGCCGCAAAGCGGTTGATCTCACTACGCCGATTCACAAAATACCTGACGAAATCATTGATATTTTACTTTATGGCGATGATGTTCCGGTCTCGGTAGCTTCGGTGAAATATCCCGGAACGGAATGGAATACACGTTTTGAAGGTATCATCAGTTTTCTCGAGAAACAGAGTGATGGAGGTTCTGATAAAATTCAGGACTGGATCAAGGATTTCATGGTGGTACAGGAATGTCCAGAGTGCAAGGGAACAAGATTGAAAAAGGAATCCCTTTATTTCAAAATCGACGGGAAAAATATAGCAGAATTAGCGGCACTGGATATTCATCATCTAGGAGCTTGGTTCGAAGGTCTCGAACACCGGATGAATGACAAGCAGCGACGCATTGCTATGGAAATTCTCAAGGAGATTCGCAAAAGAATCGGATTCCTGTTGGAAGTCGGGCTGAATTACCTGCATCTGAACCGACCGCTGAAAACACTTTCTGGAGGTGAGGCACAGCGGATACGGCTGGCTACGCAGATTGGTACACAGCTCGTGGGGGTTTTATATATTCTCGATGAACCAAGCATTGGATTGCACCAGCGCGACAACTTTAAACTCATCAAATCGCTCCAAAATCTCCGCGACATTGGCAATTCCGTGATTGTCGTAGAGCACGATAAGGAGATGATGCTTTCTTCGGATTATATACTCGACGTAGGGCCCGGGCCTGGACTTCACGGTGGACACATCGTAGCGGAAGGCTCCCCGGAGGAGTTTCTTAAAAAAGAGAGCCTTACGGCCGATTTTCTGAAAAACAAATTGCGCATTGAATTGCCCAAAGAACGTCGCAAGGCCAATGGTAGCTGGATAGAACTTACCGGGGCAAAAGGCAATAACCTGAAAAATGTGACACTTCGGCTGCCCTTGGGTACCATGGTATGTATTACCGGTGTCTCAGGAAGTGGAAAATCGACATTAATCCATGAAACACTTTATCCAATTTTGAACCATCATATTTATGGATCAAAAAAGGAACCTATGCGCTATGACAAGGTGTCGGGAATTGAACACATCGACAAAGTGGTAGAGGTAGATCAGTCGCCAATTGGCCGCACACCCAGGTCGAATCCTGCTACATATACCGGAGTGTTTTCAGAGATCAGGACACTTTTCACCAACATGCCAGAAGCTAAAATCCGCGGATACAAACCCGGAAGGTTTTCATTTAATGTTAAGGGCGGCAGGTGTGAAACATGCGAAGGCGCCGGATTGAAAACCATAGAGATGGATTTTCTACCAACGGTATATGTGCCTTGTGAAACCTGCAAGGGCAAACGTTATAACAGGGAGACGCTTGAAGTGCGATTCAAAGGAAAATCCATTTCTGATGTGTTGGAAATGACAGTGGAACAAGGAGTGGAGTTTTTTCAAAATCAACCAAAAATCCACAGGAAACTCAAGGTGCTCAATGATGTGGGTTTGGGTTATATTACGCTGGGACAGCACGCCACCACCCTTTCCGGAGGAGAGGCGCAGCGTGTAAAACTTGCTACTGAGTTATCAAAAAAAGACACAGGAAAGACGCTTTATATTCTTGACGAACCCACGACCGGACTGCATTTTCAGGACATCATCCATCTGCTGGACGTTTTGCAAATTCTGGTTTCAAAGGGCAATACCGTGCTCATTATAGAACATAACCTTGACGTGATCAAAGTGGCGGATTATATTATTGATCTTGGACCGGAAGGTGGAGAAAAAGGTGGTGAAATAATATGTGAAGGAACACCGGAGGAAATCGCAAAGGAACCGCGAAGCTATACAGGCCAGTATCTTATTGCGGAACTATAATCGGCATGGAATAAAAAAAAGCGCCACCCGAGAAGGTGGCGCTTGTTGAAACCAAAAACTTATAGCTTACAACCTAACAACCATGAACCAATTATTAACCAATTGTATAATTCAAATTGGCCCCAATAAGTTCCCGACCATCAAAAAAAAGGTCAATTATTTTTCATTTAATTTTTATTACCCTCATTATCAGTGGATTTCGGCGATGAACGATCTTCTGTTTAACCATTAATCGTGGCATATAATTATGCCCATCTAAACTTTTATCCGTCCTTTGATATAAAAACAGAAAGCAGAATAATTTGGCTGTGCTTATATTCGCTTTGACGCGAAAGTATGGAGTTGTTGAATAAAACGAGAATATACTGGTCTATTCAAATAGGCGGATGGTTGCTTTTTGCCACCATCAATATGACGCTGGCCTATTTTCAGGGAAATTTTAATTCCTACTCTTTTGTGTATGCATTTCTGCTGGCAGTCTGGTTCGTCATTTCTACACATATATTCCGGATTTATCTTATCCGGCGAGGTTGGCTCGAGACTAAAATAAAGGAAGTGATCTGGCGCATACTACTGAGTATTTCGCTCATTACCATCGCCAATTTCATCATTCACATTGGGATATTAACGACTCTCGGTGTATTAGTAATGGATTACGATCTTGATCCGGCAAACGTAGGCGTCTACCTATTGTCCACCTTTTTTATCTACTTCCTATGGACCCTGTTTTATATCATTTTTCACTATTTCGAACGGTACAATACAGCGCTGAAATACGAAGCCTTGAAAAATGAGATTGAGCTGAACAATCTGAAAACACAATTGAACCCTCATTTTATTTTCAATGCGTTGAATAGCATCAGGGCCCTGGTTGATGAAAATCCCAGCAAATCAAAAGATGCCATTACCCAGCTTTCCAATATCCTGCGTAGTTCGTTGGTTAGTAACAGGAATAAGCTGATAAGTTTCGAGGAGGAATTGAATGCCGTGAAGGATTATCTTAACCTGGAGTTTATTCGCTTTGAAGAGCGGTTGAAAACAAATTTTGATATTGACCCGAAGTCCGGTACTTTTTATGTGCCGCCGATGATGATCCAGACGTTAGTGGAAAACGGTATAAAGCATGGTATTTCAAAACTTAAAGAAGGCGGAGAGATTTCATTAAAAACCCGGGTTCACAATTCGACACTTTCTATTGTT
>JBGSYX010000090.1:0-3727 GCA_041750735.1 Cyclobacteriaceae bacterium
CCAACTCACCTATATTCACCTTTGTCACGGCGCCATTGCGGAATACATTGCACAATATCCTGCTGGCTTCGTGTTGAAGGTTTCTAAATGAGGTTTCATTTTTATGTTCTGATAATGTGGATACCAATACGGCCAAAAGCACAGCAAGCCCAATTGCAAGTGCTTCATACCATTCCGTCATACCGAAGAAGGAGAGCGTAAGTACCAGCACCAATGCCACACATAATATGATGATGATTGGATTATTGAAATTTTGAAGCAGTTTTTTCCAGAAACCTTCCTGATCGGCCATGCCTAGCTCATTGGTGCCGTACCTGGTTCTGGATTGTTTTACCTCATTATCATTGAGGCCTTTATAGCTATACTTCATGCATAAAAAATTCGACGCAAAACTAATAATTTAATCCCGACTTACCTTTAAAACTTTGGTCAAAAACTCTAATTATCTGGTATTCGCCTCCTATATGAGTGTTATTGTATCTGTAACCTCCACCATACATTAAAAAACTAAGAAAGCTAAGCTCCCAATAAGTCCTAATCTATTAATTACATTCAATACGAATAAGACAAATCTTTATTTCAACCAATCAACTTCTTCTTCTGATTTTGCCATGTTAGCCGGTAACGATGGAAACATTTTAAATGCCGTATAAGGTTCAATCACCACGTTTTCTTCTGTAAACTCCCCTTTTTTATTTTTTATCCTTTCAATATTTAGTTGTAAATGTTTTCCCATGAAAGGATACATCGCCAGGCGTTTGTTGATGCCATAGTCGTGATTTTCTTTTTCAAGGTGAACACTTTCAATATTCTTTTCCTGCCCATAGAGGTTATAGATATGCTTCATGAAAGGATATTCGACGACAGGATTGTTTTTTGTCCAGTCACCGCCATCAGATACAATAAGCTGTGGCTTCGGGGCAAAACAAGACGCAATTTCCACATTGTTTGTTTGATGGTAAGTGCTTTTATGAATTGGCATTCCGCTTTCGCACACACACCCTCCAAAGAAATGTGCAGAGACCATGACAACGGGGACACTTACTGCAATGCGTTTTTCAATTGCTGCCAGCAGAAAAGTCTGGGTTCCACCGCCAGAGGCACCTGTAGCGCCAATTCTTTCAGGGTCAATATTTTCTAAGGTCATCAGAAAATCAACTGCTCTTATGCAGTTCCAAAGTTGCTGTTTAAGCGCTTTAGGATGTTTGTGTTTCCAGCCGAAGTCGCCCATTTCGCCATATCCGGCCATATCGAAAGTAAAAACATAAGCGCCCATTATAGCCAGGCTGGCAGCCCGGCGTTGTGCGTCATCGCGATATCTGCCGTAATCAGAATGATCTGACCAATGGCCGTGCATGGAGAGAATTCCTGCCATTTTCCCCTTGTGTTTTTTTGGGGCATAGAGCGAGCCAGTCACTAGTACACCTGGATAGCTCTCGAAAGCGATATTTTCAACTGTATAAGTGCCATGATCCCGAAGATCTTTCCGAATCACATTCAATGGAGTTTTCTCTGGAAAAGGATTTAATTCAGAACCATTGAGGATCCCCTGGCGAATGGTATCTGCATGTGCTGACCATTTGGCCTTGTCGGAGAAGTAAAGCTCGGATTTATTAAGTATTTCTGCCGCTTCTGCTTCTTCGTAATAATCACCCTGACAGAGATAGCTTTCCTGTCCATATAGAAATATTGGGATTTGAAGTACTATAAAAACAAGAACTATAAATTGAAATCCTTTCATAGACTACCTGTTTGTTCACCTTAAAGTATTAAAAATCCACCATTAGAGGCTATATGTTTCTGTTTTTTGTGATAAAGATTGAGACAAATTATTGAAATACCAGCGTCCCATATTTCTGATACTCGTGAAAGGATTTGTTTATCTTTTTCCATGCCCACATACTGGATGATCCACCATCATGATCTATCCTGCAAAAATTTGCTTTCCAAATTGTACCTGAAATGGGCGGGACATTTTTTAATGCCTTGAATAGTGTATAAGGAAAAAATATCTCCACTGTCCACGCATCGATTTTTTCGCCTGAAGCCGGTTTTCCCCCATGGATTTTTACCGCTTTTTGAACCCTTCTATCACCTTCATAGTGCCAGGGTGACCAACCAAAAAAATCGCCTTTGTTGTTAGGCACAAGGATGGCGAGTTCAGTCCCTAATGGATTTATTTCATATTCAAAATATAACGGGTTCTCAGGATCTGTTTGAAGAAAGACTTCAAAAACATCACCTTTCCATATATCTCCCTGATCCGTCGTATAGTCAGTGGAGATTTGACCATCCTGACATTCACCAAAAACGTAAATCCCAGTGGCGCTGTACATAATTTTAAATCGCGTCGTGAAAGCCTTGTCAGCGCTCTTTAGCGCCAACATTTCCACCCAATCTGCACCGGACCATTGTTTGTTCTCACCATCTCCGGTAAGTTTGAAATCTTCACATTTTATCACGGTGAGGGATTCGATTTCAGAAGTTTGACTTTTGGACCGCTGCATGTATGCGCTTAGTAGGATTAATATCAAAGGAAAAAAATATTGTATTTTCATAGACCTTTAAATATAGTGGAAGGGTGTTAATGTAGAAAATTTTTGAATCAATTCATTTGTTAAATGCATTTACGTTAATCCTTTTTCAGGCATTTTCCCGCTTCAAAAAATGTTATCATCCATTTTTCTTATATTAATTCTTGGCGACAATTTCCATGGTTTTATAACTTAATTTGCTGTAGTTGATCGGGTATAACAATCCATTTGTCGATTATCAGATTTATTGAAGACTATTTAAAAAAATAGCCATTATTTTTGGCGTCGTAACCTTTGACAGGGTTACCACCTGGCTATTGCGACACTAAACCATGAAAAGTGAATAAATACTCATGTTGAGAAAAGTTTGGTACAGACTTAGTAATGTTGGTATAGCGGACGATCAATCACCTATCGATACACGGTTTACAGTCCTCACAAATCGCATCGGTCTCATTGTTGCCCTGGTTGCCCTTATTGTGCTTTTATTTCTATTAATCAGTGACCCTGTCGATGAATGGCTCAACGGATCATACCTTTTTATTCTCCTGACAGCGAGCATTTGTGTTTCAGTATTATTTTTCAACCGAAAGGGACACTACTTTACGGCAAGGTGGATGATTTCGTGGGTCGTTCCCCTGATCATACTTTCTTTATCTATCTATGAAAAGCTATTCCGAGCAGAGCATATCGGCTTGCAGGATTTTTATTTGTTTCGGTTTTTATTGTTAGTGACTTCGGTAATTCCGCTTCTGGTTTTTAGTACTCGCGACATAAAACATATGATCATGAATCTGGCGCCAACATTTATTGGATGCGTTTTTTTTAATCCGCTTCATAATGCATTTGGTGTTGGTTTAGTTGATTTTGGTTTCGATGGCCCCAAAGTTTTAATGTTCGATTTCGTTGTCGGATTGTCGTACCTTTCTATGGTGGGCTTCCTGTTGAATCAAAGGGTTGTATTCGACAAGAATGAGAGTCGTCTCTATGAAAGCAAAAGAAACCTGGAGGATAAAAACCGTGAATTGCTACACATGAACTCCTTCATAAACGAGCAAAATTATGAGATGAATGCGCAGTCCGATAAATTGAAGGATAGCCATGACGCACTCATCGTAGCCACCCGCACCATCGAGAGGCAAAAGCAATTACTTGAAAAGCAGAATAAGACACTCGAGTTTCAGGTTGCTGCC
>JBGSYX010000091.1:0-16728 GCA_041750735.1 Cyclobacteriaceae bacterium
GAAATTGATTACTATATCGCACGACCTCTGGGTGTGAAAGTGTTGCAATACGGCAATCTCAGGGACATCCATAAGTACGCATGGATCAATGAACAACGAGGCCAATTACAAAAAGGCGATGATGCGTACATGATCTCAACCAGCAATTGGTATAAAGATCCTGGTAATTATTACAACTATAATTTCAAATCTATTATTGCTTCCGATACCATTGAAATCAGGCGATCTGGGAAGTTGGCCTATTATGCATTCGTTTATCAATTGAAGGGATACCAGGGCAATTTCCGGGATCCATTTAGTGCTGATTAAGTTGTTAAATATTTCTGATTTACTGTATTACAATTGTCAGGCATTCTCAATAACCCAAAAATGAAAACCACCTAAAAGGCCAATAAGCATATTGGTAAATCATACAGTTTTTCTTGGCATAGACCACTGGCGGCTGAAGTTGCGAGGAAAGAGTTTGACGAATAGGTTCATTATCCAAATGCCCCATATCCACCAGATCAGCGTCACATCGATGAGGAGAATCGAGAGCCTGTATATGAACGTTCCGAGGTGGTTGATCTGCGCAGTCTGTATATTGCGTGGAATGAACTGTTCATGGGCCCTTACCACAGGATTAAAATACATACGTGTATGGGAATTTTCAATTTCAGCACGAATGTACGTATCATCCTCGCAGAAGGTATACTCAATGACATCCGTATTTCGTGTCACGGATTTGAGCTGTCCATCTTGCCCGATCAGGCGTATTGTCAGGGCTGGCTTTTCCAAATTCCATGTGGTTGTCATGCCTTTAGTAGTCACGGAAAGTAGTTTGTTTTCATTTTGAGCAGCATACATTTTCTGAACTGTCCGCTCCATTTCCTTTTTAAGGGCTACACCATAGGCATTACCTTCCGCAAGAGCATCGGTTACGGCATTAGCTTTTTTGGCCGCATGCACCATAGTCCAGGCAAAACCGGGAATATCTTTATTCAGGTCATGCAAATCATCATTGCCAATCAGCCATACCGGTTTTCCTGCAGAAAGCACCGAGTCCCAGTGATGTGTGTAAATCCTATGCCGGTTTAGGATTTCGAGTAGTTCATACCCACTCAGGTTTTTTAGATATTCGGTATCGTGGCCTTTCTTTAAACCAGGATGGTTGATGGCTACTACGTCTGGTTGCCTGCGATTGACGTGATCGATTAAAAATTGCTTGAAATGGCTGTTGGAAGAGAACAGTATGTCATAATAATCCACTTCCTCGGTTCCCAGAACCAGTCGGTGTGTTTTATTCAAGTCTGACCCATGCTCATAAGCAGGGATATAAACCGGCGCATGCTCGGCCATATCTTCATTAATTTTATAGTAATCTGAAATGGCAATCACATCATAACCAAGCTGCTTATATTTTTGAATGATCGTCTTACCATCCTGGTGACCGTTGGTAATACCGCCCCAGGCATATGCATGTGTATGAAAATTACATTGCAGCCATTCACCTTCCATACCTTCATAGGGATTATACAGACTGTCCCCATGAAAGATAGTGCCGTCCGTGAAATGGTAGAAATGCACTGGTAAATATTGATAAGTCAGTACAATCATCAGGAAAAGAAGCAATCTTTTCCCTATCACCCGCACACGACTATTCCATGCCTTGGCCAGTAATTCTACAGGTTGGTATTTAGCAAATATCTTCATCGTTACTGGTAGATTAGGGTAATTTGTATTGCTGTCCAGGCTTTCTCTGATACTTGTGATATTGCTCTTTTTAATTCATCGGGCGTGTAGTTTAAAATCCCCAAACTCATGGCAAAAAATGGAATTGCTGCAATAAAAAATAAAGAGGGGTTTCTTCTGTTCAAAGGCTGATGTTTTACTTAATGTACAAAGATAAGCCCCCGACCTTCGAGTGTTTTTACGCCAATTTAAAGCTTCTGTAAACAAATCGTTTCTCCCTATTGCTCTGCTAAATTTTTATTTTAAAAAGGTGGAAATCTGCTAATATTGGGTCATGTATGCCAATTAACTAATTTGGTAATGGGTATTTTATAGAGTGCGAACTTTTCTATACATGAACATTTAAAAAGCATTATTTTGAAAAAGACAATTGTTTGGTTGTTGATTTTATGTTGGATTTCACTTCAGGTGAACGCAGAAAACCAAACAGCTGATTCTGTGCTTCATCAAATTAGTTCATTGAAACGCACCAATCCTGATTCAGTATTTTTTATCGCCAGGAATTATTACCAGAGTGCGCAAAAGGCGAACGATAAGCTGATCCAGGCCAAAATTGCCCTTGAACTTGGAGAGATTTTGTATTATCTCGGTTTTTTTGAAAATGCCAGCCAGTACCTCCATGAAGCTGGTGCATTTTTTGAAGAAGAGAAATTGCTAAACGACCTAGCCGTTGCTCTTTCCTGGCAAGCTACTGTAAACCAGTATTCCAGACAACAAACATCCGTGTTACCGAGCTACAAGAGGGCGCTCATGATTTTTGCGAATTTAGGTGATTCACTGAAAATCGCTGAGACGTATGGCTGGATAGGCCATTTCTATGAAAAAACGGGTAAACCAGATACCGCCCTATTCTTCCAATTCGAAGCGTTGAAGATTTTGAGTGATACAAAAAGTTCCCCCCGATCACTGGCCAGAATCTATGACAATATTGGCAGTTTGTATGAAGACAGTTATATCCTGGATTCTGCAGAGTACTACTTTAGAAAAGCCCTGGAGATAAACCGAAATCTAAATGATACCAACGCGCTTATAGTGAGTTTGAATAATGTAGGGGATATATACAGAAAAAGACAAATGTTTCCGATCGCCATATCATACACTGACAGCGCACTCTCATTGTCATATAAAAACAAAATCAATTACCAGATTCGTTCAGCACATCGCGATATGGCAAAGCTACTATCGCTCACAAAAGATTTTAAAAAAGGCTATTTTCACCTCGATTCAGCATATAATATGTATTCTGAATTACTGAATGAAAAGGCGATTCAGCAGATGACGACAATTCAGGCTCTGTACGATACAGATATGAAGGAAAAGCAAATCGAACTTCTGGAAAAAGACCAACGCTATAACAAATCTTTCCGCCTTGGGATGATAGGTATAATTGTATTATTTCTCATCACAGCAATCATGGTATTCTACTACCAAAGAAATAAGATACGAGATAGCAGAAAAATCCATCAACATAAATCTCAGTTATTTGAAAAGGAAGAGAGGCTTACACGGCTGGAACTGAAGAATTCTCTTCTAACGGAGGAGACACTTAGAACCCAACTAGAAAGCCAAAAGCTTCTGGAAAGGGAGCTTCAAAAAAGCATAGTCCTGAAGAGTCAGCTAATCACTTCACATGCACTTCAATTAATAAGAAAAAACAATATCCTTGAAACTGTTAAAAAAGAGTTGAGCATAATCAAAAAGAGTGAAAAAAAAGATCGCGATGAGTTGATCCACAAGCTTGTGAAAACCATCAATTACGACATAGTAAACGACGACAACTGGGAGAACTTCAGTCACATTTTCAGCCAGGTTCATAAGGATTTTATTACCCAACTTAATAACAGATATCCAACACTTACTCCAAGCGAGATCAGGCTTTGCTCGCTACTGAAATTAAACCTGCATTCTCATGAGATTGCGACGATACTCGGCGTATCTCATGATAGTTTGCGAATTGCACGCTACCGCCTGAGAAAAAAGCTTGATTTAGAGAAAAATGATAATCTTTTTAGCCTCTTAATGGAAATTTAATATCGTTAACAAAATCATAATTTTTTGAAACTCATTGAATAAGTGAGACTTACAAAAAAAGATTCCTTTTTGTTACATCCAGGCAATTGTAGTGTATCCCTTTTGTTGCCATACCTGAAGTCAGCCTTATATACTTTTGGCCGCATAACAAATTCAAATACGGTCATGAAAAAATTAATACTATTGATGCTTTTAAGTTTTCCATTCATTGCCTTATATGGGCAAAATGGATCTATCACCGGGCAGGTTCTTGATGACAACAACCTCGCGATGCCAGGCGCAACAATTCAGATTCTGGAAAACACCAGGGGTACTGTCACTGATTCAAAAGGCAACTTTCACTTGTTGAATTTGCCTGAAGGCGAATATAGTTTGAAAGTTACGTATATCGGTTATGAGGAAACTACTCAAATAGTGAGGGTAACCAATAATAAAAGCGCCTCAGTAAAGGTACAGATGAATCCGGGTATCTTGATTGGCGATGAAGTCCTGATATTGGGAGATCGACTCAAAGGACAGAGTAAGGCGCTTAATACTCAGAAAAATCTGATGAACATAACGAACATTGTTGCTTCAGATCAAATCGGTAGATTTCCAGATGCAAACATCGGCGATGCGCTGAAGCGGGTTCCTGGAATTACCATTCAGCAGGATCAGGGAGAAGCCAGGGACATCATTGTTAGAGGTATGGCTCCACAACTGAATTCTGTGACCATAAATGGAGAACGGATCCCTTCGGCTGAAGGAGACAACCGCAGAATACAGCTCGATCTCATCCCTTCAGATATGATCCAGTTGATTGAGGTGAACAAAGCCATTACTCCGAACATGGACGCTGATGCTATTGGTGGTTCAGTCAACCTCCTGACCAGAACTATCCCCTCCGGTACCAGAATTTCAGGTACACTGGCAAGTGGGTATAACTTCTTAAGCAATAAACCAATTTGGACCGGGGGTGTGGTACTCGGTAAGCGTTTCTTGAATGATAAACTCGGGGCAATATTAAGTGGCTCCTACAACTACCACGATTTCGGTTCAGATAACATCGAAACCGAGTGGGTAGAAACGGATGATTATGGTGTGATGCCCGGAGAATTTGATTTACGAACCTATTCAGTGACAAGAATCAGGCGCAGTCTTTCTCTCGGCCTGGATTATAAACTCAATGCTAAAAATACATTGTATTTTTCAGGAATGTATAACTGGCGCGATGACCGGGAAAACAGATACCGTATGTCTGCTGGCGACCTAGAGGATGCTTACGATGAAGGTAATATAACTGAAATTGAAACCGGCCTGTTTGAAACGGAAGCTGAAATAGTACGGCAAAACAAGGCTGGGATAGGTAACGATCGCAATAAAGACGCCAGACTCGAGGATCAGCGGATGTTCAGCCTTTCACTCAAAGGTGATCATCTCATAGGAAATAAGCTCAAGTTGAACTGGTCAACATCCTATCTGAAAGCATCTGAGGAAAGACTCAACGAGCGTTATTTTTCGTATGCTGATGGCGGTCAATCTGTTCAGGTGGATATACGTGACACAAGACTTCCTAATGTATCGCCTACCGAACAAACCAGCTGGAAAAACCTTGAATTTGATGAGTTCACAGAAGAAAACGGATGGACATTTGAAGAAGATTTCAATACCAAAATTGATTTTCAATTGCCTGTTAGCAACAGAGCCATCATTAAATTTGGGGGCATTTACCGTGATAAAACCAAAGTTCGCGACAATGATTTTTTTGATGTATCTCCAGTGGAAGGTGAAAATGACGGCGACAGTCATCCAATCCTGGGCGGATCATGGGATTCTGTAGAGGAAGAATACAGCGATATGATTATGGACAATGTAGAAACCTCCGACCAGACTAAAAGCGACTTTCTTGTGGGTCCGCAATATAAAGCAGGCTATTTTGTGACGAAAGATTTCATTGGTGATCTTGACCCGGAAAATGGCAGTCTCTGGGAAAAGGAATTGAATCCGGGTGAGTATGCACCAGGAAATTACAATGCAGACGAAAAAATCACATCAGCCTACGCCATGATCGATTATCAATTGTCAACCAACCTATCTACCATAATTGGCGTCAGGGTTGAAAATACAAATATCGACTACATCGGTTATGCCTTTGACACAGAAGAGGAAACCATCAGCGAAACCTCCGGATCAAATAGTTATTCGAATTGGTTGCCCGGCATTCACCTGAAGTATGATGTGTCACCCTCAACCGTATTGCGTCTTGCATGGACAAACAGCCTTGCAAGGCCTGATTATTATAAACTGGTCCCTTTTGAGGAATTCAACCCGGAAGATGGGGAGTTGATTCAGGGAAACCCCCAGTTAAAACCCTCCACATCAATGAACCTGGATTTCATGGCTGAAAATTATTTCAAATCTATTGGTATGATTTCGGCCGGCGCCTTTTACAAGGATATCGATGACTTTCAGTATGAAAAGGTGCAAAATGACATTATTCATCCGGTCTATGGTGAATTGGATGATTTTGTAACCTTCGACAACGGTGGATCAGCATCGGTATTTGGCATTGAAGCCTCATTCCAGCGACAATTGGACTTCTTGCCCGGAATCCTTCGGGGCTTGGGCATTTACCTGAATTATACCTATACAAGTTCAGATGCTACTGGCATAGAAGGCCGTGAAGGGGAATCGCTCGGCTTGCCGGGCACAGCGACAAATATGTACAATGCATCACTTTCATGGGAAGCTAAAAAATGGGTATTGCGTGCATCATTGAACCATGCAAGCGACTACATCGATGAACTTGGAGGCGACAGCTTTGAAGACAGGTATTATGATAAACAAACATTTATCGATCTGAACGGCTCTTATGCCATCACACCCAAATGGCGTATTTTTGCCGAGGTGAATAACCTGACTAATCAACCATTGAGGTACTATCAGGGAAGATCCGATCTGACTATGCAGGAAGAATACTATAATATCCGCATGAATTTCGGAATCAAGTTCGATGTTTTTAACGACTGATAAATTTTCCTAATCCAATCAAATTCGATGATTGAATATAAATTCCCGGTAAAAACTGTAGGCCGGGAATTTATATCATGCTCTTAATTCTACTATAAAAAACACTAACTATAAATGAACAAATATCTCTTACCAATCATCCTGGTATTTTTGCTACTCAGCTGTAAAAAATCAACCAATGAATCAAACGAAAGTTCGTACCTGACCGACAATACCGAAGCCAGAGAAGATTCCTTAAAGCTGGCAATGGCTTATAAATTGAGAGACCAAATTCAAAAGGTGGTTTTCCCTGCCACTGAAACCGATGCAGTAGGAGATGATCCGCAAGAAGATGCGGCAGATGATCCGGCGTTCTGGCTCAATGAAGATGAGCCCGATTCAAGTTTAGTTTTTGGTACCAATAAAAAAAGTGGGGTTCATGTGTTCAATCTTCTCGGCAGGCAGATAGAGTTCTATCCTTTCGGAAAAATCAACAATATCGATATAAGACAAAAAATGCAGGTTGGCGACGAAGTGTTGGATGTTCTCGGTGGCAGCAACCGAAGTGACAATTCGATCATTTTGTATAAAATTGGCGTTGACGGCCAATTATCCAATCTCTTACCAAATAATTATCAAATTGATACAACTGTTATTGATGAGGTATATGGCTTTTGTTTGCACAAAAACGCCAATGGCGAACTATTTGCGATGGTTAACGGCAAAAATGGTGTAATTCATCAATATAAACTTATTGACGCAAGTAATGGTGTGCGGCAATTACTATTAACAAATACCTGGCGACTTCCAAGTCAGCCGGAAGGAATGGTAGTCGATGACGAATTGGGTATTTTATACGTTGGTGAAGAAGATGAAGGTATTTGGAAGATATCACTCAACAATCCTGATTCAGAAATTACCGTTTTGCCTTCCTCACAACAAAAAAATAATCCGGCAATCAACTACGACATCGAAGGCCTGGCTTTGTATTACGGTGAAGATGGCAATGGTTTTTTATTGGCTTCAATACAGGGGAGTTTTTCTTATGCTCTATTTGATCGTATTAGCAATGAATATATGGGTAGTTTCTGGATTGACGGTATATCAAATCTTGATGGCGTAGAGGAAACCGATGGATTGGAAATATACTCAGGGGCCATTGGTCAACAATTCCCATCCGGACTTTTAATCGTTCAGGACGGGTTCAATTTTCAGGATTCTGTTTTGGTAAGTCAGAATTACAAATATATCGACCTGAATGAGGTGCTGGAAAACTTTGCGCAGTGAGATTAATACTCCCAAATCTCATACTGTATTAAAATAGTCAAGAATTGAGCTCTTACCCAAATGTTAAGTTTGATTAATGATTTGATAATAGTCGAAGAGGTTGCGAGGATGGCTCATTAAATATATTTGTACAACCAAAACATTTTTTATGGGAATATATACAAGTATCAAGTACAAGTTGAGACTTGCTTTTTTACTCATTATACTTATTGCCGCAATTGGAAGTTCCTATTCTTTGTTTCTAATTCTAAAGTCTAAAGAATTCCTTGGTTACCGTGAGCAAGTTGTGACGATGGTAATGAATCTAAAAGAGGCTAGAATTCAGGAAAAAAATTTTATTTTATTCGACAGAAAGAATGAGACTTTTTTAAAAACTGGGACGTCGGATATTTTGATTAAACATCAATATCTTATTGATTCAATTTTACAGAGTATTGATTCAATCGCCCTAAATGTAAAAAGCAATGACCCACTTCTTTATTTAAATCTTGCATCGTTGAAGGATGGGGTGCATCAATATGAAAAGAATTTCCATGAGTTAAAAAATCTGTATTTCATTAGGGGGTTCAAAGATTATGGTTTGGAGGGAAATATGAGGGGAAGTGTACATGCATTACAGGAATGTATTAGTGATGCAGAAAAAGTTTTTGCCTTTTCTTTGCGACGTCATGAAAAGGATTTTATGTTACGAAAGGATTTAAAATACCAGGAGTCTTTGGTGTCCACCGCTATTCTATTCTCTGATTATGTAACTCAATCGCACGCAACTCACACAACTACGGCTTATAAAAGTCATAACCTTCGCGTGATTGATGAATATGTAAATAAATTCAATGAGATAGTAGAAGTGGAAAAAAAAATTGGCCTTTCGGAAACTGAAGGCGTTTTAGGTGAACTTAATAAATCTGCCGATGAATTAGTAAAGGTTTCACACGACGTGTTCGCATCCGTTGATCATGAAAGCCGTCTAATCCAAAAAAATGCCATCCTGCTGTTTCTTTGTTCAATTCTACTCACCATTATTGCTGGCATAGCTATTAATTTTATTTTAAATAATCGGCTAATAAGACCCCTTCTTTTACTAAACCAGGTTATAAAAAGTGAAATTGAAGGGAGCCCAAGGAACAATGCAATTGATCAAATAACCAGTAAGGATGAAATTGGCGATCTCACCAGGAATTTCAAACGAATGATGGAGAAGATGGATAACCATATGTCCATCATTTCTGAAAAAAACAAGAGTTTGGAAATCACTTCGCGAGAAGACCGCAAACGGAAATGGATCGCCGAGGGTGTATCGTCATACATGGATCTAATGAAAAACAGCAATGATTCCATGACCGAAATTGGTTATGGTATCATATCGGGGATGGTAAAATATATTGATGCCAATCAGGGAGGTTTGTTTCTAATTGATGATCTGGATAATCCCCAGAAAATGGAACTAATAGCCTCCTTCGCATATGATAGAAAGAAGTATCTTCAAAAGGAAGTCATTCGGGGCGAAGGATTAATAGGGGCAGCCTGGGAAGAAAAACAGGTCGTAAAACTCGATGATATCCCTCAGGACTATTTGACCATTACATCCGGATTGGGATATACTAAACCCAATAAGCTGGTCATTGTCCCAATAATAAATAACGGACAAGTATTTGGAGTCATAGAAATTGCCTCGTTTAATCCATTTGAGCAACACCATATTGACTTAATCCAAAGGACATGCGATCGACTTGCCTCAACCTTTGAATCTCATAAAAGCCATGAAAAGACTACTATGCTATTACATACTTCGCAACAACAAGCTGAAGAGTTGAGAGCACAGGAAGAAGAAATGCGACAAAACCTGGAGGAAATGGCCGCGACTCAGGAAGATTTTTCAAGACGAGAATTGGAACTTAAGGAAATAATAAAAAAACTTAAGGAAGATCATATATTGCTCGATGAGAAAATTAGTCTCTCGTCACACAACAATCACTGTAGTTAAACGAACATTAAATTCCGATTTGAAGGTGTATATTAATATCTTTACTGTATTAGAAAGGACGCGCTGGTTTTAACTTTCATCACTACCAGTTCGATGCCATTAGTTGCAGTGGCGATGGCCTTCACCTTGGTAATTTTAACACCCGGAAGGCTATAGATTTTCTTGATAGCCATATCCAGAGGTAATAAAAGAGGTCCCCGTCGTATTTGTCCTCTTTTCATATTTATGCCAATAGTCGCCGCTTAGAAAGTTTATTTTTTTGTGATACTTCCGTGACACTTGAAGTGCACTTTTACATGAGTAAACAATACTCCTATGTTTAACCATATCAAAATACTGGAATTTCGGCGTATAACCCCCCGGTATATAACAAACAGTGCCTATTTGAGTTGCTTCTTTATTGCCAAATGATAACCAAAAATCTTACTTAAAATTTAACAACTATGAAAATCAGATCCAACATTCAATCAAACACGATTCTTCTACTCGCAGCCAGCCTTTTTGTGTTGTTTTCTGCCTGTTCCTCAGAGGATGACGTAACTCCAGATGTACCCGGCACCCCGGGCTCTACCAATTCCAAAGCGCCGGAGTTTTCTTTGATGTCATTGGATGGCAGCACAGTGAAGCTATCTGACTTTAAAGACAAGGTTGTTGTACTCTTTTTCTTTGGCAATGCCTGTCCGTCCTGCAGGGCGATAGCACCGAGTGTTGAAAGCAAGCTCAATACCGCCTTTTCATCCAAATCTGATTATGTCATATTGGGTCTGGATCAATGGGATGGTAACAATGCCGCAGTCGAGTCATTTAAAAGCACTACCAAAGTAACCTTTCCTTTGCTGCTAAAGGCCTCAGCTGTAGCGGGCAGTTACAACACAACCTATGACAGGTTGGTAGTCATTGATAAAGCCGGAGTTGTAGCTTTCAAAGGAACTCAAATAGCTTCCAACGATATCGATAAGGCAGTGGCTAAAGTAAATGATCTCCTTTAGTCCTATCGTCCATGAAGATTTTACAGATTGTCATCATATTGATAATGGTTGTTGGAACGGCCATTGGTCAAAAGCTTCCTTCGTTTGAACTGAAGGACACAGAGAACAACATCAAATCATACGACGACCTGAAGGGTGAAAAAATCACTTTGGTGGATTTCTGGGCAACATGGTGCAAACCATGCCTTAAAGCTATACCGGAATTGAATAAGATTTATGACGAATACCGTTCGGCAGGTGTCGAAATTATTGGCATCAGTTGTGATGGTCCGCGCAGCACTGCCAAGGTAGCACCAATGGCGGGGTCGCTGCAGATAAAATATCCTGTACTACTCGACATCAACTCTGATATTGTCAATAATCTGAATCTCGCCAGCTTCCCAACGCTTCTTGCTGTTGATCCTTCTGGTAAAATACTCTATACCCATGAAGGATTTGAAACCGGGGATGAAATTGAAATTCGAAAGGAAATTGAGAAGCTACTGGGCCGGTAATGCATGGAGACTGGTTCTCCTTATCACCACTCTTCAGCTATTGGTTATTCAGGGTTACGCGCAGTTCTCCGGAAATAACCTCCTTGAAATCCAGTATGGTAAAATCCCATCGGATACGGTCAATTCCTTTCCCACACTCTACAACAGGACTGTCGCCGATTATCGCTGGAAGCAGTTCAAGGGAGGCATTACATTGGAACAGTTCTATTCTCCGTACGAGGGCCGCAGTTACTTCAAGGTGCAACAGGTGCGGGCACAATACCAAAACAAAGGGTTGGAAGTAAACCTGGGTAGCTTTTATGAGACACTTGGACGCGGAACTTTACTTCGCAGTTACCAGATTCAGGGGGCAATTCTGGAAGATGTGACCTATCGGTCGCGAAACTATTTCCATAGAGACATTGTAGGCGCCAACGTGCGTTACCGACTTAAAAAGTTTTCCGCGAAGGCACTTTATGGAAGTCCGTTAAACAATGTTTTTCCGCCGAATCAAGACCTGGAAAACCGCAGGCCTGACAGAATTGGCGCTTTGTATACCGATTATCAGTTTGGGGTTCAGACAGTAGGATTAGCTGTGATGCATCTCGATAACCAGTCAGCAAATAGTGTATTTTCAATGCTTACCGCTTCGGGAAATATTGGCAATAAACTTTCCTATTTTACGGAGTTTTCTAAAAATGTCAGCGACTACAGCATTACAGATTTCTCCAGTGATGCTCCATATGCTTTTTATTTGAACACTGATATTTCTTTTGGAAGCTTCGGTATAAGCGGGGAATACAAATATTATTCAAATTTCAACCTTGGAGCAGGGTTCAACGAACCGCCTGCATTAATAAAGGAGCATACATATCGGCTGCTCAACCGAAGTACGCATGTTCTTCAGCCGTTTAATGAGAGCGGGTACCAGATAGAAATGTATGTTCAGTTTCCCAACCAGTCTACGCTTACAATGAATAATTCAATTGCCATAAATGACTTTGGGTCCAGCTTTGTTTTCCAGGAGTATTATGCTGAGTATGATATGTTGATAAATAAAAAACATCATTTCCGCGTTTTTGGCGATTTTGCTCAGGACCCATTCAAAGGTGAAATGGATAGAGTGACCTTTGGCGCCTATGGCGATTGGCGGACAGGCAAACTTACCGGGCTGAAGTCGGAAGTAGAGTTGCAAACATTCGAGCGGGAAGGAGTGCAGGTTTACAATGTTCTGGCTCTACTGGGTTTTAATTACACTTCAAAAGTTAGCGTTTCCATCTTGACTGAGGTGAGCAACGACCCGTTTATCACCGAAGAAGAGCAGAAAGTGTGGTTTGGCGGAAATCTCAAGTATAAACTGAACGACAAAAACACCATACTTCTGTTTGGTGGTGAGCGGCGTGGCGGACCGGCATGTAATTCAGGTGTGTGTTATGAGGTGCTCGATTTTTCAGGAATTGAATTACGGTTGACAACCAGGTTTTGAAATAGTCTGAAATCATTTCTTTATGGGCAACCCTCTCCGGGGCAGGATTTTTAAACTTTCTATTGTTTTTTTCTTGTACCAAAATGAGAATCCGAGCTTAGCTACCGCCTCCCCTTCCTGAAATCCAGCGATTCTTGAAGCAGGTAACAGGTGGTCTTCGTAACCGTTGGGCGAAACTGTTTTGATTGTGACAAATTCGTGATACTTTTTTCACTACTTTACCTCAAAAAGAAATTAATGAAGCGGGTATTGATTATTGAGGATGATAGTGATATTGCTGAACTGGTCTCCATCCACCTGAAAGACCTATTTTGTGAAGTAATGCATTGTACCAACGGTGAAGATGGACTTTCATCGGCTACGAATGAGCCTTTAGACCTGATCATACTCGACATTATGCTTCCCAAGATTGATGGACTTGAAGTGTGCAGAAGGCTCCGTGCACAGGAAATAAATACTCCTATACTGATGCTCACGGCCAAATCAGAGGAGATCGATAAAGTGCTGGGTCTCGAAATCGGGGCCGATGATTACCTGACCAAACCATTTAGCATTCGCGAGTTTATTGCTCGAGTCAAGGCTATTTTTAGAAGACAGAGTATACATGAAGCCGTAAACAAACCCGGTGAAGATGCATTACGGATCGGAAATCTTCTTATTGAACAAAACAAGCGCAAAGTGCTTCAGAATGGCAACCGCATCGAGCTAACCCCTAAGGAATACGATTTGCTCGTTCTGTTAGCCATGCACCCAGGTAGGAGCTATAGTCGGGAAGATTTGTTGAACCTCATTTGGGGTTATGAGTTTTCCGGTTATGAACATACGGTGAACTCGCACATCAACAGGCTGCGATCCAAAATTGAACCCGATTTCTCCAAACCACAGTATATTCTGACAACCTGGGGAATAGGTTATCGCTTCAACGATGAATTAACAACGATCAAATAAACACAATCTCATGGCCAATAACTCAGCTCTCACACGTTTTAAGGAAAGTCTCTTTTGGAAAATCTCCATCCTGTTTTTTCTATTGCTGATTTTGTTGGGAATCAGCTATACTGTGATGACAATCTCTATGGCCAAACGGTATTCGGATGAGACAACGCAGAAATTAAACGCCCACGTGGCCTCACACATGCTGCTGGAGGTGACACCCTTCACCGATGGCAAGGTCAATGAAGAAGCACTTGGCAAGATAATGCACTCAATGATGGCGGTGAATCCAAGCCTCGAGGTTTATCTGCTTGATCCTCAAGGAAAAATCCTGTCGTTTGTTGTACTCGATAAAAAAGTAAAACTGCAGTATGTTTCCATTGAGCCTATTGAACAGTTTATCAGGGAGAAAGGAAAGTCGCTTATTTATGGTGATGATCCAAGAAACCCCGGCAAGTCAACGATTTTTTCCGCAACCGATGTTTATGAAAATGGTAAGTTACTGGGTTACGTGTATATGATTCTGGCCAGTGAAGAATCAGAGAGCGTTGCCGCCTCTCTTCAAAATAGTTATTTGCTCAAGATAGGTACGCAGTCTTTTCTCCTCACCCTATTGGGCGCGTTCATCATCGGGCTAATTGTACTTTATCTTTTGATGAAATCCCTTCGGGAAATTATTGATGCAGTTAAGAAATTCGGAGAAGGTGATCTTCAAGCCCGCATTCCCATCCGCACGAAAGGTGAACTGGCATTATTATCCGCTACGGTGAATAATATGGCCGATACCATCCTGCGAAATATGGAAGAACTAAAGGAGGTTGACAAACTCAGACGAGACCTCATTGCAAACATCTCCCATGACATCCGCACTCCGATCTCTATCATACATGGTTATGTTGAAACATTAATAATAAAGCAGGATACCCTCGATCCTCAGAAACAGCATGAGTACTTACAAACGATCATCAAGAGTACGGAACGCCTAAAACGGTTAATGACCGATCTATTTGAACTTTCAAAACTGGAATCACGCCAGATCAAACCGAAGATGGAATCGTTCTTTATTTTTGAGCTGCTGCAAGATCTTAGTCAGAAATATAAATTACAGGCCCAGGAAAAAAATATTGAACTGAACACAGAGCTCCTATCTAAAGAAGCGTTGGTTCGTGCCGACATTGCTCTTATTGAAAGAGTAATGCAAAACCTTATTGACAATGCTTTGAATTACACGCCCGAAAACGGAATAATCAAAATTGTAATGGAAGGCGCTAAAAACCACGTGAACATCAGTGTGATCAATTCTGGTACAGGAATAGCCCAGGAAGAATTGCCCAAAATATTTGATCGTTACTATAAAACCGACAATAAATCGAACAAAGGCACAGGTTTAGGGCTAGCTATCGTTAAGAACATTTTAGAAATACACCATACTGATATTCGCGTAGAGAGCGAATTACAAGGCGATACCATTTTCTCGTTCAATTTGCCATTGGTCGCCGCTTAGAAAGTTTATTTTTTTGTGAGACTTCCGTGACACTTGAAGTGCACTTTTACAGGAGTAAACAATACTCCTATGAGAAGATTAAATTCAACCCTATTGACTACGGCGTCGATCCCTATTCTCTGGCTTCAAAGAGAAGCGATCGAATTTCGTGATGGTTAGGGCGAAGAACAGCCTCTTCGCATATGCTACAACGTTGTGCACAATTCAAGTCTTACTAATCTGAAAAGAGACTATAAAAAAAAGAGTAGGAACACTTACAGTCTAAAATCTAAAAAAATGAACAAATCAGCATTCTTAAAAGTCCTTATGAGTCTAACATTTGGGTTATTCATTATCACCAGTTGCAACGAAGATGATGAAGACATGAACAAAAATCTAACTTTAAATATTACTGGCCTTGAAGATTTGGGGGCTAATTTTCGCTATGAAGGTTGGCTAATGGTAGATGGTAGCCCAATTACCACCGGCGTATTTAGCGTTAATTCGGCTGGCGCAATGTCCAGTAATTCCTTTCCAGTTAAGAATTCGGAATTATCGATTGCCACAAAATTCATTTTAACAATTGAACCCTTCCCTGATGCTGATCCTGCACCAACTGCAACACATATATTAGCAGGTACTTTCTCTGGTAATTCAGCCAGTCTTACTATCGATGCTCCAGAAGCTCTGGGAAATAGCTTTGCAACAGCCACCGGGAAATATGTATTAGCCACACCGTCTGATGGTCCTATGTCAAATGAGAAAAGTGGCGTTTGGTTTTTAGGTTCTCTTCCGCCATCTGCAGGACTAACACTACCTACGCTTCCGGCTGGATGGAAATATGAAGGCTGGGCTGTAATAGGCGGAAAAGCAATAACCACCGGCACTTTTTTTACAGCGTCTGGAGCGGATGATTTTAGTGGATTCAGTGGCAGCATGGGTGTTCCGCCTTTTCCAGGAGAAGACTTTTTAATGAATGCGCCAAGCGGATTTACTTTTCCAACGGATTTATCAGGTGGAAAGGTTGTAATAAGTATTGAACCAAGTCCGGATAATAGCCCTGCGCCATTTGTACTAAAACCATTACTGGCAGATGTTTCACCAACTGCGATGGCTGAGACTGTTTATAATATGAATAATATTATAAGTACTAATGCACCTCAAGGCACTGCAATGCGATAAACTGAAAAACCAGCTCATGAAATTGTCCCGTCCTGAAATAGGTTGACTCGAAATTGTTTACAATTAATTTCATGTCAATTTATTATTTTATTCCCTTTATTTTCAATTTTACAATGCCACGATGAAGCGGAGGCAAGCTCTGCTGGGGAGCAACTTGCCAA
>JBGSYX010000092.1:0-24402 GCA_041750735.1 Cyclobacteriaceae bacterium
TGTGAACCTGCTAACATGGCCCGTAACCGCATTGGGTTGGATTACAAGTATTACTCAGCGAGCGGCAGCTTCTCAAAAAAGGATCAATGAGTTTTTGAATACTAAATCCGATATTACCTCAGAAGAAAACCTGACCAAAGAGATTGAAGGTCATTTGGAATTCCGAAATGTTGGTTTGATTTATCCTGATTCCGGCACTGTGGCCTTAAAAGACATTTCTTTTACTGTAAATCCAGGTGAATCCATCGCCATAGTCGGGACAACAGGAAGCGGAAAAAGCTCCTTAGCCAACCTTGTTACTCGAATGTTGGATCCAACAACAGGGAAAGTATTTATCGATGGGATAGATCTGCAACATTACCATCCGGTGAAGTACCGCGATCAAATTGGCTGCGTGCCACAGGATGTTTTTCTCTTTTCGGATACAATCAGTAATAATGTGTCTTTTGGCCTGGATACCAATGATCCGGAAAAAACTGTTAATGCCTTAAAGAATGCCGACCTGTACGATAGCATCATGGATTTTCCAAACCAGCTGAAAACCATACTTGGCGAACGGGGAATTACGCTATCTGGCGGACAAAAACAGCGATTGTCCATAGCCAGAGCCATTGTAAAAAATCCGCGATTACTAATTCTGGATGACTGCCTTTCGGCTGTTGATACTAAAACGGAAAACACGATTCTCAACAATCTGAGAAAGGTGATGGCTGGCCGAACTACGATCATTATTTCACACCGCGTTTCCTCGGCCAAACTTGCCGATAAAATCATCGTTCTTGACGATGGTCACGTTATCGAAAGTGGCACATACAATGATTTACTTGCACGGGAAAGCACATTCAAACAACTTTATGAGCGTCAACTCATAACCCGCGAAATCGAAGAATAGGTTAAGAGGCCCAATTGATTGCTTAAAGTTTTACTTGAATTCTGTTAGAAAAATTACCGGCGATCCTTTTGGTTATAATTTGGTTAAGTTTTTGATTCGACGTTGCCTTACTTGCGGTGTCCTTTCTGAAAAGCGAAAGGTATTTTTTCAAATGTTAAAAACAGAAACCATTTAAGCATGAAAAGGCTTTCATTATTCCTTATTCCAGTTGTGGTGGCATTGTGCTGGAGTTGCGGGTCGAGTAAAAAGACCTTCCAGTCTGGAAATTACTATTCTTCGGTGATGCAATCCGTTGATAAACTCAGAAAAGCACCAAATAATAAAACTGCCCGGGAAACACTCAGTATGGCTTATCCCATGGCCCTGGAGCAACTCAACAACGACGTAAACCGGATGAAAAACAGCCAGGACCAGTTTAAAAATGGCGTGATCTACGATTCTTATGTAATGCTCAGTAATATGTACGACGCGATCCGCCGATCACCGGCTGCATTGGAAGTCATTCCAAATCCACAGGATTTTTACAGCCAGTTGAAATATTATGCAACCGAAGCTGCATCGGAAAGATACAAAGCCGGTGAGCAGGCGCTTGCCATGGGTACCAGGCCATATGCTATGCAAGCCTACGAACATTTTGCAAAAGCAGACCTGTACTCGCCTGGTTATATGGATGTAAAAAATAAAATAGAAGAAGCTCTCTATTATGCGACCTTGAAGGTATTGGTGGAGCAGGTACCAGTACCCACATTCCAGGCCGGTATGAGTGCCCAGTTTTTCCAGGATCAGATAGAACAATTCCTGTTCAATTACCGTGACAATCCCTTTATCAGGTTTTACAGCTCAAAAGATCAAAGCCTGAAGGAGCCAGATCAGATACTTGTTTTCCAATTCGATGACTTTGTCGTGGGACAGCAAAATACACAGGAACGAATTTACGAAACAAGTAAGGATAGTATAGTAATTGCCCGGATACCCAAATCATCTGTTTCACCTACCACACAACAGGAACAAAAGGTGCTAGTATGCCATTCGCCTCCAGGCAATCCTAACAATAAGCAAACTCTTGAAGTAGGCATTTCTGCCCTACAGGCACATATCGACCATGGAGATAAAATCGGACCGTGCGATGGCACCGCATATCCGACTCAAACTACAAGCACTACGTCCCAGGCTACTGAATATATTGATGTATATGGTACAGTTCGGGCGACATTCAGAGAAACAACAAGTGCGTTAATTTCACGAGGGCTATTGAGTATGCGGATTATTGATGCGCGATCAAATACGGTAGTGCTCCATGATAAATTCCCTGGTGAATTCAACTGGATAAATCGCTATGGCAGTTTTAACGGTGACGAGCGTGCTCTCACGCAGGAGCAGCAGCAGATAGCTCATGAGAGGCCGGTGCCTCCTCCACCACCTCAGACATTGTTTATCGAGTTTTGCAAGCCGATTTATGGCCAGGTGACTTCAAGGGTGCAGAGTTATTATCACAATTTGTAGAATACATTTAGTTAAGGTTTAGTTAATAAGGTTTAGTTTTCGACGCATAGCCGGGCCTCATAAGGCCTGGCTTTTGTTTTTGTGTTGAAACCAGTAAATCACAAGCATTACAAAAAATGGCCAGTAGGCAGTTTTAAACCTCGAAAGCGTGCCGAAGTTCGGCGTAGAAAAAGCGATAAATATAGCCAGTGAAAGTATCGCTACAATGGCTGCGATGATCCATGGATTTTTAACGCTTTTTGGCAGGCCTGTTCTCCATATTGATACAATGAGCAGACTAAAAACCGCGAAATTCTCAAGTGATACGATCACCTGAAAAAAATTACCCCATTCAAACAGAAATGGCCGGAACAATCCGCTGAATGCGGCCAGAGGAAGATTGATTAGAAATCCGAAAATACTCCCGTCAAATTTATAATAGGTAATTGCGCCATGCCCTTTCAGAACGCTAAGCAGGTAATTTTCGTGGATCACATTCAAGACCCTACTAACATTAAGGTTGTAGTGGAATGTAGAAAAAAGCACGACCAGAGCTATAAGAATGAATAACGGAACAGCGATCCGGTATTTCCGGGTTTGCATCCGTTCGTATACAACCACTGCCAGAAGCACTGGTATCGTTATCGCAGCATAAAAATACTTCAGATTCCATAACACCAGTCCGCCGGCAAGCGCCAGTAAAACCTGCCCTATTTTCATCGTTCCTGACGCTGCGCTCCATTCCAACGCCAACGCCACAAGCAGGCAAAGTGCTCCGATGGCCAGGCTTTCCTTCAACAATCCCGAAGTCCAGAAAACAAAGGTCGGTAGAAAATAAAAAGCCACTGATGCGGGAATTTTGGCCGTTGGGAATTTCCTGGCGATTTTATCAACCATCTGCTTAATGCACAAGAAGTTGATAATTCCTAAAATCACTGACATGAGCCAATAGTTACCCCCTGTCATGAGGTAGACCACTGAAAGTATTTTTGAAAAGAACAGCGCTCTTGGTTGCTCGTAAAAGGTGAGGCCAGGGATTTCGGATGTATTGCTGCTAAAGTAAAACCCCTGATGCTCCATAGGGTCACTCCATACAAATTGCGCGATGGTGCCGGATTCATGGTAATAGACAAAGGTATCACCACCCTGATAATGATATTTGTATATAATTCCCAGGAGAATCGATGCAGCAATTTTCATCAGGAATGCCGCGATCAGAAGGCGATCTGTTCGGTTTTTGTATATGAAAAAAATGCTGAATGCGGTAATGCCCAGGAGTGATATTAGGGTTAATGCCATCATTTCGCCCTGATTATCTCCATGCCAATGGAACACTCCAGGCATCTTTTTCGAAGGCAATATTCCTTATAGAGTTCCAGGAATGCCTGTGAGTCGCAGGCAGATTTTATCTCCAATCCCAGCAGCTTCCATTTTGAAATAATGCTGTTTGATTCTGCCGGCAGTTCGCCAAGAAGTTGAAGCGCTTTTTCTTTGGAGGCATCGTCATCTCTGTGGATTCCCCAGGCAAACAGCAAAGGAGCTACCGTATTCATTAGCACGCTTTCAATGCTGTTTTTACCCAAGTTACCAATGCGATGCGAAGTTTTCTCGCCAAATTGATAATGCTCGTGCCAATAAAGCGACTGTCGGATCGAAAACGCCTTCCTCAATTCGCGGCTATCCTGATAATCCGTAAAAAAGGAAAATAATCTCGGTTGTGCGCTTATGATTGCAGCAAGCTGGCTGATCCTCACTGTGGGAAAATTGGCCGGTCTCAATCTCAGAAATTTCCAGCGGTAACTGTGAAGTCGTTTTTCGAGGTTGTACTTTTTTGCTTTGAAATCATATTCCATCTTCAACTTTGCCTGATATTCATCAACAGGTTCATTGTCAAGAAAACCTGCCTGACCAAACATCATAGCTTCAATGGTGTAAGGATTACGGCATTCCTTTTTAAGTATTTTAAAAGGCAACGATTTCCCCAGGTCAAAAAAAGCATCAGTGTTAGTCCGGAAACCGAAAGCCCGGCACAAATATCTCCAGGCGACTTCTTCCCAATCACCTTCGGTCAAAAACAATTCGCGTAGGATGGCTTCCGCCCTCTCCTGCAACCTTCCGGCAACCGCTCGGTCAGCCATATTGATGACTGTGAGGGATTTCACCTGGCCAATGAATTTTCCGCAAAGGATTTCATCTCCTGGCTCAAGAAGTTTTTTGTAATTCAGGTAAAGATGAGGCGACAGCAACTCCTTTAAAACAAGGGTGGGGATTATATTCCCGTCGGTCCGGGTAGCAGGTATGTCATTTTCCCAGACCACATGGAGTATTACATTGTCATAGGCCTTATCATGCTGGTGGCCATGTCGCAACCAATCGGAAGCCATGACATGTATTTCCACATGGCCGTTCCAGGTGATCTCCCCGATTTTGATCCTTGCATTCAGAAAGTCAGGCCCGGCATCGGTATTTCTGTGACCGGGATGAAATATACTTAGTTCCTGCCCATCGGCTGTTGAATGAACCGATGTCCTGAAATGCTGGAATTTCCAAATAAAATGAAGAAAGGCTTCTTCCATAATCGCAGCTCCTGCTTAAAAATAGCAAAGAGCCAGTTCATTAAAAAATGGAAGCGAGCAGTTGTTCCATTTCCTGCTGAAGAAGTTTGGCCTCCGTTGTAGCTGCCTTTGAAAAATCTGTGGAATTATCAGCATATATAATCGACCGCGAAGCATTCACAAGTAACCCCGCAATCTTGGTTCATGCCATGTTTTGCCACTTCAGCAAGACTGCCACCCTGCGCCCCAACCCCCGGAACCAGAAGAAAATGATCGGGGACGATGGTTCGGACGTGCGCCAGACTTTCCGCCTTGGTAGCGCCAACCACGTACATCATATTATCAGTTGTTCCCCAACCAATACTCGTTTCGAGCACTTGCTCATACAGGTTTTTAGTGCCGCCATCCAGCAGACGCGTTTGGAAATCGGCGCTGCCCTTGTTGGATGTAAGAGCGAGAAGAATCACCCATTTACCAGTATAATCCAGAAAAGGTTTCACGGAATCTTCCCCCATGTAAGGTGCTACGGTGATGGCGTCGAAATTCAACAATTCAAAAAATGCTCGTGCATAGAGGCCGGAGGTATTTCCAATGTCACCGCGTTTTGCATCGGCGATCGTGAATACGTCCTTGGGCAGGTATTCTATGGTTTTTTCCAAGCTTTCCCACCCTTTTGCGCCCAGCGATTCATAAAACGCCAGGTTTGGTTTGTAGGCAACAGCATAGTCAAAGGTAGCATCGATAATCTGCCGGTTGAACTCGAATACCGGATCCTTCTCCCTGAGCAAATGCGCCGGAATTTTCCTGATGTCTGTATCGAGTCCGACGCATAGGAATGACTTTTTCTTTTTGATCTGTCCTGTGAGTTCTGCTTTAGTCATGGAGATTTTATGCTTTTCGGATAGGCAATAGTTGTGCAGTCTCTGCTGTTCTCAGCGTAGATCAACTACTTCTACGCTGGGATATTTCTTCACGTCGAATGAAAAAAATGAATCCGGTGCCTGAAAACTTGGGTTAAAGCCGGAAATAGTGTACGTAAAAACGTTTCCTGTACGGTCATACATTTCCCAGGAGCTTATTGAACTATCTGCCTGATCGATGTTCAATACCACTCTTATAAAAATCTTGTCCGGGTCTTTTGGATTCTCGGGCTGCAACTCCACTACATCAAATGATCGGCTGCCGATTTTTTTCTGTTCAATCCAGCGGTATCGATAACCTGTCTGATATGCGCTGTAAATTTTATTGGGAGAAAGGTCGCCTTCATCCGGCATGTAATAATCGACATTCACCTCATTGGCATCTTTCAGGTAGGTCCAGATGGTTTCACCATCGTTATAGATTTCCTGATCGGCCATGAGGAGGACATATTTTTCTCCTTTCACCATGATTTCCCCGGCAAACTGCTCATCAATGTTTTCCACCTTGTTCGTTAAGCGGTACACGAAATTGGTCTTATAGGCAGGAATGCTTTTATATTTTGCACTCATCTTGTCAAGAATCCCCTTTGCTTTCTGATCCTCCTGGGCCATCCCAAGACCTGCCCAGCAAACCAATGTCACCAAAATTAATTTTCTCATTCTATTCCTTATTTATTTTTTTATCGTTCAGTTCATTCAATAATTGTTCCAAAACATATTCATCCTGCACCAATACCTCCCGAGCCTTACTCCCCTCAAATGGTCCCACAATTCCGGCTGCTTCAAGCTGATCGATGAGCCTGCCGGCCCGGTTATAACCAAGCTTCAGCTTTCGCTGAATGAGTGACGTACTTCCCTGTTGATGCCGTACAATAAGCCTTGCCGCCTCGTCGAACATATCGTCCCTGTCTCCCAGGTCCACCAGCGTCTGCGAGTCGGAGGATTCACCTTCAAATTCCGGCAGCATATAAGCCGATTCATAGCCGCGCTGAGCGCCGATAAATTCGCAGATACGCTTTACTTCATCCGTGTCAATGAATGGTCCCTGCAATCGCACGAGGTCAGACCCATGCGAATACAACATATCTCCAAGACCGACAAGCTGTTCGGCACCTCCTGAATCGAGGATGGTACGGCTGTCGATTTTTGAGATAACCCTAAACGACAACCTGGCGGGAAAGTTCGCCTTGATAATACCTGTAATTACGTTGACCGAAGGACGCTGGGTAGCCAATACAAGATGAATACCCGTGGCACGGGAAACAGCCGCGAGTCGGGCGATGGGCGTCTCAATTTCTTTACCCGAAGTCACCATAAGGTCCGCCAATTCGTCGATGATGAGCACTATGTACGGCATAAAACGATGCCCTTTTTCCGGGTTGAGCTGTCGGCGAACAAACTTGGTATTATACTCTTTCAGGTTGCGGCATCCGCCCGCTTTCAAGAGCCCCAGCCTGTTATCCATTTCAATACAAAGTGAATTGAGCGTATAGATCACCTTCTTATTATCGGTGATAATAGCTTCTTCACTGTCGGGCAGCGTAGCAAGATAATGTCGTTCGATGATGTTATACAATGTCAGTTCGACCCTTTTCGGATCGACCATTACAAACTTAAGCTGGGAAGGATGTAACTTATAGACAAGCGAGGCGATCAAAATATTCAAGCCGACTGACTTGCCCTGACCTGTTGCGCCAGCCATGAGCAAGTGAGGCATTTTGGACAAATCGGCCAGGTACACTTCATTGGAAATGGTTTTACCAAGGATTACAGGTAAATCCAATGTTGAATTCTGAAATTTCTCACTGGCAAATACAGAACTTGCCGACACCATTTCACGATTCTTATTGGGTACTTCTATACCGATGGTTCCTTTTCCCGGCATAGGGGCAATAATCCTAATTCCTAATGCAGAGAGACTAAGTGCAATGTCGTCTTCGAGATTTTTTATCCGCGAAATTTTCACTCCGGCATCCGGGATGATTTCATAAAGTGTTACCGTAGGGCCTATAGTAGCTTTCAGGCTGCTGATACCAATCTTGAAGTTGATAAGCGTTTCAACAATCTTATCCTTATTCTGCTCCAGCTCCTCCTTCGTTACCTGAACATGCTGCTGGTCGCTGTGACTGAGAAGGGTCACATCCGGAAATTTAAAAGAACCGAGGTCAAGCGTTGGGTCATATGGCGGCAAGCCCTCAAGTGGGTTTTCGCCGGTTTCTTCTTCAGGATTTTTTTCTGTAGCCGTAACTACTTCTACCGGAAGAATTGCCCCTGAAATTTCGATTTCTGTGTCCTTAGTGGGTTTACTTCGATTTGCCGATCCATTAACCACCCAATCACCTGTTTTATCGTCACTTATTTGCTCCGACTCTAAATCCGGAGACTGTCTGGCGCTATCTGTTTCTTCTTCGCTTGTATCATTTGCAACACTTCCCGAAGTTTTCAAATTGGATAAAACGGGAGGAAGCGTAAAGGAACCAAAGCTGGTGATATTGAAGAAATAGATAACAAAGACAAGAAATGATACGAGCAGAAACACGTATGTGCCCCATCCTAAATACCCGTTGAAAATAATGGCCAATTCATAGCCCATGCCGCCGGCGATGTAGCTGATATGTCCCGGATTATTTGCCTCATACGTAATGTATCCAAAAAGTAAACTGAGCCAAAAACTGAAAAAAAGCATGAATTGCAAATAGCTGCCCAGCGAAATCAACTTTCTCCTGAACACAATCTGGTTGGCGATGAGAAACATGAGCGGCGGTATGAAAAACGCCGAAATCCCCAGCCATTTGTAAATGATGTAATGACTCGACACGGCACCCAGATAGCCAAACCAGTTTTTTATTTCCTGCCCCGACTCCTGGATATTTCCAAATGTGAAAACCTCCAATATGCTCTGATCGGCCTTGCCGTGAATGAGGTAGGAAATAAATGAAATGCCAAGGAAGATCGCTGCGGCAAACAAAAACACGCCGAACGAAAGATGGAATCGCCGGTCTTTCAGAAAGCCAATGCCAAACGATAGCTTTTTCCTTTCAGGCTTTTCTGCCTTTGGAGTTTTATAGGTATTACCCTTGTAGGTATTCTTATTCATTAAATTTAAAACCGCAAAGCTAATGAAATGACCGTTATATCATGGATTTTCCATGAATTTTGATTTGCAGATCAAGGGCAGTTAACGTACCTGCCGCGCAATGTTCTTGTTGATCCTTTTTGCCAAACCCGGGCCTTCATAAATAAAGCCAGTATAAACCTGCACCAGGCTGGCACCAGCCTCCAATTTTTCCATGGCTGCTTCCGGGCTGTCGATTCCACCTACGCCGATGATCGGGAATGGGTTTTTTGCATTTTGTTTGAGGTAGCGTATTACCTCTGTCGAGCGATCCCTGACGGGTGCACCGCTGAGTCCCCCGGCGCCACAATTGTCGATATATGCCTGGTCAGTCGTCAAATCATTCCTGCTTATGGTGGTATTTGTTTCAATAACGCCCGGAAGATTCAGCTCGTCCACGATTTCGAGGATATCGTCCAATTGGCTGTTTGTGAGATCGGGGGCGATTTTGAGGAGTATGGGTTTTTGATATTTTTTTTTGCGGTTGGCATCCAGAAGGCCTGCCAGTAATTGCTTCAACGGCTCTTTCTCCTGCAATTCCCGCAGGTTGGGCGTATTGGGCGAACTGACGTTCACGGCGAAATAATCCACGCTTTCGTAGAGCGCTTCGAAACAGGTGAGGTAATCATTGAGCGCCTGGTCATTGGTTGTGATCTTGTTTTTTCCAATGTTCCCGCCAACGATGATGCCTGGCCGCCTTTTCTTAAGGCGCTTGGCGGCGCCTTCTACACCTTCATTATTAAACCCCATCCTGTTGATGAGCGCGTGATCTTTTTTTAGGCGAAATAATCTCGGCCTGGGATTACCGGGTTGTCCTATCGGCGTTACTGTACCTATTTCAATAAACCCAAAACCCAGTGCGCTGAATGCTTCCACAAACTCCGCCTCTTTGTCGAATCCAGCCGCCAATCCAACCGGATTGGGAAAGCGAATACCGAATACTTCCCGTTCCAATCGCTTGTCGCGATAAGTGTAAAGACTTTGCAGCAACCAGCCACCCCCTGGGATTTTTACAATAATTTTTAATGCCGTGGTGGCAATGGTGTGCGCCTGCTCCGGACTGAAGAGAAAAAGTAAGGGTCTGATGAAATTTTTATACAACACGTCAATTTTTTAGTTTATTAACCACATCGGAGTATTAATTGGTAAATATCCAAATCACAAATTTCAAACAACAAATAATCACCAAAATCCCAAATACACAAAACAATAAGAAAAAAGGCCGGCCATTGGTTGAATAATCCTTTTCCAGTCATATAGGGTGGTTTGTAATTTGGCATTTGTTATTTGTTTTTTCCGCCATGTCCGGCTCAGATTAATCCAATTCTTCTGCTCAAAATACCATTTATGCGCTCACAAAAAACACGAGGAGTCATAGTCCGCCAGTTGAGGATATCGAGCTCGCCGCCAAAATTAACATAACTATCGATATCATAGCGCTTCCATTCCTCCACCACAAAATCACGGAAATTGATGGCTGCGATCCAGCCGTCCTCCACATCGTCGGCCCACTCTTCATAGTAGCAGTCGTCGGAGCCATGGAAATTGAACACATTTTCACCAATCAAAATAAATTTATTGATCCCCGCCGCTACCAGGTGATCCACGATATTGCGCTTCAGATGCATCGCGTCATTGGATATGGCGTCGTTCCATTCGCCGATAAATTCGATCACCACCCAACCATTTTTGTAATCAGCATATAGAATCTTCAGATACAGCGTTTCACTGCCGATATAATCCCACGCCGGATCGATGTAATAGTTATAGATCGCATCCTGATACTGCGTAAAATCATACTCCTTACCATAAAAAGGCGAATTCTGGTCTTGCGACGAATCGTAGTATTTTTCCCAGGAATAATATGGCTCTATCTCATGCATACCGGTTATCCAATGAGTTTTCCAATAATCTCGAAGCGACTGAAAACGCCTTCCTCATGAGGCGCATCTTTCAATTCATCCGTGAGATCCTGCCCTGCCCAATGCTCATAGTGGGAGCCATTTCGCCACAGACGAGATCGGGTGAGGTCGTAAATGACACCTTTATAGGCGATCCAGATTTCTGCCTTGTCCTGTCCATTGCGTAAAGCGAGCTGTGCGCGGGTAAATGTCTTCATTCGTGAAATGTAACTCGGGCCAAAGATCAACTTTCATCGGCGCCAATTCAATATTCTAATGAAAAGAAAGTGCATTTACTGAGCCTTTGTTACGGATTGTGAGACTGGATTTTTGACAATATTTCCGGATTTCAAATCCTACGATAGGGGTTCGCCATTGCAAATGCCAAACAGCGCCTGGTTTTTTACCAAACAAGCCAACAACACTTTACAAAATCATTCCATTTCATAATCTTAAGTTTATTTTGGAAAAAGTCCAACACCCAAATATCCTCCTTTTTAAGGATGATATTTGTGCTGCCATCCATTCCCGAAAGATAAACTAAATATTTCTCATCGCTTTCGTAACAGTATTTTGCCCTTGCTGATTTTTGGTAAAGTTTATAATAGTTCCCATAGGATGAAATGGCTGCAACATTATAACCATGTTTATTACAGATATTCATTGTTGCTTCAACAACATTACGTTGTATAACTGCATTTCTCAAGACTGTAGCCAACTCACTCACAGTTAATTTTTCATCACTAATTAAAGATGTATCAACATCATACCATATTTCCCAATAAGTATATAAAGAATCTGAGCATGGCAATTCGAATTTCTTTTGTGCCTTATGGAAATATTTTGCTTCCTTGGAAATTATTCTGTCAGGTAAATAGTTAATTATCTTACTGCCCTGACTATAACTAGGTAAGCATCCCAAAAGGATTAACATCGTTATTTGGAGTATCTTTAATTTAATGCCGAAGTGTCCACACATGACTCTTGCGAATAATGTTTGAGTTTGGTGCTATTTTATTTATCAATACGGTATTACGAGAATTACACTCTCCCTTCTGTTTGTATTTTTCAACCATCCAAGATACCAAATCCACTTCAATTAATCCTGGAGAACCAGCAGTTAACCATAGTTATAAATAGCCAACGACTATTACCCATCATCCAAAATTCAATTGTTCTATGGCTCTTATTTCACATACCCCATGCTACTTCACCTCAAAAGTCGCTTCCACAATATCACTGTGTTTAAAACCATAGCGGATAGCCTGGGTGCGGATTGTCGTGGTTCCGGGATTTAAACGAATAGGCCCCACATACAACTTCCACTCTGGGTTCTCACCGGTATCGAGTGTGTAAGCTATGGATGCTCCCTGGGTCGCAGAATACAAATTGATCAGCGCCGGGTCTGTCAGTGTGGCGCCTTCATCCGCTGAAGCCTGGTGCCGGTTTTCCGGCGCATTGGGTACAAAATGCGGCCTGGAGGTGATGGGCTGAACGCCATTTGGCCAGCCCTGCTCCTTCAGCAGGGCTTCGTCGATATCGCCCTTATCCCTGGTTTCAGTGCGCCATTCATCCATAGCCTTGCTCAATCGAGCCAATACATCGTGATATGCCGGGTCCTTGGCGAGGTTGTTCAGATTGTGTGGATCTTTGTCACAATCGTACAACTCCTCGGCCGGCTTTGTATCCTGAAACCAGAGCGACTGAGCGGCATCGAGCTTTTGTTCAGCATACAATCTCAGCAATTCCTTCATGATCGGTCCCTGGGCGCGATAAGGTGACCATATAACATAGGGTGTATTCAAATTAAAGTTCCGGATATAGAGATACTGCTTGTCGCGCACGGAGCGGATCATGTCATATGACTCATCGAACCTGTCGGTAGCTCCGTAAACGTATTCGCGCGGTTCTTCGCGGCTGGTGCCAAGAAACGCTTTGCCCTGGATATATACCGGCTTTTCCACCTTGGCCATGGACATAACGGTCGGGCCCCAGTCAATCGAACTGATCATATCATTTACGACACTTCCAGGGTCAACTACTTTAGGCCAGCGAATTATCATCGGCACCCGAGTTCCGGATTCATATAGAAATCTCTTTCCGCGAGGAAAGCCATCGCCATGATCGCTCCAGAAAAAAACCACGGTATTCTCAGCCAATCCGTCTTCTTCAAGTTCGGCAAGCCGCACGCCAACGATAGAATCGACAGTGGCGATGTTATCGTACATTTTTGCGATACTCTTCCGCACTGGCTCGGTATCAGGATAGTAAGGCGGAACCTCCACAGTAGCGGGATCTGTTTTTGTGGGATCGCTCCATTGCTGACTTTCATGGGTCATGGTGTAATTGAACACGGCAAAGAAAGGTTGACTTTTATCCTTGCGGTTGCGGTAGTGCGCCTTGTTACTGCTTTCATCCCAGATAGTGACAGGCTCTTCGCCAAATCCGGCAAACTGGTAGTCAGTTTTTACATTGTTTGTGCAATAATAACCTGCTGCTCGGAGGTATTCGGGAAATGCCTTCACATAGTGTGGCGGTACAGTGGAGTAGGGCGCGGGCATTTCACCCTCACTGCGCGCATGAGAAGTTCGCATATGGTGTGTTCCGATGGCAGTCTGGTACATTCCTGTAATGATTCCTGAACGGCATGGTGCGCACACTGGTGCGGAGGTAAATACATGCGTATATCGGGCTCCTTCGGTTGCCAGCTTGTTGATGTTTGGTGTTTTCGCAACAGGATCACCGTAGCATCCCACCCGTGGACTCATATCTTCACATGAAATCCAGAGGATGTTAGGTCGGTCAGGAAAGGTGGTTTGCGCTGTTTCCTGGTTTTTGTCCCCGGTTGGGTTACAGCTAAAAAGGCCTGCGATGAAGAGGGCCATGATGGTGAAGCTCAGAATCTTCATGGTGTCTTTATTTTCTTTATTAGGTTAGCGTTCATTTTACAATCCGGCTAAGATTATAGTTTCATTTACTTGCCGCTTATCTCTTTCAACTTTTCAAAAAAAGCTCTTTTCCTTTCGGAATTGATCCCCCAATCCACAGGCACACTTTGATATCCATCTTCAAACCCTTCTCCTTCCATACGAAAATCGAAATATCCCCAGGATGCATGCGCTGCAAAAGCGGCGGTCATATTGTTGATTGGCTTTTCAAAATCGAAATGATCGTCTTCATTGAATACAATGGGCATCGGCTTGTATTCCGGCATGGATCGCACCTGATTTACCATTTCTGTAATACGCTCTGGTAGTTTCACACCATTTCCATGAATTAAGATAAAATCCGAAACTTCTACGACGTTAGAAGTTGGCAAGGTATTACCATTGTAACTTGTTGAAACCAGCAATCTCTGGCCTTCCCGATTAAGGCTTTTGGCCTGCAAAATCAACTCATGGATATTTGGCGCTTTTATTATCTCCAGGTCGTAAGCATTATTGTTGCACTCGTTGGCAATTTCTATTAGAAGGTTCTTGTATCCGGAATCCAAAAGCCAGTTGATGGCATTGTTGGTGGCATTTTTTATGGCAGCTTCATCAGCGAGGCGGTGATCCTGCCCAAAATAAAACAGTCCCACGATCGCCACCATCCCCAGCTCATCGGCCTTTTTCAGAATACGCTCAAGGCGATTCATATATCCCATGCGTAATGAGCCATCGGGATTAAATGCGTTATTTTCCCAGGGTTGGCTTTTCGAATACCCTTCCGGACTGCCACCTTGCAGACAAATAGTAAATGCCAATAAGCCATGCCGGTACCACTGTTCCATGGCGGCAATGAATTCGTCGGTATTTCGGTCAGCGCTCCAGACCTTTGTATCAGGATACGCCCACTTCCCTGCGGTATCCGGATTTTCATCATCGAAGATCCCCTGCACCATACGGGAATTTGGAAGTAATCCTTCCATTTTAATCCCATTCCATACCACGCCTTGCAAGGTCGGCCTTCCGTTTATATTGAAATTCTCACCTTTAATGCTGACTGTAGTTGAATTAACAGGGGAAGATTCAGGTAGCTTTTTTTGTTGATGGCATCCAAATAACAATACAATTGCAAAAAGCGCAGATACTACTCTCATACATGATCGGATATTTAAAATTGAAATTTATCCAATAATACCGAGCGATCCAAATTGACCTCGATGGACGGGTATGGGGATTGGTTGATTTTCTGATTTTCTGATTCATTGATAAACTGATTTACCCATTTAGCGCTTTACCGATCTACCGATAGCGTGGATTCAGTAATTCACCGGGTGTTCAGGGTATGGTTAATAAGTTGATCAGGTATTATGAATCTCGGAAAATAGCGATAAACAAAAATGTAAAACAATACCCGTGGTGGTATCGCAATGGCATGAGTTTTGGACGGTTTTTAAACAATCAGACACCCCCATGCAAAAGACATTTCTACTCTATATCGCCACATTTGTTTTATCCTGCAGCCCGCATCTCAGGTATCACCAACTGATCAATGATATACCAACCAAGTTTCCAAACTTTGGAACAGAAATACGCTTTCTGGGTGATTCACTGCCTTCAAAGCCATTTTTCGAAGTAATCGATATCCAGCTTGAGATTGCTGGCCCTTTCTCACATGAAATTTTAAAAAAACGTCTTGAACTGGAAGCGATTAAAGAGGGTGTAGATGCAATCATCGACGTCGAATACCAGCAGGAGTCGTTCGACAAAGTCACCGTAGCGACTATAATCCTGGACGTACTTGCGGATAGCGATGAAGTCACGACTGTCCCGGGGTACATCACGTATGTTAGGGGTATTGGGATCATGTACCTGGATAATCTCGACTTTATCCAGGAAAATCCTGAATTTGAATATTTCTATAAAATTGATACGTCAGGGCAATTACCGAAACCCTTTCTTAAAATCGAGTACAAGCTCACCGGACAAGAATTTAAGGTTTATCCGGCGGTGGATGAGGCCATGGGTATTTATAATAATTACATCAAATTCTACTCCGATTTCCACCTGTTTCAACAACGTGAACGATGGGAGTACATGAGGCAAGGTAGCAGAATTACCAAGCGCTTTTTAGTAAACGAGAAGGGAATCGTACGAAAAACTGTAACGCCAAAATACGATGAAAACGGCCGGATTACGAAAGTGAATATCATAGAAAATCGTGCTCAAAGCCAGTTGTTAGAGTACATTACCTATGGATATGATGAGCAAGGCAGGTTGACAAACAGACTTATCCAAACTGCCAATGGCGCTAAAGTTTTTGAAAACTGGATCTATGAGAAGGAAAGGCCTATTCGTCGTGAATTGGTCATCAATACATACGAAGCTAAAACGTACTATCTCAGGTCATTCATACTTTACTACCATCCCGATTATTTGAAGGATTACTATCTGACAGAATACGAATCCCAAAGGCAAGACGTGGCAAACGCCCCTTCAGAATAACATATCTGATAACTTCATCCGGGTGATAAAGTCACCCTTTAGAACTGGAATCACCTTATATTCATCAAACTTGAGACAAAAATCAATGTCTTTCTCCAGTCCGAGACCAATGAGGCGATTCACATGCGAAGAATCTTCAATGGCGGCTTTCAGGTCGCTTTTTGCCTGTTTATAAAGATTTAGTGCCATAAGGGGCACATCAGATTCATATTCAAAAAGCTGCTTTAATCCATGAATCACCGCCCCGGCAAAAAGCGTGTCTTCCAGGTTGACCTTTCCCTTCCATCCTGCGCAATGCAACAGAATATCACAAGGCAAGCGTTCCAAATAGGCGAGTAATGCAGAATAGTTCAGAAATGACCCAACAATCACCTGGAGTGCTCCCTTTGATTTTTTAAGTGTTTGTGTGCCATTGGTTGTGGTCATGGCAATGTTTTTTTCCTCCAGTTCCGGGTTCATAAAGCTATAGGGCGAATTGCCGATGTCAAAGCCACCGACTTTTTTCCCGCCGCGTTCTGCTGCGCCGATATAACCCTGGAGTTTCAATTCGCGGCACTCGTTCAGCGAATCTACAGGCCGGACTGCCCCGACACCGTGAGCGATAGCCGTAACAATAGAAGAACTAGCCCTGAGTATATCGATCATCACAACGACTGAACCACGAAGGTCATATTGGTGGATGAGGTCGGGTGTAAGGCAAATATCTATTTTCTTCATGGATGTTGCTGTATGAATGGCATTTTTACTACCCTGGCTTTCATGGGACGATTCCGTATTGAAACGGAGATTTGGCTGCCAAGAGCAGCATATTCAGATTTCACATATCCCATTCCGATGCCGATTCCCAACACGGGAGAAATAGTGCCGGAAGTCACGATGCCGATTTTATCGCCGGATTCATTCAAAATATCGTAGCCATGACGGGCAATGCTTTTTTCTTCCATAATAAAACCAACAAGTTTTCGTGTAGGCCCCTGCTCTTTCTGCTTGAGGAGTTTGGAGGAATTGATAAAGTCTTTGCTGAATTTTGTAATCCACCCAAGACCCGCTTCGATCGGAGAAGTTTCATCATCGATATCGTTTCCATACAGGGCATAGCCCATTTCCAGGCGTAGCGTATCGCGGGCGCCAAGACCTATGGGCTTTATATCAAATTCCTCACCTGCTTTCATGATGGTTTCCCAAACCTCTACCGCGAATTCATTATAGACATATATTTCAAAACCACCGGCTCCGGTATAGCCGGTAGCGGAGATAACAGCACCTTCCGTGATGGCGTTTATATTTCCTTTGCGGAATGTGTAATAACCCATGGATGCCACATCGACTCTTGTGATTTTACTGATGACCCCGGTGGCAAGCGGACCCTGCACGGCAAAGAGGGAAATGTTATCTGAAATATTTTCCAGGTGCGCGCCAAATGCATTATGAGAATTGATCCAATCCCAGTCCTTTTGTATGTTGCTGGCATTTACCACAAGCATATATTCTTCTGGCCGGATCATGTAAACGAGCAGGTCATCAACAATTCCACCTGTAGCATTCGGAAGGCATGAATACTGCACCTTGCCGGGTTCCAGTTTTGACGCATCATTACTGCAAACTTTCTGTATCAGCGGCAATGCGCCGGCACCTTTCACAACAAACTCGCCCATATGTGATACATCGAATATTCCGACGCCATTGCGCACGGTCTGATGCTCTTCCAGGTCTGAACCATACCGCACAGGCATTTCATATCCGGCAAAAGGTATTATTTTGGCGCCAAGGGCTACATGGGTGTCGTAAAGGGCAGTCTTTTTCATCTAAATTTTTTGTTCAAAGTTAACAATTATACAAACCGTGAATATTTGTTGGAGCGATTGATTGGGAATAATTCTTCATAAACAATGGTATTTTTATAGTTTTGCCACTTCCCAAATATAAAAAGGATGCAATTCATACAAGATATTCTTACTCTCATAGATAATAATATTGGCGGCTCAATGTGGTTTGCGTGGCTATTATTGTTTACCGGCGTATTTTTTACCATCTATCTGAAGTTTCCCCAGATTCGGTATTTCAAGCATGCACTCCGGGTTGTGACCGGGAAATACGACAAAAAAAGCGATCAGGGAGATACTACCCATTACCAGGCACTTGCTACTGCACTTTCCGGGACAGTAGGCACGGGCAATATTGCCGGTGTAGCCTTCGCGATTTTTCTCGGTGGTCCATCAGCACTATTTTGGATGCTTATGACCGCCCTCGTTGGTATGACGACCAAATTCGTCGAAGTGACGCTTTCGCATAAATACCGCGAAAAAACCAAGGATGGCACTATGGCTGGCGGACCAATGTACTACATGAAGCATGCAGATTTCAGCCTATTTGGCCAGAAATTAAATCTAAAATGGATGGCCGCGATATTTGCTGTCGCGACGGTTTTTTCCTCCTTCGGTACAGGTAGCCTTCCTCAGATCAACAGCATTGCCAACTCTATGTACACGACATTTGGTCTGGAACATTGGATTACCGGTATCATTCTGGCCGTATTCCTGGGCATGGTGATCATCGGTGGAATCAAGCGGATTGCAAAGGTGACGCAATTACTTACACCGACGATGGCAATCATATACTTTGTCGGGGCCTTATTAGTGATTACCTACAATTATGAAAATATCATCCCCTCAATTGTTTCCGTTTTCGCTGGAGCGTTTTCTGGCACTGCTGCAGCCGGTGGATTCCTTGGTTCGGCCATGATTTATGCATTTAACCGAGGCGTAAACCGCGGCCTGTTTAGCAATGAAGCGGGGCAAGGTTCTGCACCTATCGCGCATGCTGCCGCCAAAGCCCATGAGCCGGTATCAGAAGGAATGGTCGCCATACTCGAGCCATTCATCGATACGGTCATCATTTGTATGCTCACAGGGCTTGTCATACTCACTTCAGGAGTGTGGAATGAAAAGCACCAAAACGATTTTCAATTCGCAGATCTAACTGTTCTGGACAGGGAATATGATGAAAATAACGAATCAGACCGATCTGTTCTTTTCGAGTTCCTGAATCACAAAATTCCCGTGGGAACCTTCAGCGGTGAACTGGCGGTGGAAAATGGCAAAATATCCAACACTGTGAGCCTACTCCATGCCAGGTCGTTGGCAGAGGATGTAGAAGTTTTCCAGGGCAATAGCCTTTACTCCGGAACACTGAAAGTTGTAAATGGAAATATCCAGGATCCACTAAGTGAATTTCACCTTACGGGCAAATCACTCATCCATAGCGCACCACTCACCACCGTAGCATTCACCAGAAGCTTTGTCGGAGATTGGGGTAAATACATCGTCACGATTGGCTTGTTGCTTTTTGCGTTTTCCACTGCTATTTCCTGGTCTTACTATGGCGACAGGGCCATGATATACCTGTTTGGATCTGGATCCGTGGTTTATTTCCGCGTCGTATATGTCATTGGATTTTTTGTAGCCTCCTTTATAGATACGACGATCATCTGGATATTTTCCGGAATTACCATCGCGCTTATGACGCTACCCAACCTTATAGGTTTATTGCTCCTGCGAAAAGAAGTAAAATCGACGATAAGGGATTATTGGATCGATTTCAAAAACGATCACCCCAATTCAAAGACACCTGAATAACTATGAATCGCAATATCCGGTTGGATACTTTGGTTCGTTTATAACTAAAACAAAAGAATACAATAACTTTGCACACCGAAATGCCAGGATGTTTTGTCTGATAGAAAATGAGCAGGATGGTCGTTGGTAAATCGCATAAATTCGATTAAAATATTTTAATAAAATGATAGGTAAGGCTTTAAAAATATTATTCGGAACAAAATCTGACAGGGATATAAAAGATGTGATGCCTTATGTGGAAAAGGCTAAGGTTGAATATGCAAAACTCCATAGTATCACTGATGACGAACTGAGGCAACATACGCAGGCCATCAGGGATCAGATCAAGGAGAGCCTCTCTACTATAGATGCCGAAATAGCAGAACTCCATAAAAACATCGATGAAAATCCGGAACTCGATATTCACGAAAAGGAAAAAGTGTTCAACGGAATCGACAAACTGGAAGAAGAACGGAACAAAAAGCTCGAAGAAACACTTCTCGTCGTATTGCCAAAGGCATTTGCTATCATGCGAGAAACAGCGCGTAGGCTCAAAGAAAACAAAAAACTGGTGGTCACGGCTACCATGCGCGATAAGCAATTGGCGACACGTTTCCAACACGTAACCATTGAAGGGGAAACTGCCACCTGGCATAATGAGTGGATCGCTGCCGGCAATAAAATGACCTGGGATATGGTGCATTATGATGTGCAACTTATTGGCGGTATCGTACTTCACCAGGGGAAAATCGCTGAAATGGCCACCGGTGAAGGTAAAACTCTCGTCGCGACACTACCTGCCTTTCTCAATGGTCTTTCAGGATTGGGCGTACATATAGTTACCGTAAATAACTACCTCGCTGTGCGTGACTCAGAGTGGATGGGCCCATTATTCGAATTTCATGGGCTTGCAGTGGATTGTATCGACAAGCATGAACCAAACTCTATCGCCCGTCGGAATGCCTACGGATGTGATATCGTCTATGGAACCAATAACGAATTTGGCTTCGATTACCTTCGCGACAATATGGCAAGAGAAGTCAGCGAATTGGTGCAGCGAAAGCACCATTACGCCATGGTGGATGAAGTGGACTCTGTATTGGTTGATGAAGCCAGGACTCCTTTGATTATCTCCGGGCCAGTACCTAAGGGTGACGAGCATGAATTTCATGACCTGAAACCACGCATTCAAAAATTGGTTGAAGCTCAGAAAAAGGTTGTAGCACAATACCTGATCGACGCGAAAAAACTCCTTAATGAAACCAATGACAAAGAAGGCGGACTTCCACTCTTCAGGGCGTATCGTGGCTTGCCTAAATACAAACCATTGATCAAGTACCTCAGTGAATCGGGTATAAAAACAATTCTTCAGAAAACCGAAAACATCTACTTGCAGGACAATTCCAAGCTGATGCCGGAAGCAGACGCACCGCTCTACTTCACTATTGATGAAAAGAACAACAGCATCGAGCTGACTGAAAAAGGCATTGACCTCATCACTGGCGAAGGGGAAGATTCCAGCTTCTTCATCATGCCGGATATCGGATTGAAAATTGCTGAATTCGAAAATGACACCACACTTTCAGAAGAGGACAAACTGAAAAAAAAGGAAGCCCTTCTCTCTGATTATGCTGAAAAATCAGAACGCATTCACACCATAAATCAATTGCTGAAAGCATACACGCTTTTCGAAAAAGATACTGAGTATATTATCGTAGATGGAAAAGTGAAGATTGTGGATGAACAAACAGGCCGGATCATGGAGGGTAGGCGATATTCCGACGGTTTGCACCAGGCAATCGAAGCCAAAGAAAACGTGAAGGTGGAAGATGCAACCCAAACCTACGCCACCATTACGCTCCAGAACTATTTCCGTATGTACCACAAGCTTGCAGGTATGACGGGTACTGCTGAAACCGAGGCTGGCGAATTCTGGGATATTTATAAACTCGATGTGGTGGTTATTCCCACCAACCAACCGTGCGTCAGAAGCGACCGTGAAGATAAAGTTTATAAAACAGTCAGGGAGAAGTTTAATGCGGTAGTGGATGAAATAGTAGAACTTACGGAAGCGGGTCGTCCGGTGCTTGTGGGTACTACCTCGGTGGAAATATCGGAGATTCTTAGCCGAATGCTGAACCTGCGAAAAATAAAACACCAGGTACTCAACGCCAAGCAACACCAGCGTGAAGCAGAAGTGGTGCGCTCTGCCGGTGAATCGGGTACTGTTACCATTGCTACTAACATGGCCGGTCGTGGCACTGACATCAAGCTTACTCCTGAATCCAGAAAAGCAGGTGGTCTCGCAATAGTAGGAACAGAACGGCATGAATCCCGTCGTGTTGACAGGCAGTTGCGGGGTCGATCCGGTCGCCAGGGTGATCCGGGATCTTCGCAGTTTTTCGTCTCACTTGAGGATAACCTGATGCGACTTTTCGGTTCTGATCGCATCGCCAAACTCATGGACCGCATGGGACTCAAAGAAGGCGAGGTCATTCAACACTCCATGATCACCAAATCCATTGAGCGTGCCCAGAAGAAAGTGGAGGAAAATAACTTCGGAATAAGGAAGCGACTGCTAGAATACGACAACGTGATGAACTCACAACGGGAGGTTATATACAAACGCCGCAAAAACGCGTTATTTGGCGAGCGCCTCCAACTGGACATTCTGAACATGTTCAACGATACGTGTGAAGATATTGGACTCAATGCAAAGAATTCGGAAGATTACGATAGCCTCATGCTCAACAGCATCAGTGTACTCGGCGTCGATCTGAAACTTTCCCATGATGAATTCAACACGACGAACCCGAACGAGTTGGCCGATAAGTTATACCATACGGCGCTAAATAGTTACCGTGAAAAGAACCGCCGGATCATGGAGCGCGCCAGACCAATATTCAAGGATATATATAAAAATAAAGGCGCAACAGTCGTTGACGTTTTGGTTCCATTTACCGATGGGAAAAAGCAAATCGGCGTAGCCACCAACCTTCTTAAAAATGTAGAAACCGAATGCCGCGAACTGGTACTTTCATTGGAAAAAATCTCTACACTGGCGATCATAGATCAACTTTGGAAAGAACACCTCCGCGAGATGGACGATTTAAAGCAATCAGTGCAGAATGCTGTGTATGAACAAAAGGACCCTTTGCTTATTTACAAATTCGAAGGATTTCAACTGTTCAAGCGATTTGTGGCAAAGGTCAATGAAGAAACCATTACCTTCCTAAGCAAAGCCGACCTTCCGGTCCGTGATGCAGATGAAGTGCAGGAAGCCCGCAACCGCCGTGAAGTGCGAAAAAATTACAGGGAGACCAAGGAAGAATCTCAATCGGTTCTTTCGGGAGGCGCAAATCCTACCGCTCCAAACCGCCCACCAGTAGAAAAAGTACAACCGCGAAAAGCCATTAATCTTCCGGGGCGTAATGACCGCGTAAGTGTGCAATATGAGAATGGCACCATCAAGAAAGATGTGAAGTTTAAGGTAGTTGAAGAAGATGTGCTGGCAAATAAATGTGTGATTATTGAAGATTAAGCCATGAGATACCGCTATTTTATTTCAATACTATTGGCATCCGTGTTATGGTCGTGTGCCACCAAGCCGGCTACCATCAGGAAGGATGAAATATATTCGGAAGACCTCACCGGATATCGCCCGGTCACTGAGCCCGCGAAAAGTGAAATTTCAGACCAAACAACCGATGGTCAGCCAAAGGGGCCATACGTCCCTGCTACGCACGATATCAATGGTGGAATGGACATTGCAATGGATAGTGTAATAGCGGCTAACCAGAACAAAGTCCATGAGATTTATACCATTCAGGTCTATCTCGGAAGAAGCCGTGATGAAGCCAACCAGGTTCGGGAAAAAGTGTACCGAATGCTGCCAAACTCCACACCAGAACTCAATTACAAACAACCGAGCTGGCGTGTAACCGTCGGAGTCTATCTAGACCGTGTGGACGCCTATAACACGCTGAATCAACTTAAGCCTTCTTTTCCGGGTGCAACACTCGTTCCGGAAAAGCATACCTTGAAATAGGCCCAATTTCCATGGAAATAAAAGATAAAATAAAGCAACTCGCTGCTGCTCAGGCGGGGAAGGTTATCGGAATTAGAAGACATCTGCACAGTCATCCGGAACTGTCCTTCAAGGAATTTGAAACAGCTAAATATGTCGCTGCCACCTTACGTGAGTTTGGCATGGAACCGCAAGAGGGTATTGCAGGAACGGGAGTCAGTGTTTTGATTAAAGGACGGAATCCTGAAAAGAGAAGTATTGCCCTGCGAGGGGATATGGATGCATTGCCCATTCAGGAAACCAATAAAATTCCATATAAATCTCTGAATGCCGGAGTGATGCACGCCTGCGGTCACGATGTGCATACATCATCACTGCTTGGCACTGCGGCCATTCTTAACGACATCAAAAATGATTTCGAGGGAACCATAAAGCTGATTTTTCAGCCTGGCGAGGAAGTGGCACCA
>JBGSYX010000093.1:0-2055 GCA_041750735.1 Cyclobacteriaceae bacterium
CCCCGGCCACCAGAAACTACAATGTCGGCTTCTTCGAGAAGTATATCTCCTTCAGCACGTTGTGTTCCTGTGATTTTCTCAACAAACTGGATACTTGCCGGAGCTGGAAGTTTTTCGATTTTGGCTTCTGGTCCATTTTCATGGATGGCATGGATATTTTTCCGGATTACCAGAATTTTCTTGCCGGCAGGCATAGAAACGTTAGCAAATGATTTTCCAGTGAAAATGCTCTTTTTCACCACGAAGCCATCTGCAGTTTCAGGTAGTGAAACAACACCTGAAACGATAGCCGTTCCTTGTTTCGCGGCGACGAGTCCCGCCACTACATCGGAAAAGGCTGACTTGGGGAAAATTATTAATTCCGAATCTGTTGCACTCATGATTTCAGCAAACACTTCTGCATGGGCATTGCACTGGTTTTCGTCCAGTTTTGGATCATCCACATGAATCACCCTGCTGGCTCCATTCTTGCCCAGACTAGCGAGCAGTGGCTCAGTCATGCAGCCAAGTACAGCAGCAATGATGGTATTTTCACCAATTATTTTTCCTGTTGCTGCAGCGTAGCTGATTACTTCTCTGGAGGATTTTTTGATTTCTCCTTTCGTGCTTTCGATATAAATTAAAATGGCCATGATTCGTTTTTTTAATTTTATAACACTCTTGCTTCGGTTCGCAGGAGATCTATGAGTTGTTCTGCATTTTCGGGATCTATTAGCTTAACGGGCCCTTTTTGAGCCGGATTATCATAGTTCAAAACCTTTGAAGCTGCTGATGACGAAGTCGGTTCTACCACTTTGAGCGGTTTTGTCCGGGCCGTCATGATGCCACGCATATTGGGAATTTTCCATTCTGCAATGGGTTCCTGGCAACCCGCGACGAGTGGCATTGATACTTCCAATGTTTCTTTTCCTCCTTCTACTTCCCTGATGAGCTTCGCTGTATTACCCCCAATTTCCAGTCCCATCACAGGGGAAATAGCTGGAATTCCAAGCATTCCGCCCACAAGGCCATGGACTACGCCACTATTGTAGTCGATCGACTCACGGCCCATCAGGATGAGGTCGTAGCTTTCCTGCTTCGCGACATGCGCAATTTGCTGTGCAACAAATACAGCATCAACCGGAACGGCATTGACCCGGATGGCATCGTCGGCGCCGATAGCCAGCGCTTTCCGAATAGTGGGCTCTGTTGAAACTTCACCGACATTCACAACCGTGACTGTACAGCCAAGAGATTCTTTCAACTCCACCGCTTTGGCAAGTGCATAGTCGTCGTATGGGCCTATAATAAATTGCACTCCGGCTTCAGAGAATTTGGTATTGTTATCCGTGAAAGCGATTTTCGAGGTCGTATCAGGGACATGGGTAATACAAACTAAAATCTTCATTTTCTTTGTAAATAGTGCTAAAATTGTGCGTTTGGGCACAAGCCAATTTAGTACATAAATCTACAAATCAAAACCAATTTAATAAATGAATAAGCAGCGATTGGCGCTACTCAATCAATACCTGGAAGAGTCACCGGATGACCCATTTACCATCTATGCCATTGCCATGGAATACCTGGATGAGGACACACAAAAGGCACTCGGGTACTTTGAATTGTTGATAGAAAACCACCCCGACTATATTGCCACATACTATCACCTGGCGAATCTATACCGTGATCTTGGCTATACCGATAAGGCAAGGATCACCTATGAAACCGGTATAGAAAAAGCGTCAAAAACCCAAGACGCTCTGGTGCTCCGCGAATTGAAAAATGCCTACGATGAGTTTATGATGGATTGATTCTCTGGATTAGGCATGTGCTTTTCGCTTCTGTTTCCCAAACTGGGCTTACAGTTCCATCAGAACCTAAAAACCATTCAGCAAATCGGCAAGATGCCTCAATCATATTTTTCACTCGGCTGTGCCCATAGCCGTCAGTTTAAGGGAAAGACCTCCCGTTTAGGGAGGAAGTCTCATATTTTTTAAAGCGCCCATAGTTTGAGATTTTGTTTAAAAAGGCTGGGCATTACCTTTTCGTTTTTCTAGCATAAATATACTCATAAAC
>JBGSYX010000094.1:0-1986 GCA_041750735.1 Cyclobacteriaceae bacterium
TGCCGTGCACCAAGTCAACACATGGCGGCGTGCGCGACCTTTAAGCTCACAGGAAAACAAACCTTCGATTGTGAAATCAGAAGAACCAAGTTCATCGCCCCCATCACTGTGGATTGTCCGTAAACTTCGCATCGACTCTACCTTGCAGAGACCTATCCGCGCTGCAGGCAGAATCAACTCTTTTCAATTCTGTCAAATTTTTTAACAGTTTAATCTCTGCACACCTTCCCCTGCTAGGCGGTCTGACTCACGCACATCCAAATATTGTGTTTTACTAAAACATCATTAAACAGTGCAAAGAAGAAGGAAATTTCAAGCATGAAATCATTATTCCTTATTTTTTTTACCATTCAAAAATTAAAGATTCCACTCGCAACACTATCTAAATAATGAGCGGAACGATTTTTGCATAGAAAGGATTGAGATTGATCATACTTAGTCAAGCAAGAAGCTATAAGAACTATTTACATGAGACGAGATATGCATAACCTGATATTCTATTTTTTAATGGTGATATTCTTCACAAGCTGTTGGGTCAAATCCCACCAAAACGTAAATATTCCAGAACCCAACACGCAAAAACCGGATACATCAACCATGATACCGGATGCAACAACGTCAACACCGCAAAGCAAGACAGGCTCAAAAAATCCATCAGAAAATAATTCATCGGCAACCTCAAGTCCTGCATCCTTAGAGGATCAACTGCCTCCTCTCAACGCCAAAATCCCTGAGGAGATAGAAATCAAGCTGCCCTTTGACCTAACGAAAAGCACTTTTTATGCCGGTGTTCATGAAGCTCGGGATAGTTTCATCAAGATCAAAAAACCGGGAGATACGATTCTTGTCATATATAATCAGGGGTCAAGTGGCTTTCTACCTGATGAATGTTTTCCATACTCAATAAATTCTCATCCTTATGACCTTTTACAGCAACTTGATGGCATGACGATTGGCCAAAAAGAAGTTGCTGTTTTCGCTTTTTGCACTCCCCCTGTTAGCACGGATTATGAATTTAGAGATAAATCCCTGATAATCATCAAAGATAAAGTAATAAAGCGCACGGAATTTCTTAGCACGCTTGCAGACATGCTGATCGAGGCAGGTATGCCACGCACTCAGATCATTTTAATGGGACACTCTGCAGGTGCCTGGATTTCGTTGCTGCTTGCTGCTGAAAACAAGAACAACTATGGAGCCATTATCGGTTTTAATCCGGCATTTGCGAACACCTATAATAATCGTCCCGACTATCTTACCAAATTGCGCACGCAGCTCGTCGAAAAAATTGCTGCTACCCGCTCAATTAAAGGTCATATTTTCCTCATTAAAGAAGATGAATTTGAAAGACCTGAAGATTTAGATTTCTTAAAAAAAAATCCTAACCTAGAAATAGAAATTATTTCAGCACGAGAGGATCTCAACTGCGATATGACCGTGTATGGTTTTTCAGAACCAGGACATGAGGTGATTTTTAAATCATGTTTTCAAAGTCAGTATGGTAAAGTTGAAAATTATCTTAGAAGACTCTTTCCGGCAGGTTCCTGAAGCAAAAAATCTGTATACAATCGTATGGATAAATTATCCAGACCACCTCAGGCTAGGCAATCTCGCACAAGACTTTGAGTGTTATTTTACCGTCGCGGACTTGACGACTATGCTCATGAATGAAACCAAGGGCATGACCAAATTCATGCAAGATGATACCATCTTTAAAACCCTGAAGCGTGATTGACCAGTCCCTGCTATCGTCACTTTTTGAATGGAGCCGACCAATGGAAGAGGCATTTTTAACTCCATTTGGATTTCCCTCCCCAGGCAAATAGACTCGGACTTCTGAAGGTTCGCTTTCAACTCGCTGATTTTTTATATCAACAGGCCACCCTTCGATAACTTGCATGAACTTAGTCTTTTGTTCTTCTGTACCATTCTTAAAACGAATTCTTAGTGTCGTATAAGGCCACCACATATGGTTTTTTCCAAGAG
>JBGSYX010000095.1:0-13674 GCA_041750735.1 Cyclobacteriaceae bacterium
TGCCATGGCATAAAGGCCACTTTCAGGTTTCTTCCAAGTGCCAACTCTCCTCCTTTAGTGGCATAACCCTCACATAATGGCTGGCCTTTCTTCACTCTATCCCCTTTCAATACCATAGGCGACAGATTGATGCAAGTGTCCTGGTTAGTCCTTTTGAATTTAGTTATATCATAGGTAATAACATCCTCATCAAAACTGATTAGTTGCTGATCTGAGGTTAGATCGTACCTGATTTTTATTTGGCTTGCATCGACAAATTCTACTACACCGTCACCTTCTGCAATGATAAGTGCCCTGCTGTCGAGTGCTACACGGCCTTCCATACCTGTACCGACAATTGGTGCCTCCGGCCTCATGAGCGGAACTGCCTGGCGCATCATGTTCGAACCCATCAGGGCTCTGTTCGCGTCATCATGCTCGAGGAATGGTATAAGTGATGCCGCAACCGATACAATCTGATTTGGTGCAACGTCCATAAAGCTTACTTCACCCCTATCAACAATTGGGAAGTCACCCTCAAAGCGTGCCTTCACCTTTTCCCGAATGAATGATCCATCCGCCTTTAATGGGGCATTAGCCTGGGCAATATTATGCGTGTCCTCTTCTTCTGCTGTTAGGTAGACAACATCCGAAGTCATATTTACGACACCACTTTCTGCTTTTCTATATGGAGTTTCGATAAATCCCATCCCATTGACTTTAGCGTGAACGCAAAGTGATGAAATAAGACCAATATTCGGGCCTTCCGGAGTTTCAATGGTACATAACCTACCGTAGTGGGTATAGTGTACATCTCGAACCTCAAAGCCTGCGCGTTCGCGTGATAAACCACCAGGGCCTAAGGCAGACATTCTGCGCTTATGTGTTATTTCAGCCAAAGGATTCGTTTGATCCATAAACTGGGATAACTGGTTCGTTCCAAAGAAGGAATTGATCACCGATGACAACGTCCTTGCATTAATCAGATCTACTGGTTTGAAATCCTCATTGTCACGGACGTTCATTCTTTCTTTAATTGTTCTGGCCATTCTTGCCAGACCAACTCCAAATTGAGCATAGAGTTGCTCTCCAACAGTTCTTACACGACGATTGCTCAGGTGGTCGATATCATCAACAACTGCTTTGGAATTTATAAGTCCGATTAAGTACTTAACGATTTTAATAATATCTTCTTTGGTAAGAACCCGGACCTCTGAGCTGATTTCCAGTCCTAATTTCTTATTGATCCTGTAACGGCCAACTTCGCCGAGGTCGTAACGCTTATCGGAGAAGAAAAGGCTCTGGATAATATCCCTTGCTGTTTGCTCATCAGGTGCTTCTGAGTTCCTCAATTGGCGATAAATCTGCTCAACTGCCTCTTTTTCAGAGTTGGAATTGTCCTTGTGAAGGGTATTGTATATAATTTGATAGTCGTTGATGTTTATGTCTTCTCTATGGAGAATGATCGATTTGGTTGATGCCGCCTGGATTAATTCGATATCGTCTTCACTGATTATCGAATCACGTTCCATGATCACATCATTCCGTTCAATCGATACTACTTCACCGGTATCCTCATCAACGAAGTCTTCTGTCCATGTTTTTAGTACCCTCGCAGCCAATTTCCTGCCGATGGCTTTTTTAAGGTTTTTCGCCGTGGCGTCGATTTCTTCCGAAAGTTCGAACAAACCAAGAATATCTTTATCTGTTCCCCAGCCAATGGCTCTCAATAGTGTTGTGACCGGAAACTTCTTCTTTCGGTCGATGTAGGCATACATAACGTTATTGACGTCTGTGGCAAACTCTATCCATGAACCTTTGAAAGGAATGATCCTGGCAGAATAGAGCACTGTTCCATTAGTATGTTTGCTTTGTGCAAAAAATACGCCCGGCGAACGGTGTAATTGTGAAACGATGACACGCTCAGCGCCATTAATGACAAAAGATCCCTTAGGAGACATATATGGAATATTTCCAAGGAAGACTTCTTGTTCAATTGTCTCAAAATCTTCATTATCCTCATCGTTGCACGATAGGCGAAGCTTCGCTTTCAAAGGCACTGAATAAGTCAGACCGCGGTCTGTACATTCATTGACACTGTACTTTGGAGGATCGACCATATAGTCAATAAACTCCAGAACGAAATTTTCTCGCGAATCGGCAATTGGGAAGTTTTCTGAAAATACTTTAAAAAGTCCTTCCTGAATTCGTTTCTCTGCGGCGGTTTCCAATTGGAAGAAATCCTTGAAAGACTGCAATTGAACATCTAAGAAATCCGGATACTCAATTACATTTTTGATTTTCGAGAAACTCTTTCTTTGATTTTGATTATTTGTTGCCAAGGCTTTAATCTTTATTTTTAATAATCTTGTCAGAAAATTCTTTCAGCCCTTATGGCTGAAGTAATACTGGTATGGTGTTGGTACAAACAGTAAAAGACCTGACTATAAAGGCAGGCCTTCACTGAATCCATTTAATGAGAATAAATGGACAATGCTTTATTTAATTTCGACTTCTGCTCCGGCTTCTGCAAGTTCTTTTTTCAGCCCTTCAGCTTCGTCTTTAGATACGCCTTCTTTCACAGGTTTCGGTGCGCCGTCAACGAGATCTTTCGCTTCTTTCAAACCTAAACCAGTCAATTCCTTGACGATTTTCACAACTTTAAGTTTTTGATCACCGGCTGCTTTCAGGATCACATCAAAAGAGGTTTTTTCTTCAACTGCGGCTTGCTCACCTCCTGCGGAAGCGCCACCACCAGCTACAACTACCGGAGCTGCTGCTGCCGGCTCGATACCGTATTCGGTTTTAAGGATATTTGCCAGTTCGTTAACTTCCTTTACTGTAAGGTTTACGAGCTGTTCTGCGAATGCTTTTAAATCTGCCATTTTTTAATTGAATTAAATTTTTAAACAATAGTTAATTATGCTACTTGTCGTTCAGCCAACGTTTTCACTATCCCCGCCAGTTTGTTTTGACCACTTTGCAGTGATGACACAACATTCTTAGCAGGTGATTGTAACAACATGATCACGTCTGCAATAAGCTCATACTTAGACTTAAGATTGCTTAATGTGTCAAGGGTATCGTCGCCAATGAAAAGACCGGTATCGATGGAAGCACCTTTTAAAACTGGCTTAGTGCCCTTTGACTTTCTGAACTCCTTTATCACTTTAGCGGGAAGATTTCCACTCTCTTTTGAGAAGATAATCCCGGTAAATCCTTTTAAAACTTTTTCATTGAATTCGGTATAATCAGTTTCCAATGTCTCTAATGCTTTTTTGATCAGAGAATTTTTGTAAACATTATATTCTACGCCTCTTTGAAAGCAAAGTCTTCTGAAATCATTTATCTGAGCAACCGTGAGGCCGGAAGCATCAGCAAAATAAAAGTAACTATTGCCTTTCAATTTCTCGGCCAACTCATTTATGACCAGAGTTTTTTCTTGCTTTGTCATGTTAAATTCCTGTAATACTTGTTTGATCGATTGTTACTCCAGGGCTCATCGTGCTGGACAAATGAATACTTTTGAAATATGTTCCTTTCGCGGAAGCTGGTTTTAGTTTTGATACCATATGAATCATTTCATTGGCATTGTCCAATATCTTATCAGCCGTAAAAGAGGCTTTTCCGATGGATGTATGAATAATCCCAAACTTATCGACTTTAAAATCAATTTTACCCATCTTCACTTCCTTAACTGCCTTTCCTACCTCGGGTGTAACTGTGCCCGATTTTGGGTTAGGCATTAAGCCTCTTGGCCCTAGCACTCTTCCCAATTTTCCAACTTTTGCCATCACAGCGGGCATTGTAATGATTACGTCAATATCTGTCCAGCCATCTTCAATTTTCTTTATAAAATCGTCCAGCCCCACGTAATCGGCTCCGGCATCTTTGGCTTCTTGTTCCTTTTCGGGTGTGCATAAAACCAATACCCTGATATCCTTGCCGGTTCCGTGTGGTAGGGTAACTACCCCGCGAACCATTTGATCAGCTTTCCGTGGATCTACACCAAGACGGATATCAATATCCACTGAGGAGTCAAATTTAGTATTGGTGATTTCCTTTACCACTGTAACTGCCTCGGTCAAGGCAAAACTCTTACTTAAATCGTATTTTTTAAGTATTGCCTTTCTATTCTTCGTTAACTTAGCCATAAACTTAATTCGTTATTTTTCCCAGGGAGCTGTGCCATTCACTTTTATACCCATACTTCTTGCAGTACCGGCAACCATTTTCATTGCTGACTCAACTTTGAATGCATTTAAATCGGCCATCTTTGTCTCAGCAATAGTCTGTATTTGATCCCAATTCACCGTGCCGACTTTGTTGCGGTTTGGCTCAGGAGATCCTTTCTTTATTTTCAAATTCTCCATCAACAATATCGCAGCTGGTGGGGTTTTTACTACAAAATCAAAGGATTTATCCTTATATACAGTGATCACGACTGGCAATAATTGCCCTTGTTTTTCCTGGGTTCTTGCATTAAACTGCTTGCAAAACTCCATTATATTCAAACCCTTACTACCTAATGCCGGACCAACCGGAGGCGATGGATTGGCTACTCCACCTTTAATCTGCAACTTTACAAAACCTTCTATTTCCTTTGCCATATAATTAATCTTGTTTTTCTACCTGCATATAGTTTAACTCGACTGGTGTATTTCTACCGAAAATTTTCACCATTACATTTAATTTCTTTTTCTCATCAAAGACTTCTTCAACCGTTCCAGTAAAACCACTGAATGGGCCATCCATTACTTTAACCGATTCGCCTACAATGAATGAACTACTGAACTTTTCTTCCATTCCCTCGGACTCATCCACTTTGCCGAGTATCCGGTTGATTTCAGATTGTCGTAGGGCTACTGGTTCCTGAGAAGCGCTTGCGCTGTTGTTGCCAAGGAATCCAATGATGCCGGGTATACTTGTTATCGTATGCATTGTTTCGCCATGCGATAAGTCAGCTGATATTAGTATATACCCTGGGAAGAAGCTCTTTTCTCTAATTTTCTTCTTGCCGTTACGCATTTCATATACCTTTTCAGATGGTATAAGTACTTGCGGAACAAACTCTTCAATATGCTGTCTTGCTATTTCGTTTTCCAAATAGGATTTTACTTTTTTCTCCTGGCCACTAATCGCCCTGAGCACGTACCATTTTAACTCTCCCATTTGAACTTAATATTTTAAAACTCCTTGTAAAACCAGCTCATTATACTATCGAAAGTGAAATCTATCGCTCCGATAATGAGAGCAAAAATCAATGAAGCTATGAGGACAAGCACTGAACTGCTTTGTAATTCCGCATATTTTGGCCAAGTCACTTTATTTCTCAGCTCATCAATGGACTCGAGTATGAAATTCTTTAGCTTTATCAATTTCTTTCTTGTTTTAACTGCACGGGTGGAGAGACTCGAACTCCCAACCAATGGTTTTGGAGACCACTACTCTACCAATTGAGCTACACCCGTGTAAATGGCCCGCAAAGGTATTTAAAAAATTTTATAGAAACAAATGCGCTTCCTATTAAAGAAACGCATTTGCCTATTATATACTTAGTCTAAAATCTCAGTTACCTGACCGGCACCAACTGTACGACCACCTTCACGAATCGCGAAGCGAAGTCCTTTTTCCATGGCAACTGTATTGATAAGGTTTACCTCAATGGTGATATTATCACCTGGCATAACCATTTCAACACCATCGGGTAATTTAATCTCGCCAGTCACGTCCGTTGTACGGAGATAGAATTGTGGTCTGTACTTATTAAAGAATGGAGTATGACGGCCACCTTCTTCTTTTGAAAGGACATAAACCTCAGCCTTAAATTTAGCATGTGGTTTTACTGAGTTTGGCTTGCAAATTACCATTCCTCTGCGGATATCGTCTTTGTCAATACCTCGTAGAAGCAGACCGGCGTTATCACCAGCTTGACCTCTGTCAAGGATTTTTCTGAACATCTCAACACCTGTTACAGTAGATTTAAGGTTTTCAGCTCCCATGCCAAGAATATCCACGTTGTCACCTGTTTTGATGACTCCTCTTTCAATTCTTCCAGTAGCAACAGTACCCCTACCTGTGATAGAAAACACATCTTCTACCGGCATGAGGAAATCTTTATCGATAAGACGCTCAGGAATGGGAATATAGCTGTCAACTGCATTCATTAAATCCATGATTTTGTCAACCCAAGCTGCATCGCCATTCAATCCGCCAAGTGCAGACCCCTGAATAATGGGAATATCATCACCCGGATATTCATAGAAGCTAAGAAGCTCCCGTATTTCCATTTCAACAAGTTCAAGGAGCTCTGCATCATCTACAAGGTCAACCTTATTCATGAATACAACGAGTGCAGGAACACCTACCTGACGGGCAAGGAGAATGTGCTCCCTTGTTTGAGGCATTGGTCCGTCTGTAGCAGCAACCACGAGAATAGCGCCATCCATCTGGGCAGCACCTGTTACCATGTTCTTCACATAGTCAGCGTGGCCAGGACAGTCAACGTGTGCGTAGTGTCTGTTCTCCGTAGAATACTCAACGTGTGCTGTGTTGATTGTAATACCTCTTTCTTTTTCTTCAGGAGCGTTGTCGATGGAATCGAATTCGCGTACTTCTGATAAACCCTTTGCTGCCAAAACTTTTGTGATAGCGGCTGTCAAGGTAGTTTTACCGTGGTCAACGTGACCTATAGTACCGATATTAACGTGCGGTTTCGAACGGTCGAAATTTGCTTTAGCCATTTTTGATAAATCTCGGTTTAGTTAAAAATATTATTTCAAATTATAATTACACTTCATTTTGAGCCAACGATGGGAATTGAACCCATGACCTCTTCCTTACCAAGGAAGCGCTCTACCCCTGAGCTACGTCGGCCAAGGTCTCAGGGATAAACCCTGGCTTTTCAGAGCGGGAGACGAGGTTCGAACCCGCGACCTGCAGCTTGGAAGGCTGCCGCTCTACCAACTGAGCTACTCCCGCAATCTTGCCTTTCATTTTCAATTTAAATCCACCCTGGCGAATTCAGATTGTGTGGGGACAGATGGATTCGAACCACCGAAGGCGTACGCCAGCAGATTTACAGTCTGCCCCATTTGGCCGCTCTGGAATATCCCCGCATTCAGTAATTTAAAGAACTTCCGCTGAAAAGTTAGCCGCATCTCTGCGGCCATTTTTAAAGGGGAGTGCAAAATTATACCCTTTTTTCTATTATTCAAATATTTGAAACAAATTGTGTGGTATTTTATGGCGGTCGATTGGCTTGTCAATATCGAATCGCTTTTTCACCAAATCAGAACTTATTCGATGTTTTGCAGCACTCTTGGATCCTTTTCATCTGCCTTGATCTTCTTCAGTAATTCGGCCACACCGGAAGCGTCTTCAATGAGTTGTAGGGATTGATATGCCGCTAACCTGATATAAAATTTAGGATGATTTCGAGCTATTTCTGACATCGGGACAATCCCCGCTGTTTGTTCCTCTTCGGGAGATACAGAAAGATACATGCCGTAAAATTTGATGAAATACCATTGTTCATAATCCCGGTACCTATTAATACGATCTATAAACCAGGTAGACTTTCCCTGGACTTTTTCAGAAATAAAATAATCAGCTAAGGTGGAAGTGATGTTAAAATCTGTCTCCTTAATAAACCGATCAATCACAATCTCCTTATCATCTACATCACAATGAAGATATCCATAAAGTGAATATCCGGCCACTGAATAGGACGAGTCAGATAAGCCCTGCCTGTACACATCGCAATAGCTATCCTCGGTATGTGTTGCAAGAGCAGCAAAAGCACTTGTTCTCACCGCGGATTTTGGATCTGAAATAGCAAGTTCCTGCAATTTTTTCGACTGGGTGGAAATCAGTCCGGTGGTGTCACTTTCAAAAAAATCCACTGCTTCCTGGCGGATTACCCAAAACGAATCTGATAGCGCTTTGCTAAAGGTGGCGATAGTCTCATCATCCAACGGCTGCTCCTGTAATCGACGCAGAGATTCAAGCCTGGCACGCATATTATCAGGGTACCTCATGTATTGCAATACTAATTGTTCAGTGCTTTTTGGCTGCTCAATTTGTCCAACGAGAATATGGTCACTATCCAATAAGAAGAGGTCTGGCTTAATTGCCGCACTGAATTCAAATTCCTGGTATGGACGATCGATAGTTATGACAAACTGATCTAAGGTACTACCCTGCCAGACATCGACGGTCAGATTCAGATTGTAGACCGGATACTTTTCAAGTTCCTGGGTCTGTCTTACTTTTAGGATGGCTTTTTTGGAAACGGCATCATACGTCTCCTCAACATTCAAAACCGGATGACCGGCATCCAAAAACCATTGATTGAAGAACCAGTTCATATCCTCACCCGTAATTTGCTCAAACGCTAGGCGTAATTCATGAATCTCGGCTTTGCCAAATGCATGATTTTTCAAATAGAGCTCGAGCGTCTTGAAAAATGCATCATCGCCCACATAATTGCGCAAAGCATGCAATATCAGCCCTCCTTTCTGGTAGGAATGTGCATCGAACATATCATCGCTGTCGGTATAATCAAATCGCACCAAGTGCTCATTTTTTGTTTTGGATTCTTCAAGATAAGCCTCCAAATCCTCCAGCAAATGATAAGATGCCTCATCTTCGCCATATTTATGGAAATACCATAAATATTCTCCATAGGTGGCAAATGACTCATTGAGTGGCAAATTGGCCCATGACTCACAGGTGACATAATCGCCAAACCATTGGTGAAATAATTCATGTGATAAGATATCGTCCCAGTTGTAATCGAGCAATTCACGCTTATTCATGTTCAGGTCTTCCATGAATACTGATACTGTGGTGTTTTCCATGGCCCCGGTGACAAAGTTGCGCACGATGATCTGGCTGTATTTCTGCCAGGGGAACGGTACGTTGAGCAATTCTCCAAAATAAGTGATCATCTCAGGCGTATTGCCAAAGATGTCCCTGGCGTAGGGAGCATAGTCTTCTTCTAAATAATAGTTCACCGGCAAATCACCGCATTTGTCTTCCACAACATTAAAATCTCCAGCGGCGAACATGAACAGGTATGGGGCATGGGGCATGTCCATATTCCAGTAATCGGTTCGGGTGCTGTCCGGATTTGATCTGGAATACACCAATTTTCCATTAGATAGTGTAACAAACTTTTCATCCACGGTTATAAATACTTCTTGCGTTGTCTTTTGGTTGGGAGCATCGATAGTCGGGAACCACCGTGAGTTGCTTTCAGTTTCACCCTGTGTCCATACCTGTTGGGGGAGTCCTCCTTTCTCTCCCGATGGGTTTACAAAATAAAATCCCTGCTGATCATCCGGCTTATTGGCCACCGTATCTCCGTCGTATCCTTTGGCTGTATAACTAATATTTACCTGGATTTCTTCATCCCGTGATACTTCCTTGCCCAATTCGATGATAAGCTCACGGCCATCGTACTGGTATTCCGGTACTTTATCTTCAGTTCTTGTATGGATGGCAATTGAATGAATTTCAAAATTCTTGGCATCCAGAACCAATTGCGACTGTTTGTAGAAATACGGTTTGAGTATAAGGGTCGCCTTTCCATTCAAATGCTGTTTTTCCCAATCAATACCAAGTTCTAACTTTGTATGGACCAATTTGAAATCCCTCGTTTCCTCTGGTTGATATGTTTTTATTTCAAATTCAGGCTTATCGTCGGTTGGCTGTACTACAGCTAAAGTATCCGTTTCTGCCTCAACAATGCCGGTGTAATTGGGGTCTTGCACTTTGCATGACAAGAATATCACTCCGGCGAGTACAAGTTGGAGCACTTTGGTATTGAACCGTAAAATAAAACGATAATTATGATGTGGCATGTGAAATAGGAATTCTGTTACCTTATGGAACGTGTTTTTCCAACAAAAATACATCAACCTGTCAATGATGCAATTTTTATCTGTCGTCAGCTGATATATCCCTAATATTCAATTTTGCGCAAGAACGTGAAATAACACTATATTTAAGTCGGACAACACCTTTTTTACATGTACAAAGTTACTGTCAATGAGGATAAAATATTCTCCATCAAAACTATAAGCCAGGCAGTCCTGGCCAATGATGTTCAGTTTGCTCCAGAAATCACCAGGATTGATGATTCTGCATTCCTGGTGATATTGGATAAAAAGCCATATTACGTGAGTGTATTAAAGGTGAGTGAAGACCGTAGGAACTTTCACTTTCAAGTCAATAATAGGCCGTTGTCTGTTAGGATTAATCATCAGTCGGAATTGGCGCCTGCAGTATCAGGCCAGGTTGGTTCCAAACGGTTCACTGAGTATATAAAATCGCCTATGCCCGGACTAATCGTTGATGTGCTGGTTCGCGATGGCGAGGCAGTGATAGATGGTCAACCGCTGCTCATCCTCAAGGCTATGAAAATGGAAAATATTCTCCGTGCGCCACATGATGGGACAATCAGAAGGGTGTTGGTTGAAAAGGGACAAAAGATCGATAAGGAAAGTACACTCATTCAATTTTAGAAATCAATACTATGTATTCACCAATGCCATATTATATTTGCTAAACCAAAAATTACAATATGAAGTTTAAGCGGATTCTACTGAAATTAAGCGGCGAAGCACTTATGGGCGCCAAGAAATATGGCATTGATCCCACGCGGCTGGAGCAATACACGCAGGAAATCAGAGAGGTTAAAGAAACGGGTGTTGAGCTTGCGATTGTGATCGGAGGCGGCAATATATTCAGGGGTATCCAGGCTGAGCAATCAGGAATAGACAGGGTGCAGGGCGATTATATGGGCATGCTTGCAACAGTGATTAATGCTATGGCACTTCAGGGATCCCTTGAAAGTGCAGGGCTTTACACAAGGCTAATGTCAGGAATAAAAATTGACCAGGTTTGCGAACAATTTATAAGAAGAAGGGCCATTCGTCATTTGGAGAAAGGTAGAATTGTAATTTTTGGAGCTGGCACTGGCAATCCATATTTCACAACCGATTCAGCTGCGAGTCTCAGGGCAATCGAAATCGAGGCTGATGTAGTCCTGAAAGGTACCAGGGTCGATGGTATTTACTCAGAAGACCCGGAAAAAAACCCGAATGCCACCCGCTATTCCGATCTCAGCTATGACACGGTCATTCAAAAAGGGCTCAATGTAATGGACATGACGGCCTTTACTCTTTGCCAGGAAAATAAGCTGCCTATCATCGTATTTGATATGAACAAACCCGGCAACCTGCTGAAACTTCTGATGGGCAAGAAAATAGGGACCTTAGTACATTAATATTAAAATCCGGAAGACTATGGAAGAACTTGAATTATACCTGATGGAAGCCAAAGACCACATGGACAAAACCACCCATCACATAGAGCATAATCTCGCGAAAATACGGGCAGGCCGAGCTATGCCCAACATGCTTGATGGTCTGGTGGTAACTTACTACGGCAATCCTACGCCGATTAGCCAGATTGCGTCTGTAAATACACCAGATGCCCGTACATTGGTGATAAAGCCTTGGGAAAAAAACATGATTTCCGAAATAGAAAAAGCCATCATCAACAGCGACCTTGGCCTAAATCCGCAAAACGATGGAGAGATGGTTCGGCTGAATATTCCACCACTTACTGAAGAACGTAGAAAAGAACTTGCCAAGCACTCAAAGACGGAGGCTGAACACGGGCGCGTGAGTATCCGAAATATTAGAAAAGACACTAATGAGCAATTGAAACGGTTGCTCAAAGAACACGTTTCAGAAGACGAGGTGAAAAAGGCAGAAGCCAGAGTACAGGAACTCACTGATGAATACATTCGCAAAATCGATGATATTCTCGCCAAAAAGGAAAAAGAAATAATGACAGTCTGAAGGGGTCTATCAAAGAAAAAGTTTCCTTGCCCTTATATAATCCTCCACCATTTCCGGGACAAGGTATTTTATAGTTTTACCAGAGCCAATACATTTTCTAATGTAGGTCGCTGAAATATCCAGTAATGGCGAATCAATCAATTGGATATTGGGGTGGGCCGACATTTCGTTGGCAACGCTGCCCGGCCTCGGATAAATAATAATTCCATAGTTATTCAGTATTTCCTGGTTGTTTTTCCACTTGGGAAAAATCTGCAGATTATCCATGCCCATAATCAGTCTGAACCGATGTGCTGGGTATTTTTCCGAAAGCCTTACGAGAGTATCGATGGTATAGCTTGGTCGCCTCATACGGAACTCGATGTCGCTCACCCTAAATTTCGGGTTGTCGGCAATGGCCAGTTGAACCATTTCGTACCGGTCGAATTCATGCGCCAGTCCATGATTTTTTTTAAGAGGATTTTGTGGAGACACAATAAACCATACTTCGCGGAGCTCGGCCTCCTGCAGCACAGCTTGGGCAATGATCAGATGACCGACATGTATGGGGTTGAACGATCCGAAAAAGAGTCCGATTTCCATTGGCTTAGGCGCCATTACTTAGGAACCTTTCTATGATTTGTTCTGCGTTTAGCAATGTTTTCTGAAGATCAGCCGAGATCAGTGTCATATCGAACGACGACTCAAAGCTCATTTCATAGGTAGCTTTGGCCAGCCTGCTGCGGATGTGTTCATCAGATTCAGTATTTCTATGCCTGAGCCGGGTTTCAAGTTCATCCATATTGCTCACTTTCACAAATATGGCCAGAGCGTCCTTACCAAAATACTTCTTAAGCTTCAGCCCACCCTTTACATCGACGTCGAAAAGGACATGCTTACCAGCCTGCCACAATCGATCGACTTCCGCCTTAAGCGTTCCGTAGTAGTTGCCGTCATAAACTTCCTCCCATTCAATGAATTCATCATTCGCGATGCGTGCCCTAAAATCTTCAACACTGAGGAAATAGTAATCCTTTCCGTCCGATTCGCGCTCCACCCTGCGCGGACGCGTGGTTGCTGATATGGAAAATCCATACTTGTCATAAGCAGCAAGTAGATGTTTCACGATCGTGGTCTTGCCCGAACCGGAGGGGGCAGAAAAAATAATGGCCTTGCCCTGGTGCATTAGTTAACCGGTTTTAATTCGCGTCCGGAGTTGCTCCAAAAAATCGAGCGGAACACGTTTGCGATCCAGCTTGGTTTGCAGCAGGTTTCTGATCGCAATTTCCTGCTCACAAAACTGCCGGCACTGGCAATCCACACATTGGGTAATGAAGGATTCATAGAGCAATTTTTCTTCCTCCGTCGCCTGACCGTCAATTACCTTTTCAATGATGTCGCGTTTCAGTTCATAGGTAGTACAACCTGCCTTTTCGCAACCTCCCGGACTACAGTTTTTACCCATCATTTTTCCTGGTTATACATTTTATAATTCAACATCTATATCCCATGTCGGCTGCATACGCTTTCAATTTTTCTCGCAGCAGGTTGCGGGCTCTATGGAGACGCGACCTCACCGTGCCAATGGGAATATCCAGTATTTTCGACATTTCCTCATATGTAAATCCTTCAAGATCGCATAGTATAATGACAATCCGGAAGTCAACTGCAAGCGAATTCAAGGCATTGGACACTTCGTCGCCGAGCATTTCCTCCAGCAGGTCCACCCGCAAGTCACTTGTTATTACTTCATTAACATCATCTGAGTTGTAATAAGTTTCAACATCCTGATAATCTACCATGGATGGCTCCTTATTCTTTTTGCGATACTCATTAATGAAGC
>JBGSYX010000096.1:0-2812 GCA_041750735.1 Cyclobacteriaceae bacterium
CATCCGCGTAGCACCACCTCCGATGTCATTGTCTGTTGGTGGACGCCAGAAATTCGGCGCTAATGGAATTTTCACAACTTCATTACCTTTTAGCTTGTATGATGTCAGCAGCCCGGTCGTTTTCGAAATCACCGTTTCGAATCCGGTTCCCGTAACAACCACATTTTCTGCATTCTCCGTCAGGGTTACTGCCGTAAAGCCCGCCATATCAGCCAGAGGAGCCGGTTGGGAGGCATATGGCATTTTGAATTGTTCCCAAGCCACGACATGGCCTTTTTTGCTCCAGGCGTTGTCAGCTTTTGTGGAGAAGGTCACCTTTAGGAAATACTCGGCTCCCGCTTTGAGTTCGGGTTTTTTGCATGGAATATTAAGCCTTTCAATTGCGCCCGGCTTCGTGGATAGCGATGACAGGACACCATTCTGGATTGTAGTTCCGTTTTCTTCCAGTACCCATGAAACCTCCAATCCAGAAAGGTCGGTGAAATCATACCAGTTTTCTACTATTATATCACCATTGTTCAGATTTGCTGCCTTCATTACAACAGGCTGTTGGATTTTCTTGACTTCCCAGGTCACCGGTTTTGTGGTCTGGTCGGCATTTATGACGCCATTAAGACAGAAATTCCCTGAGTTGATTTTATCACCGAAGTCACCGCCGTAAGCCCAGTATTTTTTACCGTTGGCATCTGTCTGCAAAATTCCCTGATCTTTCCAATCCCAGATAAATGCTCCGATCATCCGTTTGTTGGCTCGGATGGCGTCCCAGAACTGGTAGAAGTTGCCCAGTGAATTGCCCATGGCGTGAGCATATTCGCACCAGATTACCGGCCGGTGATCGGTCGGGTGATTGGCCCAGGCCACCATTTCTTCGATCGGATTATACATGCGGCTGATCATATCGACCCCGGGAGGATCAAGTAAACCATAGTTTGACTGCGCTCCTTCGTAATGGATATATCGCGTATCGTCATAATCTTTAATCCATCCAGACATCGCGGCGTGATTTGGACCATATCCACTCTCGTTGCCCAATGACCAGAATATGACCGAAGGATGATTTTTATCCCGTTCTACCATGCGAATACCACGGTCCACGAAGGCGTTATGCCAGAGAGGATCATTGGTGAGCATTCCGCCCACACCATGTGTTTCAATATTTGCCTCATCGATGAGGTAAATGCCGTATTGGTCGCAGAGATCCAGCCATTTTGGGTTGTTGGGATAGTGCGATGTGCGGACAGAATTAAAATTAAATTGTTTAAGCAGAAGAATATCTGACAGCATCTCCTGGTCAGAAACCACCTTACCACCCGTCTGGCTATGGTCGTGGCGGTTTACACCGTATAAAAGCACCGATTCTCCATTGACCAGCAATTCGCCATCCTGGATTTTTACGTCCCTGAATCCAATCTTATTGCTCCTCGACTCCACGACAGCGCCCTTATCATCCTTGAGGGTAAGCACCAGTGTGTAAAGGTTGGGGAACTCCGCAGACCACAGTTTGGGGTTCTTCACCGTAGCAGATAAATCAGCAAATGGCACCTTATCGCGTTGTGGCCAGAACCTTCTGACCAATCGCTCTGCTGCGATCGACATAGGCTTTTCCAGTACAGGTTTTCCCTGGTCATCATATAATTGACCTTCTACTTTCCAGTTTTTAGGGCTTTCCGTTCCAAAGTCTTTTAATTTAGCATGAATCTGCAATTCACCGTTAGTATAATGATGATCGAGAATGGTTTTTACAAAAAAATCGTATATCTGGTATTTTGGTGATGCCGCGAGATACACATCCCTCTGGATGCCACTCAAACGCCAGTGGTCCTGATCTTCCAGGTAGCTGCCATCGCTCCAGCGATACACTTTAACCGCCATGGAATTTTTACCCTTTTTCAAATACGATGTGATGTCAAACTCGGCAGGCAGACAACTGTCTTCGCTGTAGCCAACTAATTGACCGTTGACCCAGACGTAAAACGCGGAAGAAACACCCCCAAAATGAAGCGTTACCTGCATGCCGGCCCAGTCTGCCGGAGTTTCAAACTCGGTCCTGTAGTATCCGACAGGATTATCTTCTTTTGGCAAAAACGGCGGATTTGGCGGAAACGGATAAACAACATTGGTGTAGATAGCCGTGCCATATCCCTGCAATTCCCAGTTGCCGGGTACAGTGATGTTTTTCCAGCCTATATCCTGAAAATCTTCTTTAAAGAATACCGGTGGTTCCTGCTCTGGTGTGGGCGACCATGCAAATTTCCACTGCCCGTTCAGGTTTTTGTACCTCGTAGAAGTATTTACATCTACTTTCATCGCAGAGGCATCGTTGGGGAATGAGATGGAAGTGTTGTGAGCCGGAAGTTTATTGATCCCGTTTACTTCAGGATTTTCCCAGTCGTTTTGCTGAGCCGAAGAGAGTATCGAAATGACGATTGCTGAAAAAAGTGGCAAAGCATATCGGATAAATTTTTTCATATGATGGAGTTTAGATGAATTATAATAGCGTGTGTACTATTCAAGTATTAAGATCATAAAGGTAAATATTACCCTTAATAAGTGCGAAACGAAAAGCATATATTCCCTGACAAATCGCGAAGGATATTCAGCATGATTCACAGGTTGGAGATCATTCGAGGAAATTCAAAATAGTGTGCCCGATTGTGGCTGAATCTGATTCCATGACTATGTTTAGTTTATTTTCAGCGCCTATGGATAAATAATGCTTTTTAGTAAAGTCAAGCTTGGCATTGACTGCATTCATATCAAGTTCATCTCCCATTTCGCTACGGGCATTCAAAAGCAGGATTTTTCCAGGGGC
>JBGSYX010000097.1:0-2344 GCA_041750735.1 Cyclobacteriaceae bacterium
TGGTAAAAAATCTACAGACCCTTGAAGGTATTAAGGACAGTGTAGCTGTTACCGGCCAGACCAGATGGAACTTGGAATCGGCTCAGCCACCTAAAGTTTTACTCGTAGTATCAGTCCCACCTACTACGATCCAGTCAGATCTGGACACCTCTGCATCAACAATGCTTGCAACTCCGAATGTAGTAGCGATTTATGCATCGGATAATGCTACTGTCGACGCCCTGCTTAGCGCTACAGCTGATGGCTCAGAGCTCGACAGGACCACAGGAAAGTATAAGGATATTTATGCAATTGGATTTGATGCTGGGAAGGCATTAAAAGCAGCGGTTAGGGCTAAGCAATTCTTTGGTGCGATAACACAGGATCCTTATCAAATTGGATATCAGTCTGTAGTGATGGTAAATGATTACGTAAATGGTAAGAAAGTTTCCGATTTGCATCCCTCTGCTCTATGGTGGAATTCTGAAAACATGGATGAGCCAGAAATTGCTCGGCTACTTTACGATTAATTCCGTCCGTGCAGTATAAGGTTTTCTAGTTAATTGACAAATGCCCCGTTTTCAGCTGAAAACGGGGCATTACCTTTTCAAGAAGGTAAATGTTCGTTTAGAAGCAAGGCATTTATCAGACATCGAAGATGGTTATACACATCCCAATATCCATTGGCATAACAACTCGCAGAATTTTTCAATTTTCTCTTTGCGCCTTTTCTTTTATCCTTTGCGCGCTCTGCGTCCTTAGTATCCCCCTTGGGGGTTGCTGCCTTTGCGTCCTCATTTGCACCCGAATTCATTCGTCACCTCCGCCAACGCCTTACTCAACGCATCCAACGCATCACTCTTACTCCCCCCAAACAACTTCTGAGTTCGTAACATCCCAGCCAGCCTGGTGGACGCAGCTCCCAGCGCGCTCAACGTCCCTGTCCTCCCTTCCAAATCCTCTGCATTATCATTCGCGTAATCGAACACCCGCCGGATCATCACCCGCATCAATGCGATCTCACCATCCAACCCCTCGACCGGCACCGTCTCCAAATCCCTGGCTTCCAGATCCTGAAACCGCCGGGAATAAAACCCATGCTTTACCGCATTCAAATTACCAGGTTGCCCACCGCGATTTCGTGCCAAATTCTGTCCTTTTTTTATTTTTATTTTGGATTTTTTCTATCAGCCATGAGCCATGAGCCATCAGCTAAATATTTCTTTTTCTGTTAGCCGTCAGCCGTGAGCCTTCAGCCACTTGCATTTTTTCTTTTTCTTTCAGCTTTCCGCTTTGAGCTTTCAGCCATGAGTCATCAGCTTTTTCCTGTCCACTTTCAACTGAAAACTGTCAACTAAATACTCCAGGGGAGTATATTTGTTACAGACTCATTATACACATATTCTCCATTCTTCCAACCCCCAAATTGCTAAATTTGTTCTAAATTCACCCCTGAATTTCGCTTGAATTCTCACTGGAAAATGTTAAAATATAATTTCAGTGGTGTCTTCGGACACCATGGAGAATACCGGCACGCCCCCCTCGTGTCGGTATTTGTTTTTTTTTCTAAAACCTAAAATCTAAATCCTGATTCCTAACTGTCCCCCTCGCATTGGCATTTGTTTTCGTAGAGGCACACCCCGGAACTTGCCCTAGGGGTATTGTGGTTGCCAGTCTCATCCTCGCCCTCGCATGAATCCTCCCCATCCAAACTTGACAGAATCAACTTCCCGTATATGATAATTCTTAACAGTACCAGCCACGCGAGCCAAAAGGCAGCGGACCGAGGCTGGTCATTTTTTTTTTAATAACCTGACCCGTAAGGGCATAGCATCCAGAATCCCTCCTTTCGACTTTCGGCTTTCAACTTTGAACTAAAACAATGCTTTACCCCCCTCAATTCTCAATCCTCAACCCTACCCCCTAACCTTCCCATTCCCATAATCTTGGATTCCAAAATAAGTTACTCTTTTCATTAAGTATTGGATTAAGGAACACTTCTAATTTTTCGAAGACTTCGTTTTGTGTTATATCAATTCCAATATCTCCTGCCATTTTTGTGAAAGGTTTTTCCCAATCTCGTGGTGGTGTTGGCAATTGTTCAGGAATTAAGTGTGTTGCCCGGTGTTCAAATGTTTTCTTAATCGCGTTTACAAACGAATTCGAATCGATATTTTCCATTTCAGCAATTAAGAACATGTCAACCAGGTCTTTTACTCTCGAACTTCCACTATTATTAAAAACACGAGTATAAGCATGCAGTTTTTCTGCAAAATGCTGTGCAATGGTATAGCACTCGTATGCAATTCGCTCTATATCAGCAAAACCCAAATAATCCTCATTGAATATGGTCTCAATACCACCT
>JBGSYX010000098.1:0-4952 GCA_041750735.1 Cyclobacteriaceae bacterium
ATGAATTTCCCGGTTTATAGAAAGTACTTCAAAGGCCCGATCTTCATCCGTTCCCATCAGGGCTGTGTAACCGACGATGTCAGTGAACATGATGACAGATAGCCTCTTGTTTTCATCGTACCCTTTTTGACCATCCCCTTCTGATAAGAAGGCATTCTTACCGTACTTAGGCATGATGGTTGTACTTTCCCCACTTGAATTAAATTCTTGGTTTTCTTTTTTTTTAGCTTTTACATTTCCGGGAGTATAACCAAAATACTCATGAAAGCACTTACTGAAATACGCAGGACTGCTAAAACCTACCTGGTAGGCAATTTCAGAACCAGTGCCTATTTCATCTACTAAAAGCTTATGCGCCTCCACCAATCGGATTTCTCTGATAAATTGAGTGAGTGATTTGCCGATTAATTTTTGCAGTTTTCTATGAATCTGAGACCGACTAATACCAACAATTTTCGCAAGTTCTTCGGCACCAAACTGCTCGTTATTAAGATTTGCAAAAACTGCCTCAGTCAGTTTTTGGAGGAAGCTATCGTCCATGGAGAGTTTTTGGGATCTTTCCATAGTAGAACAGCACTAATATAGCTGTTTTCTTTTTGGTATGCGTCTAAAAAGGGCTCTCCAATATTCATTGGAACATTAGATGAAATATATTGAATTTTCAGTGCAAAACCTAGGGCTTTAACCGCCAGTTAAGAATGAAATCATAACGACTATATAAATACAGATGGTATTAAAGAAATATCACTTATTCCATTAACACTCGTTGGTTAGATAAACAAAGGACGGTGCCATTTCGAGTGACCTCCTTTAATATTGCTATTTTTAGCCAATTTGCTCATGGAATCACCTTTTACAAATAGCCATCAATTACTATTGAATATTTCATTTGATTATCTGAAATTTCTACTCCGAAAACTTTAAGTGAGAGCTCCCCCCTTCTAGATGAATTGAATGTTCCCGTCCTATGGTGTATATCAACGATTGCAATGATCGCGAAATTATCATCGTACATAAATCCTTCACCAACAAAAGTTCCGACGAGAGAACAACCTGAATTAGGAATTGATAAATCCAGGTTGCCTTCCTTCACCCAAAAGTTGTGTTCATTGAAAATTTCCATCTTACTGTCCAAAACGATCAAAATTGATTCAGTCAAGTTACATTTTGAGATTTCAGAACATTCTAAATGAAATTCATCACTGAGATCTTTAATGTTTTCTGTTGTAGTGGCTTCCATGTGAAAGTATGTTTCATGGTAAGGTTCAGGTATATCCGGCTTGTATATAGGAATGCATGCTGCTAAGGTTTCTACTGCAATTAAAATTGATACTACTTTTTCTGCGGGTTTCATGATTTTAATATTTGTAGAGACTACTTAGTCCCTGGTTAAATAATAATTTCAATGAAATCCGTGGCCACGTCTTTCCTTTTACTTGTACCAAAGTTGGCACAAAAAAACATATAGCACATATCAAAGATGTTGCATTTGTTTTCAAAGATTTTTTATAGAAATGGATGTTTTTATAAAATATGTTGCATCAGAGAAATAGACTATCTGGCTAAAAATATCTCTACTTCATGGGTACAATTCCAATCCAATGAAGTTTGTGTAGCCTACGATAAAAGTGCAATAAAAACCACCTGAGTGCTATACTCCAAGGTTCTTATTACTATGAATAGCCTCCACGATAAGTATAAGGTAAATGTAAGCCAGTATGATGCAAATTGGGTGACAAAGCAGGTGAATGAAATTTCATCCTGATATTAAGATGTGATTTTCAAAACTTGGCTTGATCACCAAAAGGCCGTCCAAAGAATTGTTCTCTTAAAAAACGGTATATCGGACTAAAGGCTCCTAACCTTTGATTATCATACGCATTATAAGTAACTTAATGCAATCAACATTTACTCTGGAAGAGCATTAAATAATGAAATCCAGGTATCACACAATAAAATTCTTTTTTGGCTGTATGATATTCTTGCACTTTCCAGTGCAAGGGCAGCATAATCACATAACCTTCAAAAGATTGACCATTAGTGATGGGTTATCACTAAGCTCGGTATATACTATTTATCAGGATTCCAAGGGATTTATGTGGTTTGGCACAGAAGACGGCCTTAATAAATACGACGGAAAAAGATTCTGGATCTATCGGCCTGATCCCCGGAGTACAAATAGTCTTAACTATAAGTGGACAGAATTGATCTATGAAGACACCGACGGGAATATATGGCTTGGGTCCAAAGGCGGACTTGCAAGGTTTAATCCTGAAAAGGAAAGCTTCGTTCGATATGGCACCAATGAAGGTTCACGCGCACTACTTTGTGATACTATTACCTGCCTGACCGAAGGGAATAATCATCAGATTTGGTTAGGAACATTATCAGGCATCAATGCCATAGACCAAATTTCTGGACTTGTGGCTTTTTCAGGTCTACCTGAATTACGAATAAATACAATAAAATCATTTAACGACGAACTTTGGGTAGGTACCGAGCAGGGCCTGTATATGAAAAAAGACCAGGATCATTCCTTTCAGTTTATATCGCTTGATCAGAAAAATCGAGGGAATCCACCAGTTTATTCAATCATTTTGGACGCTGGCGGGGCGATTCTGATTGGTGCTGGAAATAAACTATACAGATCCGAAAACAAGGATGGACCCAGGCTATGGGAATGTATTCTGGATCCTGATCAAAATGGTCTTGATATTGATTTGATTGAAAATCTCGTGCTGGATGATGAACGAAATATATGGATCAGCAGTACTAATGGGCTTTATAAATTTACTCGTTCAGAAAAACGGACAAAGTTCATTATTCGGTCCATAGACTCTTCCCACAGCCTTGCGATTAATCATATTAAACCGTTGCTTCTGGATAGGACCGGCAGAATTTGGTACGGCACCTACGGGCAAGGAATATACAGGATTAATATTAGTAACCACCAATTCACAAGTTTTCAAAATAATTCTGCGGACCTGACAAGTTTATCTGAAAATTCCATTAACTGCATGTTTGAAGATCGGAACGGAAATATTTGGTTTGGTACTTTTGGTGCCGGTTTGAATATTTACCAGCCCGAAGCACACAAGTTCGGCTATATGAATCATCAGCCGTTCAACTCAAATAGCCTGTCGAGTAGTTTTATATGGACCATTTTGGAATGCAAAAATCAATCGCTGTTAATCGGCACGAACGATGCCGGGCTAAATATATACGATCCAAATAACGACGAGTATAAGTCTTACATTCCAAAGGCAAATGATCCATACTCCATATCTCATTCCTCTGTCCGCAAGATTTACCAGGACAGCAAAAAGCGCATTTGGGTAGGCACAGATGGTGGGGGCCTTAACAGATTTTATCCGGAGACTGGCAGATTTATGCATTATAAAACTGTTGAAGGAGATTCAACAAGCATTTCTGGCAATTCTGTCCGTGTCATTTATGAAGATGATGCGAAAAGATTATGGATTGGAACTCGTTCCGGTCTCAACCTTTTTGATCCTGAAAAAGAAACCTTTAGGAGGTTTGTCCATAGTGAAAGTGATCCGAATAGTATTGCCAGTGATTTCATTTATTCTGCCATTCATCATGATAAAAACGGCAATTTATGGGTCGGAACCTACGGTGGCGGACTTAATAAAATGAATACTTCTACTGACAAGTTTGACCATTACTTAAATGATCCGACTGACCCCAAAAGTATTTCTGACAATATTGTTTTTTCTATTTATGAAGAATCATCAGGCATACTATGGATTGGCACAAATAGCAACTTAAATAGATACGATCCTAAAACAGGAAATTTTCAACGCTTTGGCACCAATGATAGCCTGCCCAATGAAGTGATTTACGGAATACTTCCAGACGAGAAAAATAATCTCTGGCTCAGCACAAACAAAGGCATCTGCCGCTTTGATCTCGACGATTACAGTATAAAAAATTTCACGTCGAGCGACGGATTGCAAAGTAATGAATTTAATGGAGGAGCTTTCCATAAAGGGCCAAGTGGCCGCATGTATTTTGGTGGAGTATACGGGTTAAATATAATAGACCCAGAATTGAGTTATGTTGAAGAAAACAACTCACAGGTTGTGATTACAAGTCTTGCGATCTCAGGAAATGAAATATATACTATTTCTGATTCTGTTTTGGCGGTTAAAAACAATCAGGTAATCAATCTAAATGGCCCCTATTTTATGTCAAAAAATATTGCATATACCGACACAATTATCCTTGATTATCAACACCGATTTGTATCTATCGAATATGCTGCATTAAATAGTAATAATGTTGACAATCTGAGCTTCCGATATATGCTAGAAGGGCTAGATAACGCCTGGAATTCAGTGGGCAACCGAACAAATATCACATTTGCCAATTTGCAGCCAGGAGCATACAAGTTAGTGGTCCAATCCTTCAATTCAGATGGTTTCAAAGGATTATCGGATGCACAACTTACTATCATTATCATACCGCCATTTTGGAAAACCTGGTGGTTCTATCTAATTGAAGTTTTTTTGTTAATGATTTTTATGAGCTTCATTTATAAATATCTCCTTAAAATCAGAACTAACAGGATACTTCGAAATCAAAATGAAATAATATTTCAAGCGAATAAGCAACTTCAGGAATCTGAAAATAACCTCAAGAGCCTTAATGCAACCAAAGACAAATTTTTCTCCATTATTTCTCATGACTTGAAAAATCCATTTACTAGCCTGCTTTCAATTAGCCAACTTTTGGCCGATGATTATAAGGGCATGGATGAGGATGAAAAGGAAAGAGGGATAAAACAAGTACATATTTCAGCCCAGCGTATTTACGACTTATTGGAAAATCTGCTGACCTGGTCAAGAGCACAGACAGAAAGCATGAAATTTGTACCTGTAAGTTTTGAATTGAATAAAATCGTTGAAGAAAACATACTTCTTCTTCAGGCG
>JBGSYX010000099.1:0-16432 GCA_041750735.1 Cyclobacteriaceae bacterium
ATCGAAATTGGTAATCTTCATGTTTTTTGCATCCCAATACAGTTTTTTCCTACCCGGATAATCATTATTCTTTCCCTGTAACTGATAGCTGCGAATGGCCAGGTTGCCCATAAGAACGGCTTCTGTGAATGGGCCGGCGAATTCGAATGGCGAGCTGACCTCCCCATTTCCATGACCTTTGATGCAGGCGTTGACCCAGTCAACATAATGACCTTCCGGGACACGTTTCAATGTTTTTGGAACAGCAGCGATTTCAGCCTTGCGGCTTGTTGGTAATAAAATCGGATCGGACGAATAGTTACCGATCATTTTACCCTTTGTACCTTCAAAGATTACACCGTTGCTCATGTCGCCGAGCTTATCTGTCGGAAGGACTTCTTCTGGTGTCTGTGGCCTTAGTCCGCCATCCATCCATGTGAGTTTAATGTTGCCCTTACCATCAGTTCGAGGGAATGTGAGATGAATTACGGATGAAGCAGGGCAGCTATCTGCATAATTGGCTACCTGGAAGAACCCCGACCAGTTGGTCGTGACGCTGCATTCTACTTCCGTGGGATAGTCTATTGGAAGCGCGCGGAAGACCGGGTCCATGATATGGCATCCCATGTCGCCAAGGGCTCCTGTGCCAAATGCCCACCATCCCCTCCAGTTGAAAGGCAGGTAGGCTGGATTGAAATCGATTTTTTGGGCGGGGCCGAGCCACAAATCCCAATCAAGCTCCTTGGGTATTTCATGCTTTCCGGTAGGAGTAGGGATGCCCTGAGGCCATACAGGCCGGTCGGTCCACGCATATACGTTGGTCACATCACCAATAAGACCTGCGTTTATCACCTCTTGTATCCGGCGGACTGGTTCTTCCGATGCCCATTGACTTCCCATCTGGGTTATAACCTTATAAGTCCTTGCAGCTTCGGCAAGAACTCGCGCCTCTTTTATACTGTATGTTAAGGGCTTCTGAACATAAACATGTTTGCCAAGTTGCATGGCGGCAAGTGCGGCCGTTGCGTGAACGTGGTCGGGCGTAGAAACAACTACCGCATCTAAGTTTTTATTCTCCTTATCCAACATCTGCCTGAAGTCCTTGTAATAGACTGCTTTCGGGAAATTCTTTATTGAATTTTTTGCCATCCTGTCGTCCACATCGCAGAGAAAACTGATCTTAGCGTGAGAACTTTTTGCAATGGACGTCAGGTCCGATTCCCCCTTTCCACCCACACCAATTCCGGCAATATACAGGGTGTCGCTGGGGGCAACATGACCATTGCCACCAAGAACATAACGGGGCACAATAGTGAAGGCAGTTGCCCCTAAGGCAGTATTTTTAATAAAGCTTCTTCTGGAGGCATTTTGGTTTTGAAATAGCTGTTTTTTCATGACGGTTTAGGGTAAGTTAAAAAATGACTTTGTTCATCAAACGAAAGTTAATAGTTGGGGATCATAATTCTAATTTATTGGCTGTCAATTACGCTGTAATTCCATCTGTTTTTATGAACGGGTACTATCATATAGCACGTGTGAGTGCAATTCTGATCGTACCTGGCAAAAGGCTGGAAATTTAAAAAAAGCGATCCCGGATCATTAATCTAAGATTATTTGCTTTTCGTCGAGTAAACATTTCTCTGGTTTGTTTTTGCTTGCGGCCTACTTAACTTGATCTTTTATCTGAAAACTGACAACGAAACTGCGGCTCTTTTAAGGTCAGCATAAAAAATTGGAATGGACTCCCGTACTCTGGAGCATAAATTATTTAAAGGGAGTACCCTATTGGGTATTATCTTCCTTTGTGTTTTACTCGTTCATAATGTATTTATTTATCCGCTGTATTACGCAGTAATCCTGGAAGTAATCGGTATGGTCATATTCACTGGTAATTTAATTTACCTTAATAAAAGACCTCCAAGTGAACGGCAGATCATTATTTTTTGCGCAATGGCAATGGTACTTGTGAATCTTGGATGGCTCACTGCGGACGGCATTAATCTATTGAATGCCAGTATATATTTTATTAGCAGCGGGGTAATGTTGCTGGTGATAGACAGGAAATATTATCTATGGATTGGAATCTTCGTTTTTGTTAATCTTTATATCCTTTATTATTTGGAAAGCGTTGTAAATCCCAGGATTTTTGGCGTCACAATGGAGACAGATAATGAGCACCTGGGTTCAGATTATTTTTTTGCCTTCATTCTTTTTTCATTTGGTGGATATCTGCTTGCTTTTACGAAGATTAACTACAATAATGAAAAGGATAAATTAGAAGAGATAAATCAGGCACTTCACCAAACACACAAGACGCTCAACGAAACTGTTGCTGAGCTTGAAGAACAAAAAGCAGAACTGGCGCAAACAAAAGACTTACTCGAGATTATGGTGCAGGACCGCACCCGCGACCTGGCCCAGGCAAATGACAGGCTTCTCAATAAAAACCAGCAACTCGAGCAATACAGTTACATAATTTCACACAACCTCAAAGCGCCTGTTGCACAGATTAAAGGACTTGCCCACTTGTTGCCATTAAATGACTCCTTAGATAAGCTCACCAAGGAAACTATAGAAAGATTGTATGACAGTGCCATCAACCTGGAAAAAGTACTGACCGATATTTCCGAAGTATTGCGGGTTGAGAAAAACCTACAGCAACAGTGGCAACAAGTCGATCTTCGGCAAGTGCTCGATGAAGTGGTAGAGTCATTGGAGAATGCGTTGCGAGAACGCGGCGTGAATTTTATAAACAATGCTCATGTATTGCCGGCAATCAGGGCTATCAGACCCTATGTGTATAGTGTATTGCACAATATCATTGAAAATGCCGTAAAATATGCCGATCCCACTAAAAAGTCTATGCATGTGAAAGTAGAGTTTTCAGAATCGCCAAAGTATTACCAGCTTATTATCACCGACAATGGAATTGGTATCGACATGGAAGCAACAACAGGCAAACTCTTTCAGATGTACCAGCGTTTCAACACCACCCATCCCGGCCAGGGCTTTGGATTGTATCTTGTAAAATCCCAGATGGACGCTATGAGCGGCCAGGTAGAAATGGATAGTGTGCTTGGTCAGGGTACAACCTTTAAGCTTTTTTTTAAAAAGGAACCCTGATTGCAGATGCAGATCGGAGCATTGCTCAGGAGAGTCGCCGTTCTTAGCGATATTGTTCAATAGCTTGCTGATTCATGGATTTTTAATTAAATTACCTTACTTATTTGCATGAATAAATCATTAAAATAAACCCGAATATGAAAAAGCTACTCCAAGTGTTGATTCTGTGTTTTGCCTTGCCAATCGCAACCTATGCACAGGCGCCTGATGGTTTTACATCACTTTTTAATGGAAAGGATTTCACTAACTGGAAGATTCCTGAAGGTGATAATGGCCATTGGAAAATAGTAAACAGCGTGATTGACTATGATGCCGAAAGTGAAGCTAAAGGCCAAAAGGACCTGATGTCCGATAAAGTATATAAGGACTTTGTACTCATGGTTGATTGGCGAATAAAATCTACACCCTGGGTCAATTCCCGCGTACCATTTATTCTGCCCAGCGGACTACATAAGCTTGATGAAAATGGAAAAGAAATTACGATCTCAGTTCCAGATTCTGATTCCGGAATACTCTATCGTATGCCCGGTGGTGATCAAGCAAATATTTGGTGTTGGCCTATCGGTTCTGGTGAAGTTTATGGTTACAGGATGAATAAGGACAATTCACCAGAGGTGCGCAAAGGTGTAACCCCTGTGATAAATGCTGATAAAAATATAGGCGAGTGGAATACCTTTATTATTACAGTTCGCGGTGAGTACCTGACGGTTGTATTGAATGGTCAAACGGTCATTGATGGCGCACATCTGCCAGGTCTTCCTGCTCAGGGACAAATCGGCTTGCAGCACCATGGTGGTAAAAAAGACGGCCAGTGGAATAGCCCCCCGAGTTTGGTGCAGTTCAGGAATATCTACGTGAAGGAATTGTAAACCAGGAAGAATTCCGATCTGAAAACCTTACGATAGCCTGAGGTTTACACATTATAAATTGTGGTTATTCCTTTTTATGGCAGGGCATTGGGCAGGAGACTATATCCCTCACTTGTCGGACGAAAGCTTTTGTGGGAAATGAAGTAATAATTCGCTTTCGAAAAATATCTTACCTGATGGTATTTTCAAGTACGATTACTGAAGGACCACTCTTAAACCATTTTTCTCCTAGTCCTGTAGGATCGTCCTTGGCTTGAAAAATCACATTGGAGCCAAGTACTATATCAATGTCTTGGTCGCCATCCATATCAGCGGCATCCATAACAATCCAACGACCATTGGCGGCTTCAGGAAAGGAGTAATCGTTAAACGTATTATTCCCACGGTTTTCGAGGTACACAAAACTCTCTTCCGGATAGTTATGATAATCCGGGAAATAGGAAATCGCAGCGATATCAAGGTCACCATCTTTGTCGAAGTCACGTGCCATGGCTTTATAGGCACCGTTCAACTGATAAAAATAGGATAAAGAAAAGTGCTGTTGACCATCGTTGAGGTATATGTAAATGCCATGGTAATTCTTGAGAATCGGGGTGAGGTCAGCGTTATCGCCACATACGTATAACAGATCACTGAAACCGTCCTTATTGAAATCGGCCATCTCGATATACTGTGACCCATAAAGTGGTAAAAAAGAAAGGAGCCTGGTTTCTTCAAACAATCCATTACCCTTGTTCCTGAACCATACCACACTTTCATCACCTTGTGCTAACAGAACAATGATATCTGATAATCCATCACCGTCCAGGTCATTTAAAACAGTACTTATGGCGCCGGCAACACCTTTCAATGGGCGCATTGTGTATTTATCGGGTCCTTCATTCTGAAACCAAACCAGTTTTCCTGTCAGATTCCCGTATTCACAAACTAAGATATCCTCCATGCTGTCACCGTTTAGATCGGCATACTGCACGTGCACAGGGCGCTGCAAATTGGAAATAATCAACTCTGCTTTGGTGTATTGTTGGTTTGGCCCTGCTTTGGTAATTTTTTGTATGGCACCATCCGGGGAATCATGTGGAAAAATATTTCTGCCGATGGTTGTCAGAAAGACAGTATCATTTTTTTCATAGTAATGTACTGGTGCGTTTTGAAGCGTGACATTATAGGCCTTTTCAAGATTTGGCGCCAAAAAGGTAAAGTTGTTCGTCTCCGGCTTGGTGTCTCCAAAAACAATCCCTCGGTTATTTGGCAGTATTTTCACCATGGTGGTAAATGCAGGCCTGTGAGAAAATTTTGACTCACGATAATTAAAGTGTTTCAAACCCATGGTTATTTTCTTTTCCCTCGATGGTGGTAGAATTGTATCTGGGGCGTTATCCAAATAGTACCTGACAATTTTTTGCCAGTCGCTTTGTGCCAGGATCGGTTTTTCTGGATATACGCCAGCTTTTTTTACGATCTGACCACCAGGTCCTTTCTCAAACAAGCTGTCGGGACGGAGACCACCCGGATAAATTCCCAGCCGAAATCCCATGGAAGGCAGCACATCGTCTTGCCATATCTTTCGTGAAAGATATTGCGGTTTAACATAACTATGACATGAACCGCAAATCCCCATGGCAAGTGTATCTCCGGGAAGATTTGATCCGGGAATCTCCGGTACTGAAACTGTTGTTTTGCGATTAGTTTCCCCGCAGGCCAACAGGAAAAAACTGAAAGCTACGCCAAGAAGTATTCGTCTGGTTGTAAATAATTTTATGAAAAAGATTCTGTCCAACAGCGATAGGAATTTGATTAATCAATCAAAAGTAACTGCGATCAATTTACAAGCAAATTCATATCCGAAGAATAAGTCAGGCTAGTTTTTAGGTCACCAACGTAAATCTATGAGGCCCGTGAAAGCGATTCAGATCAATATCCGATATAAATCCCCAGCATATTGCGGTGAGGTTAAGCGTTGCAGGTTAATATTTTTTTATCGAACTATCTACCTGATCAGACCACGCAAGTATGCCTCCTCTGAGATTTATAAGGTTTGTGAATCCGTGATTGGCTTCCAGAAAACTGATTACCTGCCCGCTTCGGCCACCGCTTCGGCAATAAATGATTACTTCTTTGTCACGGCTTAATTTGTCGATGTTATTCATGATTTTACCCATGGGGATGTGCTCACCTCCGATATTGGTGAATTCACGTTCATTGTCCTCCCGTACATCAATCAATTGAAAATCATCGCCACTTTCCATTTTTGCCTTTAGCTCAGGGCCGGTAATTTCTTTCATCATCGTGTTGTTTTATGGTTTTCGTTTAACTTTGCGGCCCGAATATTAGTTAAGCTCCAAGACACAAACAATTAATATTATGAAAATAACCCTGAAAAGGTTAGACGATATGTACCATATGCGGGCGGTCAATGAAGAAGGTAGCGCAGTTGAAACTGATGCATCACCTACCATTGGCGGTGGAAACAAGGGTATGCGACCCATGCAGCTATTGCTGGTGTCAGCAGGCAGTTGCAGCAGCATCGATATTATATCTATCCTTAAAAAGCAAAAGCAGGACCTTCGCGATATCCAAATCGAAATCAACGGTGAGCGTGAAAAGAATTCAACACCATCACTCTTCACCGATATAAATCTGCATTTTACTCTTTATGGAAATCTTGACCCTGAAAAGGCAAAGCGTGCCGTTGATTTGTCCATGACTAAATATTGCAGCGCTGTGAAAACCCTCGAAAAAACGGCATCTGTGACCTATTCATTTGAAATACTGCCTTAATAATTGCCAAAAATCCATGACCTGGGAAAACTTCGAAACCAACGCCATACGTACCCAATCTGATCGGACTGACCAGCGTGAGCATAGTGTGCCAATCTACATGACATCCAGCTTCGTCTTTGACGATGCTGAACAAGCCAGGGCACTCTTTGCCAATGAGATTGATGGAAACATCTACACACGTTTCTCCAACCCGAACAACGACGAATTCATCAAAAAACTCTGCCTGTTGGAATCCACGGAGGACGGCGTTGCAATGGCGAGCGGTATGGCGGCGATGTTTGTGGGTATGGCGGCATTTCTCAATCAAGGCGATCATTTACTCATTTCCAGGTCTGTGTTTGGCTCCACACATCAGATCGCCACGCAAATTCTGCCGCGATGGGGAATTACTCACACCTATGTAGACATAGACGAGGTTGCTTTCTGGGAAAAATCCATTGAGAAAAAGACAAAAATGATTTTCCTGGAAACGCCATCCAATCCAGGCCTCGATATTATCGACCTTGAGTTTGTTGGCCAACTGGCAAAAAAACACAATTTGCTATTCAACGTAGACAACTGTTTTGCAACACCTTATCTGCAAAATCCGTCAAAGTACGGTGCTGATATCATCACGCATTCTGCCACTAAATTCATCGATGGGCAAGGCCGTGTTATCGGCGGTGCGGTATTGGGCACCAAAACCGCTATGGAGAAAGTGCGCTTTTTCGCGCGACATACGGGGCCAGCTATGTCACCATTCAATAGTTGGCTATTATCCAAAAGCCTGGAGACCCTTGCCGTTCGCATGGAAAAGCACTGCGAAAATGCCCTCGCTCTGGCAAAACACCTTGAAAAGCAAAAAGAAGTAATTTCCGTCCGTTACCCTTTTCTTCCATCACATCCAAATTATGACATCGCCAGGAAGCAAATGCGACATGGAGGCGGTATGGTTTCTTTTGAATTAAAGGGTGGAATCGACCGCGGAAGAAGATTTCTGAATAGCCTGAAGATGATTTCTTTTTCAGCGAATCTTGGCGATACACGCAGTATTGCTGCCCATCCGGCATCTACTACGCATTCAAAACTGACCGTAGAAGAACGGGAGGACGTGGGCATCACTGATGGACTTATAAGGATCTCCGTGGGTTTGGAACATATTAATGATATCATTGCAGATATCGAGCAGGCTATTGCGGTGTCAAAATAGAAAAAGGAAAGCCGGATGGAGTTATATTTCTAATCTCCCCTTCGTATGTTGACTTCCCCAATCCGGCCATTAAAATTAGTATATCAATTATTTTGTGCGCCGTCATCCACCCAGTTGGCAATTAATTCGATTTGCTCAGTAGATAAGGATTTTCCTGAACTGGTCGGTGGCATGGCTTTACTGCCTGTCGCACTCTTTATGCTTGCAGCATTAGCGCTCACCGTTGCATAAGTCGACCAGTTGGGTATACCGGCATTGCTTCCGTGGCATGGCGATATCTGACAGTTTGCGTCGAGAATTGGCCGGATGTCACTAGCATAACTTACGCGTGAGCCTGTTGTGGAATTTGAACCAATATTGCCACCTGCTAATACACTACCCAGATTATCCGGACTGAGGTGCACCCTAACATGGCCATTGAAACTGAGTAATTGTTCATAGGTCACAGATTCATCGCTTCTGTTTTTAGCAATATGAGTCTGGCTTTTTCCGGTGGTACCATTCACGTTGTTTAAATCAATGACGATGCCGCCACCGGCTTCCTGACTATTGGAATGGATATGGGCCGGGTGGTTGCCTCCTTCGAGTGCCATTGAGCATGATGGTCGCAAGTGTCAGCCCGCTGTTTCGTTGTTCAAAAGTAACAGTTCCACTAACGCCTGAACCGTTGAGTTCACTTAGGTTATATACAATTTTTTCGCCGGTGAGCGCGTTAACACCAATATCTCCTTTCGCCACAATAGTGCCCATCTCCGTCGAACTAAGGTGCACCATTACATGGCCATCATAGTCAAGCAGATCATCATATGTTAGCGGATTATCATTTTTGTCCTTCGTCACATCGGTAAGACCTGTTCCCGTGGTACCGTTCACATTGCTTAAAGGAACCATTACACCACCCCCAACGACAGCGCTATTTAGGTGAATATGAGATGGGTGGACACCGTTTTCAGGGGTGTTTTCTAATTGAATTTGTACCAGCATGGTGCCACTTTTTCTTTTTATAAAAGTAGCCATTCCACTTATTCCTTCGATCGCTGATGAACCAAGCGGATAGGCTTTCATATCGCCAGTCAACTCGTTATTACCAATATCTCCAGATGCCACTATTGTTCCCATAGCTGTTGAACTAAGATGAACTTTGGCATGACCGTTATATTCTTTTAATTGGTTGAAAGTAATGGGGGTTCCGTCATCAAGCGCGGTAAAATCAGTGAGGCTATATCCGATATCCCCGCTAACATCAGTGAGGGAAATGGCTATACTTCCTCCTGAGGCTGCCGTGCCCAGGTGGATATGTGCAGGATGATTTCCACCAGCAGGTGTGCCCTCCAATGCAAGTACAGCAAGTATAACGCCACTCTCACGTTCTATGAAAGTAATGTCTCCGCTAACTCCGGAGCCGCCGACTTCAAAAAGTTCGAAATCTTCAATGTTAAGCGTAAATGCATTAGGTCCGATGTCGCCCTGAGCAATGATTGTGGATAGGTCTGATGCACTTTGATGAACGTTGATATGACCGTCAAAATCAATGAGGTCATTGTATGTGATGACTGTACCATCATCTTTTTTTGAGACAATGGTCTCACTTGTACCTGAAGTAGCATCAACATCAATCAGTGATATTGCGATAATTCCTCCTTGCGCACCGGACTCAGTATGGATATGTGCAGGATGTTCAGTGGTGCCTGGTAAACCTGTTAATACCAAGGTAATTCTGGTTGAATTATCTTCAAGTTCACTAAAGGTTGCTGTTCCGATAGGTAGTCCGGTTGATGCTGAAAAGAGGCTAAACATTTTTTTGTCCCCTGTTTCTGCCGGAGGCAAAGCAACTTCGTCATCATTGTTACAAGAAGAAAACAGACCGAATGTGGCCACAAATAGTGCCAATGAGGTTTTCACTAATAGTCGATTCATGATTTCGTGGTAGGTTAAGATTTGTAATTGATTCAGTAGCTTGTCAAATCATTACTCGAAATGAAATGCAATTTGTAAAACAGTACAGCTACCACAGAAAAATGGTTGCCTCGCGGATTAAATAATGTTTTTATGTCACGCTGGAATAATAGACTTTGTCAACTGGCTCACCTCCATCATTTTTCCTTCCGGTTTCTATTTATTTGGTTTATTGGGTAGATCCACCCTAAAACAAAGATCCAATCAGGGTGGTTGTTTTTGATAAAACGTGAAATGACTTATCTTTAAAACTCCAATGCAACCGATTTTTTATAATTCATATTTTCAACTTTTAACCGTCGTGAGATGAGAACAATTTACAAATCCTCCTTATTACTCTTTATCTGGATAACCAGCACTTTTATGATTTCTTCATGCAATGAACAGAAACAAGTCACATTCGATAATCCATTTCTGAAGGAATGGTCCGGCCCGTATGGCGGCGTACCCGCATTCGACAATATGCCACTCGACAGCCTGAAACCGGCCCTGGAGTTGGGCATGAAACTTCAGCTTGAAGAGATTGATAATATTGTCAGTAATACAGAAGCCCCCGATTTCGAAAATACCATTGCCGCCATGGAAAGCGCTGGCAAGCCATTGGATCGGGTTTTTACCTGTTATGGAATAATGGGGGGAAATCTCTCAACGCCGGAATTTCGTGCAATCCAACAAGAGATGGCTCCGGTGATATCGGAGTTCAGTTCAAAAATCTCACAAAACAAAGGACTATTCGAGCGGATAAAGACAGTCTATGAAAATTCACTAAAAAATCCATTGCCCGCTGATCAGCAGAGGGTAGTTCAATTGTATTACAATGACTTTGCCATGAGTGGCGCCAATCTCGACGATGTTGCTAAGGAGCGCTATGCGGCCATCAACAAGGAGCTTTCTGAGCTTCATACTAAATTCTCCAACAACGTACTTGCCGATGAGGAAGATTATATACTCTACCTTTCTAAGGAGCAGCTCGCCGGACTTTCTGAATCGTTCATCAACTCGACAGGTGAGACGGCGAAAGCCAATGGGCAAGAAGGAAAGCATGCCATTACCAATACACGTTCAGTGGTAGAGCCGTTTCTCACATTTGCAGATGACAGGGCGATCAGGGAGCAGGTTTGGCTTACCTACAAATCACGTGGCGACAACGGCGATGACAAGGACAATAAGGCGATTATTTCAAGAATTCTCCAGCTTCGCGATGAGCGATTAGGATTGCTGGGTTTTGAGAATTATGCATCATGGCGGTTGCAGGACCGGATGGCTAAGACTCCTGAGAATGCCTTCAATCTCATGAATGCCATCTGGCCGGCAGCGGTGGCGCGTGTGCAAGAAGAAGTGGCCGATATGCAGGCAGTCGCAAAGCAGTTGGGTCATAATATTTCGATTGAGCCATGGGATTATCTGTATTATTCGGAAAAAGTAAGAAAGGCAAAATATGACCTCGATTCAGACGAAGTGAAGCAATATCTGCAACTCGATAAGCTGCGTGAAGCGATGTTTTTTGTAGCTGGTGAAATATTCAATTTTAACTTTCAACCGGTAACAGCCGGTTCGGTGCCCGTTTATCAGGACGATGTAAAAGTTTGGGAAGTAACGGATAAAACTTCCGGACAGCTCATCGGAGTATGGTACCTCGATCCCTATGCCCGAAAAGGCAAGCGCTCAGGAGCCTGGGCTTCTTCGTACCGAGGTCATAGTACCTTCGACGGCTTACAAACCGTATTATCATCCAATAATTCCAATTTCATCAAACCGGCGCCGGGTGAGGCAGTTCTTGTCAGCTGGTCTGATGCCGAAACGCTTTTCCATGAGTTTGGCCATGCATTACATACCTTGTCATCACAAGTTGCCTACCCGAAATTGAATGGCGGTGTCAGGGATTTTACTGAATTCCAGTCACAATTGCTGGAACGATGGCTTACTACCGATGAGGTTATCAATAATTACCTCGTCCATTTTCAAACCGGCCAACCCATGCCGAGGAATCTTGTGGACAAAATTAAGAATGCCGCTACCTTCAACCAGGGCTACGAAACGGGCGAATACTTATCTTCAGCCCTTCTGGATATGATGTATCATACCATCAACGATCCGTCGGGAATCGATATAGCGGCCTTCGAGAAAGAGGCGCTCCAAAAGTTAAACATGCCCGGGGAGATCGCCCTGCGTCATCGCTCCACACATTTCAGTCATATCTTTTCCGGTGAAGGATACTCTGCAGGGTATTATGGTTACATCTGGGCTGATGTTCTTGTCGCAGATGCAGCGGAAGTTTTGGCGGAAGCCCCGGGTGGATTTTACGACAAAGATGTGGCGGCAAGGTTGGTCAGGTACCTCTTTGCGCCACGCAACTCCATCGATCCGGCAGAGGCTTATCGACTGTTCAGAGGCAGGGATGCTGCAATCGGCGCCCTCATGAGAGATCGGGGATTTCCTGTTCCTGCTGTTGAGTAAAAGCATTAATCATCCAAGGAATAAAAAAAGCCCGGTGAATGCCGGGTTTTTTTTATTCCTTGGATTCATGGGTGCAAAATCAAGATTTTTTGGACAACATCCTTTTTCAGTCTAAAATTGACATTTACTTAATAAAAAATTCGTTGCATTTTTAATTCCGCAATAATACGTCTGTTTTGTTGCGAATGTGTATTTAAAGACTTTATATTGTTAAAGTATTTTAAATTTTAAAGCAGATTATGGCGCCGGATGAAATCCCTGCTCTTTTTAAAGGCTACAGATTGGAGAAATCGAAATTCGACGAGGTATTTACAAGCCAGGGCGAACTTCGCAAGACCTATAAAACGCTATTTCGCCATCTTGGAGATCTTAGCGTAGAAAAGTATAAACAGCTCAATGAATCGGCCAAGCTTTCCTTCCTGCTTCAGGGCATCACCTTTGCCACCTACAATGAAAATAACGAAGGAATAGAACGCATATTCCCTTTTGACCTCCTGCCGAGGATTATCGCTAAGGAGGAATGGAAAAAAATTGAAGCAGGTGTGATACAGCGCAATCATGCCATCAACCTCCTTCTCCATGATCTTTATAATGAGAAGAAAATATTGAAGTCAGGTGCGGTTCCCGCTGACCTTATCTACAGTTGCGGAAATTACCTGAAGCAGATGATGGATTTCACCCCAAGCGGAGGGATATACAATCATATTTCCGGCACAGATATTATTCGCCATAGCGATGGCAATTTTTATATTCTGGAGGACAACGTCCGCTGTCCTTCGGGAGTGAGTTATGTCTTGGGCAATCGCGATGCATTGAAAAAGACCTTCTCTAACATATACAAAAAGCTTCATGTGCAGATGGTAGTGAACTATACGGAAGAGCTTTTTGAATGCATGAAGTCAGTGGCTCCGGAAGGAATCGACGAACCTGTGTGCGCCATTCTGACGCCGGGCATTTATAATGCTGCCTATTACGAACATACCTTTTTGGCGCACAGTATGGGCGTGCAGCTTGTGGAAGGCAGGGACTTATTTGTAGAAAACGGGTTTCTCTACATGAAGACCATTTATGGTAAAAAGAAAATAGACGTATTATATCGCCGAATAGATGACGAGTACCTCGATCCGCTGGCGTTCAAGCCTGATTCTCTTCTTGGGGTACCCGGACTGATGAACGTGTACAGAGAGGGCAACATAACACTGCTCAATGCACCCGGCACTGGTGTGGCTGATGATAAAGCAGTGTACATTTATATGCCGGAAATCATCCGATATTATCTGGATGAGGAGCCAATTTTGCAGAATGTGCAGACATACCGGTGTGAAAAACCGGATGATTTGAAGTACATTCTTGAACACACAGAAGAACTGGTGATAAAGCCGGTAAACATGTCGGGTGGTTATGGCATTTACATCGGTAGCAAAGCCACCGCAGAAGAAACGGAGGAGATTAGAAGGATTATTAAGAGTCAACCGCGATCATATATAGCACAGCCTATCATGGCGCTCTCACTCACCTCTACATTTATCGAGGAAACAAACTCATTTGAGCCGCGGCATGTTGATCTTCGGACATTTTGCCTCATGGGCAAAAACAAATCGTATGTATTAAGTGGTGGTTTATCGCGCGTAGCATTGAAGAAAGGAAGTCTCATTGTGAATTCATCGCAGGGAGGCGGATCAAAAGATACTTGGGTAATTTAAAGAAAAGGCAATGTTATCAAGAGTAGCCGATAGTTTATACTGGTTCGGAAGGTACATTGAACGTGCAGAACATGTCAGCAGATTTTTGCGTGTACAGTATTTCTCTTCCCTCGAAATTCAGGCTGATCGTCAGATCGATTTGGCCCTCAAATCCATACTGGCTATGGTGGACATAGAGCATCATGATGACAAACTCCTGGAAGAGTTTGCGCTTGTTGCCGTTGCTATGGAAACCACTAATACTTCATCCATAAAGTTTTGTATTCTGAACGCCCGCGAAAATCTGCGCGGATCCAGAGATCACATTTCCGCCGAACTGTGGCAACTTGTGAACAAGTATTACCGCTTTATTGTAGATTATCCGGAAGAATACTACAAAACTCAGGGTCTCTATGAATTCACCCAAAAAGCCCTGGAAAACTGCGCTATCATAAAGTACAGCATACAGAATTCGGTAATCCATAATGAGGCCTGGGCGCTTATGAAAATGGGATTGCATCTCGAAAGGGCGATTCAGATAATACGTATCATGCTGATAAAGCTTCAGGATGTCCAAAAACTTGAGGAGAGCGGAATGCCGGCATCAGTTATTTCCTATGAAGTAGCCACATTGCTGAAGTCGGTTGAAGCGCTGGATATGTACAAGCGGGTGTATCGCACATCACCTTCGATCAATCAGGCGCTGGAATTTCTTACACTCAACACCATATTCTCCCGTTCGGTTACCTACAATATGTCTGCCCTTCAGCAATTTCTTTTGGAGATACGACCTACAAAGATAATCAAGCCCAATTCCGTTACCTGGAATGTCGGCAGGACCACAGAATATTTGAAATATTGTACAATAGAGGATATTGAAAAAAGACCAGCAGAATTCCTCCATAAAATCCTTAATCAGGCTTACAATTTCCATAATTTGCTTACCAAAGAATATCTTTCGTACTAGCAATGCCAAATTATACAGTGGAGTATGAAACATGGAATACATATGAAAACCATGGTGGGGAGTCATACTTTTGTTTCCTGATATTGCCTGGCAACACCCAATGGCAGAAAAGGACCAGTTATACTTGTTCTAATTCCATCAGCGAACCAATTTATATCAGCCGAAATCATTATGGGTTTGAGCAGGTGGTTTTCCGGTCACTCAAGCCATTTGACAGCTTAATATTGCATATGAAATGTGACGTGCATGTCAGCAAATCGAATCCTTTCGATTTTAGTCCAATGACAAAGGAAGAAGAAACAAAAATTCTCCAGTCAACCGGATTCTTTATAGACCATGGTCACTACCTCATGCAAAGTCAGTATACTTCCCTCACTGATTCCACTGTGCCTGGTGAGTGGAACAAACGACTGGATGAGAATGCGTTTGATTATTTGTTGCGGCTCATGAGTGTCTTGCATTCATCATTCGGCTATGAAAGCGATATCACCGATGTACATCATACAGCAGGAGATACCATCAAACTTGGCCGAGGTGTTTGTCAGGATTTTTCACACGTATTTATTGCCGTTGCCAGGAATAACGGTATTCCATGCCGATACGTATCGGGTTATCTCGATCAGGGAGCGGACTTTAAAGGCTCATTGCAAATGCATGCCTGGGTCGAAGCGTTGGTGCCAGGAATCGGCTGGACGGGTTTTGATCCTACCAACAATATCCTGCAGGACTTTCACTATATCAAGGTGTGTCATGGGGTTGATTATAGTGAGTGCAGCCCGATTCGTGGTATCCTGAAAAGTCATGGCGCGCAGTCAACCGAGTACGCAGTAAAAGTAGTACAGCAATAAATCATCAACTGAGTATTATTTCAGGCTTCCTCCGGGAAATTATGCACTTCGACAACTACTCGGACTTAGAAAGTATGCCTCCAGGATTGTATTAAAAAAGTGCTACTATGGGATTGGAAAATAAATCTGCTACTGATCCATCGCCTACTATTATTTGTTGGTCAGCCACAGCCACTGGAATTTCACTGGATTGTCCTTTTGACCATCAATGTTCATGGTGATTTCATAAATCCGAGGTTCCGGAATGTCGATAACGCCAATGGTGTGGGAAGTGAAATTATCGATATGCCATTGTTGGTTCGGTTCGCCTACCGTGAGGTTGGTAGCAGAGACGTAGTGTTTCAATGTTGAATTGGCGATCGTAATGGATATGGTTCCTGAAGGGTTTTCCCCTTGAAAACTATACGAAACATCCACCTGAAGTTTCCCTGCTTTTTCAACATAAATTTTCCATGCCGATTGGTAATTCCCTGGGACAACAAGATGTGGAGGAACCGTTCCGTGTCGATCATATCCTTTCACTGTGCGGTTACCATCTTCGGAAGTTTTATTAGAATGAACAAGAGAATATACACCAT
>JBGSYX010000100.1:0-10220 GCA_041750735.1 Cyclobacteriaceae bacterium
GATTGAAAATATGACAAAGAATAGCAGGAAAAAATGGTAGGTACGCATTGCTCAGGAGGTTTAAAAATGGCAGAATGAAATTGGTTGATTTAAAGGAATTTCGCAATACAAGGCAAAAAAAAAGCTGTGAGGAGAACCTCACAGCTTCTATGGTATTATATTTATGATCTTAGATTCCTGACAGTGCCTTAATTTTCTTTTCAAGCTCAGCTGCTTTGTCTTTCATACCGAGCATTAAATACAATCCTTCCAGGGTTTCAAGAAGTTGTATATCTTCTTCGGGTTTAATTTCAACTGCCTTTTCAAAATATGGCAATGCTTCCTTGTAATGCACCTGTGCTCTTTCATTGTAGGCGACTTCATTTTTCTCCCAGTCTTTAAGAGACATTTCACTTAACTCCGCATTGATAGCACGACCTTTTTCGAGATGCATAACTCCTAAGTTGTAGTTGGCTTCGTAGTAATTAGGATTCAGTTCAACAGCCTTTGCGTAATTCTGGATTGCGTCTTCTACCTCATCACTCTTGTCTTTCATATAACCCAGAAAGAAGTAATAAAGTGCATTTGTTGGATCATTGGCGATTGCTGTGGTTAGTTCCTTTTCAGCTTCGTCAGACCGCTCCATTAGGATGAGAAGGGTGATTCTTTCCTGAATGAGCTCGGGAGCTGTCGGGAATTGTTTTAAAGCTTGATTGACTGCGGCAAGCGCTTTTTCCTGATCTTCTTTTTCTGCGCGATATAGGTAGATCAAGGTTTTGTACGTATCCAGATTTGCATTGCCATTGTCAGCCATGGTTTGGAAACAGGTGATGGATTCATCAAGCATATCTGCCTGTTGAGCTGCTACACCGCCATATAGCAGTGCAGTGGTGTCTTTTGGCGAGACAACCAGCGCTTCCATAAAAATTTCGTAAGCGCCTTTAAAGTCGTTTTCATTATATAGTTCGGCTCCACGGTTCACAATCATTCCATATAACTGGGTTATAGCCTGATCGGTGAAAATAGCATATGGCGAGTTTTCTTTCTCTAAAGAAAGCGCTTTGTTAAAGCTGTCCATGGCGGTTTTGAGTGTCTGGTCGTCTTTCAGATTTTTGTAATCCGTGCTATCGTCCAGGTAAATTGCTTTGTAGATGTTCCCACGTGTGTACCAGTTTTTACCTGATGTGGTAGTTTTTCCTTTTTCATCGAGTCTAAATGCTTCATCTATTTCAGCTTTAGCCTCGTCGAGTTTTCCGGCTGTTAAAGATGTCTCAGCTTTTGTGACCTTGCCTTTAGGCACATATTGCCCATAAGCCGTTAGGCCAAGGCTTAGTATAAGGAGTGCAAAAATTAATTTTTTCATCGTTCTATTATTTAATTATAAAAAGTATTCAAGACTTAATTTGCCGCAAAAATACTAAACGTAAATGGTATTGTGTTAAGTGCTTTTGCATTTTTTGATATTTTCACATCACATAGTCAAATCGTCATTTGTTTTTGTATCTACCCAATTGACTATTCTTGGTCTTGGGGTATATTTTCTTCATTTTCCCCGGGCTCTATTATCTCTTCATTCAGTGCTTCAACTTCTATTTTATGTATAACCTCAACTGAGGAAATTTCATCTGTTTCATTCAATCGGATAAGTTTTACACCCTGTGTTGCTCTTCCCATAACCCGTAAATCTGCAACTTCCATTCTGATCGTGATACCCGATTTATTTATAATCATCAGGTCATCGGTATCAATAACTTCCTTAATCGCAACAAGCGAGCCAGTTTTTTCAGTTACGTTCAGTGTTTTTACACCCTTGCCTCCCCGCGAGGTTATTCGATACTCCGAAACCTTGGATCTTTTGCCATATCCTTTTTGCGAAACCACAAGTAAATCAGCGTCATCTCTTTCTATACACACCATTCCAATCACCCTATCCCCAACTTTTTCATTAATAAAAATACCTTTGACACCGGCAGCATTCCTACCCATTGGCCTTACATGTGATTCATTAAAATGAATAGCCCTCCCCGATTGCACGGCAATCACAATATGATTATTTCCATTGGTAAGTTTTGCCTCTAAAAGACTATCACCTTCATTGATTGTAATGGCATTGATGCCGTTTGATCGAGGTCTGGAATACGCCTCAAGGGTTGTTTTCTTAATAGTACCTTTCACGGTACACATTACAATGAAGTTGTTGTTTATATAATCCGTGTCATTTAAGTTCTTCACATTAATAAGTGCGCGAACGCTGTCACCAGGTTCAATATTGATCAGGTTCTGAAGTGCCCGTCCTTTGGAAATTTTGCTTCCTTCAGGAACTTCATACACTTTGAGCCAATAGACCTTACCAAAATTGGTAAATATCAATAGGTAATTGTGCGCCGTTGCCACGAAGAGGTGATCGGTGAAGTCATCGTCCTTTGAGGCAGCACCTTTGCTCCCTATACCACCCCTGCCCTGTGTTTTGAATTCTACAAGTGGCGTTCTTTTAATATAACCCTGATGCGATACGGTAATAACCATTTCATCATTGGCTATGATATCTTCAATGTTGATATCTTCTGCGCTATGGACGATTTCTGTCCTTCTTTCATCGCCAAAGCGCTCTTTAATGGCGATCAATTCCTCCTTAATGATATTCATTCTGAGGTCTTCACGCGCCAGGATTTCTTTCAGATGTTCTATTGTTTTAACGATTTCCTGGTATTCCTTCTGAATTTTATCTCGTTCAAGACCAGTAAGTCTCTGAAGTCGCATGTCAAGGATAGCCCTGGCCTGGATTTCAGTGAGGCCGAATTGGGTTATCAATCCTTCCCGTGCGGCGTCCGGATCAATGGAGCTTCGGATAAGTGAAATAACCGCATCAAGGTTGTCAAGAGCAATAAGGTAGCCTTCCAGTATATGAGCTCTTTTTTCGGCTTCCTGCAACTCAAACTGGGTGCGCCGTACAACTACTTCATGCCTGTGTTCTACAAAGTGCTTTATCATATCTCGCAGATTGAGAGTATGAGGCCGGCCTTTCACCAAAGCCACATTATTGACACCAAATGACGACTGAAGTTGTGTGTATTTGAAAAGGTTGTTTAATACGATGCTGGGAATAGCATCCTTTTTCAAGTCATAGACGACACGAAGCCCTTGCTTATCAGATTCATCCCTAATATCTGAAATACCTTCGATTTTTTTATCATTCACCAAAGCTGCCGTTTTCTCAATCATCGAGGCCTTATTCACCATATAGGGTATCTCGGTGACGATGATTTGGTCTTTGCCGGTTTTGGACTGGTCAAAATGGGCTTTGGCTCGGATTACAACCCGTCCCCTGCCAGTTTCAAAAGCACTTTTCACACCCTGGTATCCATATATGATGCCTCCCGTTGGAAAGTCAGGAGCAGTGACATATTTAATCAGATCCTTTACTTCAATGTTCTTGTCATCGATATATGCTATAATTCCATTGACAACTTCAGTAAGATTATGCGGAGGCATATTGGTCGCCATACCTACAGCAATACCAGAGGATCCATTGACTAATAAATTCGGGAGGGCTGCGGGTAAAACAGTAGGCTCCTGTAATGAGTCATCGAAATTAGGCTGGAAGTCAACGGTATCCTTGTTGATATCACCCAGCATCTCGTCTGCAATACGACGCAATCTGGCTTCAGTGTACCGCATAGCTGCCGGAGAATCACCATCGATTGACCCGAAGTTTCCCTGACCGTCGACGAGTGGATAGCGGAGTGACCAAGGTTGGGCCATCCTGACCATGGTATCGTAAACTGATGAATCGCCATGAGGGTGATACTTACCAAGAACCTCCCCGACAATTCTGGCAGATTTTTTATACGCTCTGTTGTACGTGACGCCCAAATCGAGCATTCCGAAAAGTACTCGCCTATGTACCGGCTTAAGCCCGTCCCTTACATCTGGTAATGCTCTTGAAACAATAACCGACATCGAATAATCGATGTAGGCGCTCCGCATTTCATCCTCAATATTTATCGGTATAATGTTACCGTTATTTCCTTCCAGCATAATGTTTTTTGAATCCAAAAATATGGCCGCAAGATAACCAAAAATATCGATTCATTGACCCTGGAAATCAATTTTAGCCTCTTGAATTACGAATTAAAAGGCTGCTAAAAAACAGATTTTGGGTAGGAAGAAGATCAGTTTACTATGTTTCCTTTTTTACCTTGCTTCTTATTTTGCTGCAGGTCGGGATACAATTCCCCTATTTTTGGATTTTGTTCTTTGAAGAATGGCTGCCCACGAAATTCCTGGCCTCCATGAACATGTTTTAATTGTGTACGACAAGATTTCACCGGGCACCGTTTTATCTCTGGCAATTTCATTCTTACTCCGGCCGTGACGTAAAATGCCGGTTGGTTATGCTGGATGGTTGTCATTTCCACGCCACTCCCTGTACCTGCGATATTCATGGTATAACTTTTATAATCAAATGCCGGTCTGACAAATACCCAGAAATATTCCGAAAACTCATACTCCATCGGAACGCCTAAATTGAAATATATTCCATTCTGCATCAGGCTTTTATCATACTTGTTGTCATAATTTACTTTACCTATTTCTAACTCCGCGTGATAATCCCACCCTTTATAGCTCCACACCTTTCCGCCAAGGAGGAAAAAGTATCGGAACATTTTCGTTGAGTTAAAATTCGGTATATAGGCATATTGCCCCTGTCCTCGGGGTGAAAGCTCATTGATTCCATGCAGCTCATAGACGATACCACCGCCAATTCTGAAACGTTGTGCGTCAAAGTGAAGGGTAACGCGAACTGGTATATTGTATCCGCTCCCGCCGTATTTTATTTCTGCAGTATCAGCATATAAAACGCGATTAGGGCTGCCCGTGCCAAAGGTTTGATTTCCATCGTACACAGTCGGTGCATTGAGCCAATTCATTATCCCTGAAAAACGAATACTATCATTAGAGATAGAAAATTGATCCAGTATTACCAAAGTATCGGGCGTTTCCAGAACATTGGATGCGACTTCATGATTGTAGAATGTCCTGCCATAGCCAGCACCAACTGTCAGCGAAAATTTGTTGAGAAATGCGCGGAACGGACTCGCCTTTTTTATCTTTTCACCATTCCAGCCCTGGTAAGCGTGTTGATAGGGATTGAATGCCTGGCTTAAGACCAGGTCGGGCAAAAATATAAAACATGTAATGACTAAAAGAAATCGCGTACGCATACCAATACAATGAATAATTTTCAAAAGTATGAACGAATCGCAGAAGTATTAATGATAAATGCAACTAAAAAGGTACAGATACCCGATATGTGCGGCCAATGTGAAACCTATAAGAACCCGTTGGGTGAATTAAATGATGGCATGTTTTAATGAGTTGATGTTTCTTCCCAGCTGGAAGTAGTTAATGAATTGGATAATAGTCAATGCTGTTATCTTGGACATTATTCGTGTTTTGAACCCACGGAATGATTTTGCATAATTTCTTCTAAGCATAAATTGATCATCAAGTTGAGAGTATAGAGTTTCCAATCTTTTTCTGGTTTTTCTAAACACCTTTGGATAGACTCGGAACTCTTTTTGATTTCTTCTTAACGGTGTTTCCAGCCTGATGTGAGCATGATGAAACAGGTCCAATTGAATGTCTTTTCCTATATATCCTTTGTCTCCAAGTAATACACAATCAGATAGTTGCGATTTTAAATCTGGCAATATTTCATTGTCATGGACACTGGCCTTGGTTAAATCAAAACTATGAAAGACGCCTCGGGCAGAACAGATGCCATGAAGTTTGTACCCATAAAAATACATATTTTGAGAAGCACAATACCCTTTATCCGGCGCGGTTTCAAAGACTTCCCGACACACTCTGGATCTTTTTTCCCTACTGATTTTGGCCACTTCTACCGGCATCGAATCAACAATGAAATAATTCTCATTTGCCATGAATCCCTCTGCCAGCCACTTGCGGAGATTATCAATGATGTGAAACAAGCTCTTCTTGCGTTTATTAAATTGGCTCCGCTCGATCAAGTACGGAAAATCATGCTTATGGCAGCTATCAAGTTTTTTGAAAAGGTAGTTTTCACTATCAATCGAGAGATACTCACTGGTTAAGGTGAGCGCAATAACCTCTAAATCAGACATCTTAGGAATTGGCCCAGGTCTGTTTAGGTTACCAGACTCCCCTAAAATTCCTTTGCTAAATGGCTTGATGGTTTCTAATATTTTGTCGAAATTCCTCTTAATATTGTGCATCTTCCAAATGAGTTTTATTGATCTGTTTGCACTATTAATATACTCATTTTCAGGAAGATGCATGATTTTTTACTAAAATATTTTCAACTAATTAATTCACCCAACGGGTTATAAGAGTAATAATCCTTTCAAAACTCTACCTTATTATGTGTATTGTACGCTCTGATACTATTGGTGTCCGCCAGCGAACACATGATTTTGAAAATATGGCAGAAATCAGTGACCTGTACCTTTAGAATGCAGTATTTCATTCTGGCATGATTGTTTCTTCAACCTCGAAAACCATCATTTTTTAATGATATCATTAAATAACATTACAAAATCATACCGGGTAGGTACGCATTCGTTGGAAGTACTCCGAAAAATAAACCTTGAAATTGGGCCGGGTGAGTTGGTGTCTATCATGGGATCGTCCGGAAGCGGTAAATCTACTATGCTCAATATTCTTGGAATATTGGATGATTATGATTCCGGAGAATATATGTTAGATAACACGCTCATCAAGAACCTGACCGAAACCAAAGCAGCCTACTACAGAAACCGATTTATCGGATTTGTTTTTCAATCGTTCAACCTACTTTCCTTTAAAAATGCGATGGAAAATGTTGCTCTTCCTCTTTATTATCAAAAAATCAGCAGGAAAAAGCGCAACCTCATGGCTATGGAATATCTGGATCGTGTTGGATTGAAGGAATGGGCAGAGCATATGCCTGCAGAATTGAGCGGTGGTCAAAAGCAACGTGTAGCCATAGCAAGATCCCTAATATCAAATCCTAAGGTAATTCTGGCTGATGAGCCAACAGGCGCACTTGATTCCACAACCTCCATGGAGGTAATGGACATTTTCAGGGAAGTTAACAAAAAAGGGATGACCGTACTGATAGTTACCCATGAAAATGAAGTTTCCAAACTGACCGACAGGGTTATACATCTTAAAGACGGTAAAATCATGGACGAAGACCTGGCCTTTGCCTCATAACCAACCGTATATATGTTCGACATCGACAAATGGCAGGAGATTTTTCACACCATCAGCAAAAATAGGCTGCGCACGTTTCTCACGGCTTTCAGCGTGGCTTGGGGAATTTTTATACTCATGATCCTTCTCGGATTTGGAGCAGGTTTGCAACATGGTGTGGAGTACGATTTCAGGGAAGATGCGGTGAATAGTATTTGGGTGAATCCAGGTCAGACAAGCCTCCCTTACAAAGGCATGAAACCAGGCCGCACCATTAACTTAAAGAATGAAGATCTTGCTGATTTAAGAACCAAAGTTGCCGGTGTAGAACATGCCGCAGGTAGGTTTTTCTGCTATGGCGAATTCACTATCCGGTATAAACAAAAGTATTCCTCATTTAATGTACTCGGAATATCGCCCGAAATGCAGTACGTAGAAAATCAAACACCAAAAGAAGGACGATACATCAATGAACTCGATATGAAGGAGCGTCGCAAAGTCGCGGTGATTGGGGAGAAGGTAGTGGAAGGACTTTTTGAGAATGGGGAAAACCCAGTAGGAAAGTGGATCGATGTACGCGGGATACAATACAAGGTGGTTGGGATTTATGCCGATAAAGGTGAGGAAGGCGAACTGGAACGCATTTTTATCCCACTTACAACCGCCCAATTAGCTTACAATGCAGAAAACCGGCTTCATACCATCATGTACACGGTTGGTGATGCATCCGTTGAGGAAAGTCAGAAGATTGTTGAGGACACAAAAAAGCTTTATTCTGAAAAGTACAAATTCGATCCGAACGACAGCCGGGCCTTATTTGTCTGGAATAATGTTGAAAATTACCAGCGGTTCGTCAGCCTCTTTTTAGGTATCCGGATTTTCCTCTGGGTTATTGGGATATTTACCATTATTGCCGGCATCGTAGGCGTCAGCAACATCATGTTGATCATCATAAAAGATCGAACAAGAGAAATCGGCGTGCGAAAGGCAATGGGTGCCACACCGGCAAGTATTGTTGCTTTATTTCTCCAGGAATCCATTCTCATCACTGTCTTGGCTGGCTACACAGGCTTAATAACTGGCATCGGTATTATCGAAGGCATCAAATGGGCTTTGGTAAATTTCAATGTCGATTCCCCTTATTTTAAAGATCCTGAAATAGACCTTATCACTGCAGTATCAGCCACAGCCATGCTTGTAGTAGCCGGTGCTGTTGCTGGATTTTTCCCGGCAAAGAAGGCCGCAAAAGTGAATCCGATCGTAGCATTAAGAGAAGAATAAGAGATGTTCGATTACGACAAATGGCAGGAAATTTTCGGTACCATTCGCAAAAATAAATTGCGGACTTTTCTCACTATGTTTGGTGTCTTCTGGGGCATATTCATGCTGATGATTCTCATGGGTTCCGGCAATGGATTAGAAAATGGCGTTACCCGCGAATTCAAAGGATGGGCGGCCAACTCGGGATTTCTTTGGAGCAATCGCACCACCATGCCTTACAATGGCCTTCAGCCTGGAAGATATATCAATTTTAAGAATGATGACGCAGAAGCCCTCCTCGCCAATGTCAAAGGTCTTGAGTATTTAGCTCCAAGACTCAATTTGCAAAGCTGGGATAGCGGAAATAATATCTCAAGGAAGGACAAATCGGGTTCATTCAGGGTCAATGGAGATTATCCTGAGTATCAACAGGTACAAAAAGTCGATATAGCCGAAGGGCGTCACCTGAATGATCTTGACATGAAGGAGCGAAGGAAAGTAGCTGTCATAGGCAGAAATGTCCGCGAAGTTTTATTCGCACCGGAGGAAAACCCCATTGGTGATTTCATCACCATTAATGGTATCTATTTCAAAGTGGTTGGGGTTTTTCAGTCCAAACGGCGCAACGAACAGGCCAAGTTTGATGAGCAGACAATATTCACACCTTTTACCACCTTCCAACAGGCTTTTAACCGTGGCAATGAAATCCACTGGTTTGCTTTTACTGCAAAGCCAGGAGTCGCGGTTAGTGAAGTGGAAAAAGAAATGAAAAAAGTTATCAACGAACGGCACAATATCCATCCTGATGACAAAGCAGCGTTGGGGTCAGAAAATCTGGAAGAGGAATTCGGGCAGGTGAGCCGGCTTTTTAATGGAATCGACGTTTTCGTCTGGATTGTAGGCATTGGTACGCTCCTGGCAGGAGTTATTGGCGTTAGCAATATCATGCTCATTATCGTTAAGGAACGCACGAAGGAAATCGGTATACGAAAATCCCTCGGAGCTACACCTGCTTCCATTATAGGACTTATCATTCAGGAAGCCATCTTTATCACCCTTTTAGCCGGCTATGTTGGTTTATGCTTTGGCATACTCATCTTATCAGGAATCTCCTGGGCCATGGAAAAGTTTCAACTCGATAGCGGTATGTTCTCTAATCCGGAGGTCAACATCTATACAGCCCTTTTATCATTAGTAGTACTCGTGCTAGGAGGCGCTTTGGCGGGTTTAATACCCGCTCTCAAGGCGGCCAGTGTGAATCCCATTGAAGCATTACATTCAGAATAATCAATTAAATCAATCAATATGAAACGTGTTTTTGGAATTGTTATCATCATTATGCTGGTTTCCAGTCTCATCGGTGTTGGCTATATTCTTATCAGTAAATCAATGAAACAGCCGGTGGTTTATGAAAGCGAGGCGCCATTTTATTCGGATATAGTAAAGAAAACTGTGGCGACAGGTTCTATAATACCGCGTAAGGAAATATCACTTAAAAGCCAGGTATCCGGTGTAGTTGAAAAAGTATACGTCGAAGCTGGTGTTCATGTAAATGAAAATGACATTATCGCAAAAATCAAAATTATACCCGATGTGGTGATGCTCAACAACGCCGAAATGCGCCTTAAAACAGCCATCATAAATTTTAAAAATGCCCAGACGGAGATCGACAGGCAAAAGAAACTTTATGATGAAAGGGTGATATCCGATCTCGATTTCAACCAGTTCCAGTTGGAGTATCAACTTCGAAGTCAGGAAGTGGA
>JBGSYX010000101.1:0-7378 GCA_041750735.1 Cyclobacteriaceae bacterium
GATTTCTTGCCACGGATTTCTTCTTCTTATCATATTTAATCCTATCACCATTAAAATTTCTAAATCAATACTGAAGTAGGCTACTGTGATCACGCCCACCAGAATTCATTTTGTCTAAATAGTCCCCATAAGTTGAAAAACAACATCCATTTTGGTTCTTAATCTACGGGCATAACACGACTGTTATCATCTACATCTTCCCATTATTATGACTTTTCGAAGCTAATTTTCAGTCAACTTATATAAGATGAACTCGTCTAAAAATTTGCGGACTTCAGAGTTCTCTTTTCTCGAGTTATGTAAGTATAATTCCATCATAATTCGATCGCCTATTGGATTACTAGTGAATAGATAAAATATCATAAGTTCCAATTTTCTATGGAGTCTCATCAATGGACATTCTGGGACTGATAATAGGTATCATCGGAGTTGTAGTTTCAGTCTACTATGGCATTAAGTCTAAGCGACTTGAAGAAAGGATCCGCCGATTCTCCTGGGATGATGTTTCTGATGCTATCGAATATATCTACAGGCACGGAATTCTTGGGTACAAGCCCGATCTGATCCTTACCGTGTCTATGCCAGGTACAATTGTCGCGAGCTTAGTTGCCGCCCGGAAAGGCAGCTATCTCCCTTTTTTCTCCTCGCGCCCATATCCGAAAAGGAAGGCGCCATCGGGGGGTGACCACGTGGTTGAGACTACCAAGTGGACCATTGAGTTACCAGCTGAAATATTTGCGCATAAAGATATGCGAGTATTGGTAATAGATGGTGCCGTATTAACGGGTGATACGCTCAACTCTGTTAGCCAGTATTTAACAAATAATGGCTTCCAGAGGTCAAAGATTAAATGGGCGACACTTGTAGCTACGGACCTAGCAATTCAATCAGGAAAAGGTCCTGACTTCTATAAATTTCGGGTCGCTGATCCCAATGTTTATCTCCCTTGGGGAAGAGTTCAAGAGCCGGGATTATGAGTCAATGAAAGTGCTAGGAATTAATCCTGCTTTCGACTCGAGCGCCGCACTGTTTATAGACGGAAAAGTGCTGTTTGCGGTCGCAGAAGAACGTATTTCTAGAATAAAGCATCACGCACATAGTTTCTCTTCATGTGTTCCTCACGTACTAGGACTCGCCTCGTTATCCATTGAAGATCTAGACGGTGTTGTCATCTGCCGTCACGGCCTATCAGAATCGCTGGCGGATTCTGATAATCGCATCCTACTAGATTCATTACGCACGTCGGCAAAATCATTTGAGATCGTTGAAAGTCACCATTATCTTCATGCTTGTAGTTCATTCTTCGCGTCTGGCTATTCATCAAGCGCGATACTTGTTATGGACGGCTTAGGAACTCATGTCAATTATGTAAGACCTAATTATTCTGGCGTGGAGGAGAATCCAGAGATATTTCAGGACCGATTTCTCGGGAGCGTCTATGAATCTACAAGTATTTGGGTTGGTTCTGGTCGATCTGTCACACCAGTTAGGATGAGGTATTCCACTCATAATACCAACATCTCTGAGTCGGAGGACATCAGTATCGGACGCCTCTATAGTTATGCATCGCGGCACCTTTTTAAGAGCCGTTTTGATGCTGGCAAAGTCATGGCGCTCGCAGCATACGGAAAGCCTATCTCAATACAATTCCTCAGTGTTAATCATGAACAGCTTCGTATTTGTGAAGAAGCCATTGATTTATTTGCGAAAATGAAGGGAGGTACGGGGTATTCTCCGGAAGACTTGGCGGCATCTGTTCAGCAAGCGGTAGAATTCGCGGTCCCATTCAGAGCGAATCAGGCTCGGAGGCTTACCGACAAAATGGCGCTTTGTTTAGCCGGTGGTGTATTCCTGAACTGTATAACGAACTCTCGGATTCGTGAACAAGGGATATTTCCGAACATTTTTTGCCCGAGTGCTCCTTCTGACGACGGAATCGCAATTGGAGCAGCACTTCACGGTGCTTATGTTTCTGGTAACTACCCTATCGAATTAACCAACTATTCGCCATACCTAGGATCGCCCACCGACCTTACCAGTCTTCCCGAGATAGCATTGAAATTCGATCTTTTCGCCAGAAATCTGGCGTGGGAACACCTCTATGCAACTGCCGCAGGCATTCTTTGGAATGAAGGTGTAATACTTTGGCATCAGGGTCAAAGTGAATTTGGACCACGGGCTCTTGGGAATAGATCAATTCTGGCGAACCCCTTCATTGCGGGTATTCGGGACCACATTAACCAAAAAATAAAGTCCCGAGAATACTTTCGCCCAGTAGCGCCGGTTTTGCTCTCCTCTTCTCTTGAACGATATTTTACTGAATTCCCATCCAGGTTGACCGAATTAATGCTTGAGAGCTGCCGAGTTCGCCCAGAATATTCTGAACTTCTAAAGGAAACTCTACACGTAGACGGCTCAGCACGTATCCAAACGGTTCCTGATAATTCACCTCTACCAATCGCTAAATTGTTAAAGGCATTTTATTCGTTGTCCGGCCATCCAATACTTATTAATACAAGCCTAAACGGCAAGGATGAACCGATTTGTGAAAGCCTGATAGATTCTCTTAGGTTTTTCGTCAGATCGCCGGTGAAGCATGCAGTAATTGGAAATTGCTTAATCGTGAAGAAGGTATAACACCTCAGTCGGTTATGTCCTCCGATGGGTGGACATTGAAATAATGCTTATCTAATACCGTAACTTTTATGAGGTGTGAAATTAAGGGTAAATGTTTAACAAATTATAGTACAAACTGGGCGCGAACATCGTTATCATAACCCATAAGATATTTGGTCAGGGTTGTGATGCGCTCAGCCGCTTGGCAAATACGTCCCTTTGCTTTACACAAACGACCCATTAAGTTGAAAAACCACATCCATTTTGGTTTTGTTTTTATGGCTTAAACATCGAAAATCTGGGGATGGATAAGCCGCGCTAGTTGAGTTTTGAAACTACAATCGTCGAAACGCGCAACGGCTTGCGTTACATGCTGGTGGTGCGGGACGAGACAACGCCGCTTTGACCGAACTTGCTTGAGCCCAGTATACGCCCAATTTTGCGTGATAAATCCCACCAGTAAGGTGCAGGCTTTAGTAGCTGGCGTTTTGATTTTGTGATTCTAATATTTCATCGTAAGATGCCAGTATTTCATTCGTTGCTTCTGCAAGGGTTTTACAAAATAAAGAATACGTATCTATAGATTCCCTGATTGATTTAGGAAGCTCAATGTGGAATGCTATCCATTCATTTGTTGTAATGGTGAAGGAATTCTTTGCTTTGAAGTAAATTGTGTTGAAATCCCCTGATAAAGAATAGGATTGAAGTAACGGCATCATAGTAAATTTCGTTCCCAATCTTTCTGCTAATTCTTTAGACCAAATATTTTTGGCTGAACTTCCAGAAGAAATTTCCATATCAAATTTCGCTGCCTTACTACCATGTCCATGAATCTCAATCAAGATTTTAGGTTTCCAGGATAGAATGCATCTACAATAGTCACTATCTTTATTTTTGTTGGGGTCAATAGGAGAATTACAAGCAATAACGCTGTTACAGTTTAGTAAGCGAGCAACTTCGTATCCAAGGTATCCAGCATTTTCATCGGAGTCTGGATGTTCTTTACAAGGCAAATTGGGAACACCTAAAGGAGCATGATGAGGAACACCAATGACTACTTCTTTTACTTCGCCAAGAGTGGTTAAGAGAAAATAGTTTTCGGTGTCACTTAATGCTTTTTCTGTATGCTTGTCAATCATCTTTGTTTACCCAATGAAGATTATAAAGCCAGCCAAAAGTATCATTACCTGCTTGGCGTTTTTGTGCTACCAAAGCAACTTTGAAAAACTTGAAACGCTTAAAACGCGCCGCTTTGCTCTCGGCGTATCCGAAACATGTTGATGAAGGGTTAGGCCGTTCAAAATTTATTTTCAACATCTTAAACCTTTCCAAGCCAGAACGGATCTCCAGCAAGGTTGTAGCTTGTTTCAAGCAAACCGGATAAGTATAGGAGATTCCGGTCCAACAAAGCGTTTATTTCATTAAAAGTTAAGCCTCCGCCATGGTGTTCAATTATATTCGTCCGAGTCGCATCTACTGGAAGTTCAGAAACCATTTGCCCATCAGGCAAATAGTGTGTGAGAAGATTCCGGAGACTTCTCCGCTTTCGTAGCCACCTGCTTTCGCTATTCCCTAGGGCCTTTTTAAAGAAATCCGCGAATTTAGCAGACGCTGATTTATTTACCATGAGCCTATCTTGTATCGATCTAATGTTTGAGTTTGTGTGAAATGCTGTAATAAATTTTAATCTAAAGAGCGTCTGACTATCTGCCAACAATAGTCTTGACAAAATGTAGATGATAAAGTTTATATTCGCAAGTATCAGAATTAGACCTGCTGAAAAATCCATCCGATCAGCGCCTAATGGACCACGGTTATATAGAGCCTCATATTTAATATCCCTCATCTCAATATTACCTGGTAACTTCGTTGGTTCTACTGCTGATGGAATTTCTATCTGGAATAAGTTGAGAACAGTAGTAGTATAGGCTCCTATTGCTTCCCCAAACGCGAAAGCACTTTCATTTAGGTCGCTGTCATCACCAAATTCAAATATTGTGGAATGTGTTGTTGTGAAAATATGACCATCACAAATTGATAAACCCATATCGGGTTGCAATGCTCTCTTTAAAGGTCCTAAAAATCCACTGTGAGGTTCAAGAAAAATATCGCGTTGTCTTCTTGCAATTGTAATTAATTCTGCTGTAACTTCTTCAATTGATTTCTCGGCATTATCAAGCAACTTTGCTCGATGTCGGGATTTACGGAGTAGATCAGCATGATGTAAGGAAAAAACATCTTGTGCATCAGGAAAAAGCGTTGTGAGGCATCGATGGCTTTCAACAACAAACATAGATGCGTGTGCAATTAAACCATTGAATATTAATGCAGCTTGTGGATGTTCTCGCGCTTTCAAAAACACACTCATAAATGAAGTTGCATCCCTGATACACGCTTCAAGTGCTTGTTGCTGACCAGGAGCCAAGTTGTTAGTCAAATATTTATCCTTTATAACGGTCTAGGGCTGCGAGATGAGCGGCGCAGCAAAGCTACATCGATAATGAAATCTTGCTGAGGCAGCATCCACTCCAACGAGTGGTTTGGCAGGAGATTGGTTTGGCTGTTGATGCCTAGGAAAGTCCAATACAAAATCTGCATTTGTGACAGGATGTTTCTGAATGTGATATCGCACGAGCTCACGATCGTTGTCCGCCATTCCAGGCATATCTGAAAATTTTGCTTTGAGCGCATCCAATTTGCGAAGGCTGTCTTCCAGATCATTATTTTCTGAGTAGCGGTACTCGTCTTTCCAGATGCCATCCTGATCTACTCTCCTTATATATATCTTGAGGTTGGAGTTATGCCAATGCGTTCCAAGACTTCAAGTGCACAAATACCCTCAAGGATTATGGCGGATGGGCTCGCATCAACCGCTGCTTCAAAATCCGAAGTGATCGAGTCATAGTCGAGGAAAGGCAAGTAGCTACCCTGGTGTGTGGTGAGATACCTGTCAAACGCTACATGAATCCCTCCTACCTCATCGACGATCTCGCGAACAAGGGTGCTCTTTCCCGTTCCCCCAAGACCGTCGATTGAGATGAGAAGGGGGCTAGATCGTGGATGGCTGGCGCGAAGACGCTTAGCTATTTCAGTAATGAGAGAGGATCGATCCCGGCTATTCATCGAGAGTCCACTGCTCCTGACTAAAGAAGCTTGATACGGCGCAAAGAAAAAATATCTAACCATACCCGGCTCCAAGCCGCTTCATAAGCCCCGGTTGTACCGATCCGAGAATACGGTGGGTCGAAAAGAGTTAAGCTCAACGGGCCCTGCGCGAAGCGCTATGTTCAACCGGGTGATCACCCAATTTCAAGTAAGGATAATAGCCCCTTTGGAGGATAACGGCTATTATTGGTCAATGGTCCTATGTCTTCCGATGCCATAAACTTTTGACCATCTTGAGTAAAGGCGTATCCTGGCTCAACTTCGAGGAAGAAGTTCTGGTCTATTTGAATAAGAGAAAGTCGAGCCGCGTGATGAACCCAGAAGCGGACCTCCTTAGTCTGTTTGTCCTCATAAGGATATGCCAGCTTACGGGTTGCTGTTCGTTTGAATGCCCTGTAAGTCCTGACGCACGCCGCACCATTTTCTGGAGTGAAATAGAATCGATGATGGCTGTCATCGTAGACCATACCTAAAGAAAAACATTTACGCCGCAAATGTTCATAAAATAGGTCTCGAAAAATATTTCGACCACCTGGCCAGGATAAAAAGTATTCCAAAGGTTCAAAATTTGCGCGATTTACTTCACATCCAACAAGCGCAGCTATACTTGGATCTCTCAAATTGGCAAAGCTCAGAATTCTGTCTTTACCCTTGCTGTATTTATAAGGAGGGATTAGTATAATTTCCTCGGCAGTATTGGCGGACAATGGTCTTAGAGGGGCTGGCACTTTATAAATATTCTCAGATAGTTTTATGACGGGTAATAAGTTCGAATGCAACCATTCTTTATGATCTAGGTCTATACCTATTGTCTGTCGAATCGCTGTCTGGGTGCTATCTGCCGGAGAATGCAAAGCTTTATCTATAAATGCACTCTGCCAATGGCGAGAAAAGAAATCCGCGATAATGCTAGGGTGTTCTTTTAACTTGCGCGAGATATCCTCACCATCCCACAACTGAACATTGGGATGACTTAGAACTTTTGCCCTCACATCGGCGGTAGCAATGGCGCTCAACAGAATCACATAAACGTCAGCTTCAAATTTAAAAGAGCTAATTGCCTTGTCGACGTCTGATATCTTAAAACCAACATATCGTTTGCATTGATAGACCCACCTCTGTAAATGACCATCTATCCACCTTCGAGCTAAGATATCGATTCCTTGCTGTTCTTCTCCCGGTTTTCCATAACGAAAACAATCAAAGACTGCGCCTTCTTTTGTAATTAAACGCGCACAAAGCCGTTCGAAATTTTCCCAGGATAGATCACCGAGCGGTAAGACCTGTATACGACTTTGGACCGGTGCCGGAAGCTCGTATCGTACGACCTGGCCGTCTAACAAGATCTGCAATTCTTTGTAGTTCTTCGCACGCCTAGCCATTATTAAACCTTTAATCGACCCTAAGTTCAATAGGCCCTGGAGAGTATGAAAGGGACTTGTTCTGGGCTAATCACCTAATCAAGGTAATAGCTTGCACATCATTGGTTTTAAAGATTATATCCTTTTCCGTTCAACACTTTGTATCTTCCACCTTACCGAAGGAAAAATCAGTAGCCATTCATCGAGGTTTTTTCCTCAACTATCCTGTATTTTAA
>JBGSYX010000102.1:0-5422 GCA_041750735.1 Cyclobacteriaceae bacterium
CGCCGCCGGTGATTACTGCCAAGCGCGACTTATTTTCAAGTGCGCGCGCTACGATATCACGCACTGAATTTATCGTATGATCACCTGCATTCCATGATTCTTTCACGTCGCACCACACACATCCGACATCGCATCCGGCAAGCCGTATAAAATACGCTGCTTTACCGGCATGGTACCCTTCTCCCTGGATGGTGTAGAAACTTTCCATCAGAGGCAGGGAATTGCCTGAATTAATGTCCGAACTAGTCAAATTATACGTGTTTAAAGAAAACAGGATCAGGGATATATTTTCCTTTCTGCCGCAAGCAATGTATTTACTAATAGTGATGCTCTTGTCATGGGACCTACGCCGCCCGGTACGGGCGTTATATAGCTGCATTTGGGTGCGACTTCATCGAAGTTCACATCACCTTTCAGTGAAAAACCACTCTTCTTTGAGGGATCAGCAACCCGTGTAATTCCCACATCAATCACCACTGTACCCTCCTTCACCATATCGCCTGTTAAAAAGCCAGGAATTCCCAGAGCAGCAATGATGATGTCGGCCTGAAGCGTCATGGCTTTGATATCTTTTGTACGGCTGTGGCAAAGCGTCACGGTGCAATCGCCGGGATAGGCTTTCCTGGACAACAGCATACTCATTGGCGATCCTACGATTTCGCTTCTGCCCAGAACCACACAATGCTTTCCGGATGTCTCAATTTTATAACGTTCGATCAATTGTAGGATGCCATATGGGGTTGCTGCAATAAATGCAGGTAGGCCCTTGGCCATACGACCAACATTTACCGGATGAAATCCATCGACATCCTTTTCCGGCTTTATCAGGTCGGTCACTTTTTGTACTGAAATATGTTTTGGAATCGGTAGTTGCACGATCAGGCCGTCTATATCCGGATTGTTATTGATCGCTTCGATTTCATTCAGGAGTTCCGCTTCGCTTATGTTGGCATCAAATCTTTTCAGTGTAGAACCAAATCCAACTTCTTCACAATCCTTCACTTTGTTGCTCACATAGGTCTGGCTGGCGCCGTCATCACCCACCAGGATAGCTGCCAGATGGGGAATTTTTCCGCCCTTGTTCCGGATGATTTCCACCTGTGTTTTTATTTCAGATCTGATGTCTGAAGAAGTTTTATTACCGTCTAGAATGATGGCCATGTGAAAGAGTTATGGGTTATGGGTTATGGATATGGGTTATGGGTTATGAGTTATGGGTTGATGCCAACGTGGCTCAGTCCAGTTTGAGCACTGCCATGAATGCTTCCTGCGGAATTTCTACATTTCCGACGCTGCGCATACGCTTCTTCCCTTTTTTCTGCTTTTCCAGAAGTTTACGCTTTCGCGAAATATCTCCTCCGTAACATTTTGCCAATACGTTTTTCCGCATGGCTGTCACCGTTTCACGGGCTATGATTTTGGCTCCAATCGATGCCTGAATGGCGATTTCAAACATCTGGCGCGGTATCAGTCCCCTAAGTTTTTCGCACAAACGCTTACCCCAGTCGTATGCCTTGTCGCGATGCACGATTGCTGATAATGCATCGACCTTGTCGCCATTGAGCATAATATCCAATTTCACCATGTTCGACTGCACGAAGCCGATGAGTTCGTAGTCGAGTGAAGCATATCCGCGGCTTATGGTTTTCAATTTATCAAAAAAATCAAACACCATCTCGGCCAATGGCAATTCAAATATGAGCTCCACACGGGTTGCAGTGAGGTATGTCTGATTCTTGATAGTACCCCTTTTGTCCATGCACAGGGCAATGATAGGACCGATATATTCCGCCTTTGAAATGATGGTTGCTTTGATGTATGGCTCTTCAATATGGGAAATAGTATTTGGCTCAGGCATTTCAGAAGGGGCATTTACTTCAGTATAGGTTCCATCAGTTTTCACAGCTCTGAACTGAACGGATGGAACCGTGGTTATCACTGTCATATCAAACTCGCGTTCCAGGCGCTCCTGCACAATCTCCATATGCAACATACCGAGGAATCCGCAGCGAAAGCCAAATCCGAGCGCGGCGGAGGTTTCAGGTTCCCAAACGAGGGAGGCATCGTTTAATTGCAGTTTTTCCATGGACGACCGGAGTTCTTCAAACTCGCTTGTCTCCACCGGATAAATACCTGCGAACACCATAGGCTTTACATCTTCGAATCCCTTCACGGTTATTTCACAAGGGCGGTCCACATGACTGATAGTATCCCCAACTTTTACCTCCTTGGCGATTTTTATCCCTGAAATCAGGTAACCAACATCGCCGGTAGAAATCTTTTGTTTTGGTAATTGCTCCAGCTTCAATACACCAACTTCATCGGCGGTATACACTTTGCCGGTGTTCATGAATTTTACTTTGTCGCCTTGCTTTATTTCACCGTTGAATACGCGAAAGATAACCTCAATACCGCGGTATGAATTGAAGACTGAGTCAAATATCATGGCTTGAAGCGGCGCTTTCGGATCCCCTTTTGGCGGCGGGATACGCAGCACAATTGCTTCCAAAATATCTTCTATTCCCAAACCCGCCTTCGCCGAAGCGTAGAGCACGTCCTTGGGATTCACGCCAAGGAGATCTACGATCTGGTCCTTAACTTCCTCTGGCTGGGCTCCGGGCAAATCTATTTTATTGATTACCGGGATAATCTCGAGGTCGTGATCAAGTGCGAGGTAAAGGTTTGAAATGGTTTGCGCTTCAATACCTTGAGAAGCATCCACTACCAGAAGCGCTCCCTCACATGCTGCAATAGCTCGTGATACCTCGTATGAGAAATCCACGTGACCCGGAGTATCGATCAGATTCAGTATATACTCTTCTCCCTCGTAGGTATAATTCATCTGGATTGCGTGGGCTTTTATAGTAATGCCCCGCTCCCGCTCCAGATCCATGTTATCAAGAAATTGTGCCTGCATGTCCCGCGCTGAAATGGTGCTCGTTAATTCAAGCAGGCGATCTGCCAGAGTGCTCTTCCCGTGGTCGATGTGCGCAATAATGCAGAAATTCCGTATTTTTTCCATACCCTCTTTTCGAAGTGCAAAAGTAGGCATTTAAAGTAAAATATTCATGCCTTCCTGTATATGAGAGGTTAAATTATCGGAAGAAGCGACAGGCGACGATTAGTGGTGGTCTTTTCTATAAATTATTAGTTCAATGAAAAGTTCCGTTAGAAATAGTTCACGGATTATCCGCCGAGTTTTTTGAGGAATTCAACAGCTCTCCATCCGGCACACTTCATGGCGGGGAGCAGCATCATGAGAAAGGCAGGGACGATAAAGAGAAATACCCCAGTGACAAGGCCAATGTCACCCTGGTTAGCACTGAAACTAACACGACGCCCGGTAAACTTGTTTAACAAAGGCGACAACTGATCGATCAGTGACAGGCTCAATAAAAACGAGACCAACAAAAACAGGAATGCTTCAACCATCAACACCGCCACTATTTCCAATGCGCTGGCACCATATAACTTTCTGATAAAAAACTCCCTGGTTCTTGCTGTAATCTGATTGCTGATCAGTACCAAATACACAAATACCATAATTAACAAAATCACCAGCAACAGCGCCAGGCTTTCATAATTGTCACCAGTCCATACCATCAGGTTGTCTTCGGCCAGGCTATAATCGAAGTAGAATAGTTGAATCAGCAATAGGGAAAGCATACCTGTGGTAAGTGAAAAAAGCTTAAGGGCGCTGATTCCCCAATTCTTCATCATAAAACGCACGCTGGTCCATATACACATTTTGAAGATCATATAGCTGCTTTTAATTAAAAACCACAACTTACATACCCCATTAACAACTTGTTGCCAATCAATGTGTTAAAAATATCACTAAAAATCCATGTGACGGAAATGCACACTATCTAACCAACTGTGAGCGTTTTTGAACAGCTGCTATTTTAAAGGCAAAGTTCGGATTGTGATGGATATCCCCAAAAAATGACTTTAATCAGATTTTTATTCACCGGCATGTGATTACATTGCGAGTCGATTTGTCCAAATATGACTGTTTCGCCATCAGCACCGTTCCAGATCATTTACTCCATATTCTCCCATGAATTTCTGGGATTATTGTTCGAATCGTTCGTGGTACAGCTCGACGATAAGGGGCGCCTCACGCTGAAGCATCAGAATATTTCGGCAAAAAATGCTCCTGAATTTGCTAACGGTCTTGATGAAAATGACTACAAGCTCATCGAATACATGGACAGCATGCAGCAAGATGCAGTGATTCGAAGGCATTACAAAGGCAAAATTAAACCTCGCGATTTCTTTGCAAAGTTTTACCATAAAGATAATGGCGACACTGTGTTGCAGGAGGAAATACAAAAATACCTCGAACGGCGGCGTAGTAAAATCCTACAACTAATCCAGGGGAAACGCCTTTTTGAGATGGGTAGTGATGGCGAGCCTGCATGGAAAGAGATTCAGGTTCTCCCACCCACTTCGACTATCCTATTCCATTTCAGGCGTAATGACGATAACACACATTACTTCCCGACGATCAAATACAACGGCGATAAAATTGAGATTCATGGAAAAAGATCATACATCGCCTGTGAAGATCCGGCATTCCTGGTATGCGATTATAAATTATACAGCTTCGCCAACCCGGTCAATGGAAAAAAGCTGAAGCCCTTTCTAAACAAGAAATACATCGTTGTTCCAAAAAGCAAAGAAGATGAATATTACCGCAAATTTGTAGCGCCTCTGGTAGCAGCATTTGATGTTTATGCAGTTGGGTTCGAAATAAAAACCGAGCGTTACGAACCAGTGCCTAAACTGTCGATGTCTGAACTGGCCATGAATACAGGGGCATTTACTGATCTTTTTGGTAATCAGGTCACATCCATGAATGGTCAACCGGCCGAAGAAGTAAAAATACTGTTTGATGTTTCGTTTGATTACAACACCTACAATTTCCGGGCTGACAACGCCACAAAAGTGAGTGTCGATGTTGAAAACCAGGCTGAGAAATATACGTTTCGCCGGATCGTACGAAAAAATGCAGAAGAAATACGAATCATAAATTTACTGAAGGAATTGGGGCTTGAATTGCGCAATTCAAGATGTACATTATCGCAATCCCAGGCTATAGACTGGCTCACCCGACACAACAAGATTTTAAAGAGTGAGGGCATAAAGGTGATCCAGAAAAATTTGCGGAATAAGCGGTATTTCATCGGTGAGATGACAATTTCCGTAGAAGTACGTGAAAACATTGACTGGTTCGACATCAACGCCATCGTGCGTTTCGGCGAGTTTGAAATTCCATTTAAGGAATTACGGCGGGTTATTCTGCGCAAAGGCAACGAAATCGTATTGCCCAATGGTGAAATCGGGGTGATACCTGAATCATGGATCAGGGACTATTCTGAACTCTTCGCATTCATGGAAGAGGCAAGGGACAAAACCC
>JBGSYX010000103.1:0-10012 GCA_041750735.1 Cyclobacteriaceae bacterium
CGCATTGTATCCCAAAAATTCCATACCAGGTTCAGGATGTGGTCGTAGGCAATGCCGGGATTATCAGAATACCAGGGAAGGATGTTGCCATTGGCATCGGTTTTAATTTCATGAAATACCAGGAAGCCATCTTTGGTTTTATCATAATACATCGTTTGTGCGGTTAAAAATGATGGAAGGCAACTGAAGATGAGCATGGATAAAAGGAGCAATTTTTTCATGGATAGGGCTTAAAAGGAAATAATGATTTATAAAAACCTTTAACTACACCGAATGATGTGGATCTATTTTAAAGATACATCACTACAAAAAAAAGCCCCACAATTCATGAATTTTCCAGAAGGTAACAGGTCTGAAAACCAATCTTGCTAGACTAACCTCGTGTCGTCGAACTTCTCGAGGTAGTCGCTGACGCGTTTCACAAACATACTCCCAAGAGCGCCATCAATTACGCGATGATCGTACGAATGAGACAGGGTCATCTTCTGGCGAATAGCGATGATGTCGCCGTATTCCTCCGTTTCCACGACCGTTGGTTTTTTCTCAATAGCACCAATGGCCAATATAGCAACGTTGGGCTGCAGAATGATCGGCGTACCCATGGTGCTGCCAAATGAGCCAACGTTGGTGAGTGTATAGGTAGATCCGGAAATTTCATCAAGCGTGAGCTGGTTGCTCCGCGCACGAATGGCGAGGTCGGTCACCTGTCTTGTAAGTGTTACCAGATCGAGCTTGTCAGCATCTTTAATTACCGGAACAATCAAATTCCCGCTGGGCAATACCACGGCGATACCGATATTGATATGTTTTTTCTTAATGATTTTATAACCATCCACCGAAATATTGATCATTGGAAAATCACGAATTGCTTTCGCGAGCGCTTCCACAATGATGGGCGTGTAGGTCAGCTTTACTCCAAATTCACGCTGGAAGCCGTCCTGTACTTTTTCCTTCCATTTCACCAGCCTTGTTACATCCGCTTCAACAAATGAATGCACGTGGGCTGATACGCGCCGCGACTCGAGCATCCTGTCTGAAATAATCCTCCGTACACGATCCATCTCGATGACTTCATCTTCCTCGCCAACAATTGGCGGCGGAATTATCGGCCTGACAGATCCGGTATGGGTAAATTGCTGTGAACCATTGGAGGGCAAAGGTTTTTGCATTTGCCGCTTATTATTCAGGAAGGCAATGATATCGTTTTTGGTAATGCGGCCATCCTTGCCTGTGCCTGGAATACGTTCCAGATCTTCGAGCAGGATGCCTTCTTCTTTCACCATGTTTTTCACCAATGGTGAATAGAAGCGGTTTATACTGGCTGACTGCGTTATAGGTGGCCGGATTGTTGATGAATTATCTCGTGGTTTAGTTTCGACTTTTACCGCTTCCATTGATTTGGAAGGTACGGGAGTTTCCCTTGGAGGAATGACTATATCTGAAATATCCGTGCTGACTATAGCGATCGGTGAACCGATTTTTACGATATCGCCTTCATTTGCGAGGAATTCTTTTATAATTCCTTCCTGGTTTGAAGGCACTTCCGTATCTACTTTGTCAGTGGCTACTTCGAGCAAAGGTTCCTCCATTTCAACTTTCTCCCCCTCCTTCTTCAGCCATGAAATAATGGTTGCTTCCATCACACTTTCACCCATCTGAGGCATTAAAATCTCAATAAGAGCCATAAATTATCTCGTTTTTCAAAAAAAATCAGACTTAGTTAGAGAAAGGCAATATAGTATATTTGGTGCTTTTCTCAATTGGTTTTAGTCAATCTTTGGTAAAGCAGATTCAGTGCAGCCACCGCCGACATCCTGATGTTTACCTCCCTGTCTTTAGTAAGTTGCAGCTTCTTTGTTGTTATTCCGTTCTTGTCCGAACAGGCTATCCAGACCGTGCCGACGGGTTTATCATCTGTGCCACCGTCAGGCCCCGCTATGCCACTGGATGCCAGTCCGTAATCGGCGTCGAAAAGCTCACATACTCTTGTTGCCATTTCCGTGACGGTTTGTTCGCTGACTGCTCCATAATTTGCAATCGTGGCCTCGTTTACACCCAGTATTTTTATCTTTATTTCATTCTGATAGGGCGTAATAGAACCTGCGAAATAATCTGAACTGCCAGCGATTGACGTAATCTTATGAGCGATATAGCCACCGGTACAGCTCTCCGCGATGGCCAGAGTTTCATGGTTTTTTCGCAATAATGTACCAATCACGACTTCGAGTGAGTCATCGTCGAAGCCATAATGGTATTGTTTGATCAATGGCAAAAGGCTATTCACTAAATCATCTACCTGGGATATTAATGCTTTTTTGTCATTGCCGAAGGCCGTGAGTCTCAATTTTAAGTCGCTGAAAGTGGGGAGGTAGGCCAGCTTAACATTAACAGGAAGCGCTTTTTCCCATGGTTCTATCAGCTCGGCAAGCCATGATTCACCTATCCCGGCTACCCGCACGATCTTATGGTAAATCACCGGAAGTAAAAATTTGTTTTTGATTTTGGGGATCACGTGGTTCGTCATCATGTATTTCATTTCGTTGGGTACGCCTGGCATAGCGACGAATACCTTCCCCGATTTATTAAACCACATGCCGGGCGCCGTGCCGCGCTCATTGCTGATCATTTCACAGACTTCAGGAAGCGAGGCTTGCAAACGCGTCAGGTTGTTCAGCGGGCGGTTTCGACTCGCCATGTATTCCTCCAGTTCAGCCAATGCCTGTTCATTCACTCTTATTGCACAATTGAAATACGTGGCCAGGCAGGGTTTGGTAAGATCGTCGCTTGTCGGGCCGAGGCCACCGGTAATAAGTATGATGTCGCCACGGTTTTCGGCTTCAACCAGCACTTTTAATATCTGATGTTCATCATCACCACAGGTAGTCCGTCTTATGACCCTCACGCCGATTGCTGAGAGTGCTTCACTCATCCAGTGAGCGTTGGTGTCAAGTGTCTGACCGTATAATATTTCGTCACCAATGGTGATCAGTTCCGCGAGAATGGGTTTCATTTAGTTCAATAGTTTTTAGTTCAATGGTTCAGCAGTTCAATGGTTCGATAATTGGTCAGTTCTTTTTCATATCCATAATTCATAATTCATAACTGATTACGATTTTCGAAATCTCATCATTTCCACGAATCAGGTAAATGCCGGAATCAAATCCCTTTAGCGAAATTTCATATTCAGATATTCCGGAAGGTATATTAAATCTCCTTAAAAGTTTTCCTGTCATATCGCGGATTTCGAATGGAAGAGTATGTGGTGAAACTGTTGCCAGCCGGATGGTGATCTGGTTTTTTGCCGGATTTGGAAATATACTAAATCCCGGAATCTGCAGGTTTTCCAATCCTGTAATTCGATAGGCACTGATGGTCGTCATTGTCGTATCGCGACAGCCGTACGGACTTACGGCGATCAATGAATAGGGATATTCTCCGGGCGATACATAGCTTTCTTCAAGGATGGCATCCTCATTTGTTCCTCCGCCCGGCAAAAGCCAAAAAGAACTCACTGCGTTTTCTGAATTATCGGAAAGGGTAACTGAATTACCTTTTGCCAGATCAAGTGAGTCGGCAGATGTGGCGATAATGGCCATAGGGTTTTCAGTTTTTACCAACAAACTCACCACATCACTCCGGTAGGCGCTGTCGAGATTCACGGCGTAAAAGGCAGTATCCGTATAGAGTGGTCCGGTTTCAAAAACAATTCCGCTATCCAAGCGATTCGTGAGCTCCAAATCACTAAAAAACTCAAATACTTCGCCGGGCGGATCGATCTTCACGCTGTCGCCTGCGCATGATGTGAGGCTGGCAGCAACCGGCGGATGGTTAAAGTACTCAAGGTAATTTGCTTTGGCTGACTGAAGTGCATTTTTCAATCCATCTAAGGAAGAGGATGCCAACATTGCCAGCGCTACTTTAGTGGACTGCCCTGGTTGAAGTGTAATATTTTTTGCACCTAGAATTTGAGAAACGTCGTTGCCATCACCGGTGACGCCGGCGGCTGTTTTCGGGGATAGCGAAGTGATCATGGCGTGTTTGGCGCTGTCAGAAAAAAGTGATCCGATATCTGATGTATTTCCATTATTATCCCCAAGGTCGATGGCATAATGCGCTATTTCCTGATCAGAAATTAACGCTAAACCGGCGTAAAGCTCGTTCGTGGCTTTTTCGAAAATATAGGCAAGTCGGTCGTCGGCAGAGAAGGCAGCGCCATTGCTTTTTCTTTCGCCAAGATCCCAATCGAGATATTGAACAGCATTAAGTCCTGTCAATGTAGAGTCGCCGATATTGATAAGCCGGTATTCAAATACAACACTTCCATCGTTTCCTTCTGGCTCCCATGCCAATATTTTTTGTTCAATTTTTAAAGGAAGCGCAGAGCTGTTGATCACTGGTTTTATTGAGGATCGCGCATCCATTTTACCTTTGCTGTTATCATGGGGATTTAATGCATTTTCAGCGGAAAAATCAGAATCTGCCTTATAGTTATCAATATCCCTGATTACATTGTCCATGACGTGACCGGTATCCGTGCTGATGATAAATCCCGCCTCCGTACCTATATAATTATTTAGGTAGCCAATACCGCTGCCCTGGGTGTAGTCCGGATCGTCGTAGCCAATATCGCCATCACTTGCTACCGTAACCGACAGCAAACCATCCGTGATATCAAAATACCCTGGCGCAACCAGCATTTCAAGGTATTGAAAGTCAGAATAATTGTCCCCCGCAAAGTCCAGTCTGAACAAAATTTTATCCCCCGAAGGTGCTTCTTTGTCGATTTTAAAAGAAAAAGGTTCAGCGACGAAATCTTCCATTGCTATGAGCTTAGGCAAGGAAATCTGGATATTTTGCCAATTTGTGTTGCCGCTTGGATTGGAAATAGAAACGCTGACATTTTCTGCCGTGCGGAGATAGTTGGTAAATACCATTTGCAGGGCTACCGTGTCCCCTGGAAAAAGCAGTTTGCCGAATTTCGCAGAATAATCGAATTGACTCACCCTCACAGCCGGCGTGATCGAATCCGTGAGTGCTCTAAGCACATTCAGGCGACCCTTGCCGAGTTGCCCGTAATAATCCATATTATTCCCAGCACTATAAATATCATCTGCCGTGACGCGCAACTGTTCCATCACCTGCTGAGCTGATAATTCCGGAAAATGCGCTCTGACCAGCGCGGCAGCTCCCGAAACCTGTGGCGCAGAGTAGGAGGATCCACCGGTGCGTCCGTAGCCTCCCCAGTTATTCGTCGTATATACATCATGTCCCTGAGCCATCATGTCTATGGCATAGCCATAGGTGGCCCAGGGCGCTTTCTTATCGTAAATGTCTGTTGCTCCGACGGAAAGCACATTGTCGAACGATGCGGGGTAAAAATTAAGCGAAGCATTGGTATTACCCGCGGCGGCAACAACAACTGCATCCTTTGCCAGTACCGCATAATTGATAACGTCCTGGCCAAAGCGCGTATAATTCCCGGCCGCGCCCCAGGACAAATTGATGACGCCGCAACCGTGATCGGCCGCATATATCACTCCGCCAAATTCATTATTAAAAACCTGTGTGGTCGTCTCCGCGATTTTTACCGGAAGGTATTTGCTGTTAAAACCCACGCCGGCCATTCCTTTGCCATTATTGATAGTCGCCGAACTCATTCCAGCCACGTAGCTGCCGTGTGGATGTCCGTCAGCAGTTGGATCGTTGTCTTTATCAGCGATATCCCATCCATGGAAATTGTCGATATATCCATCACCATCGTCATCGACACCGTTTATGGGATCGGAATAATTGAAAGCGATATTCCCCAAATCTTCGTGGTCCATTTGTACGCCGGTATCTACGAGGCCAATAATCATGGTGCTGTCCGCTTTTTCGATGTCCCATGCTTCGTGTGCTTTGATCACCGGCAGATAATCCTGCTGGCCGCCGACCGGATTGGCCTGCGGGTCATTTGGAATGTAGAGCGGCTGATTGGGAATGTAGGACTCAGCATATTCTACCTGCTGTGAAAAGCGCAAAATACCCATAAGCCGGGTTCCGTCTGCAGCATCATGTAGTGCTATTTTGTAAATATTCTGAAGGCCAAAGGCAGAGGAGCGCGCGTTGCTTTGTGAAGGTGTCGGAAAGGCCTTCTCCATTTTTTCAATCGAAACGGATTTGGTGATATCTCTCAGTAATGCTTCTGTTGAGCCGTTAATCCGGTTTCCGGCTTCCGGTGATTTTAGTTTTACAATGAAGGTTTTTGTTGCTTTTAGGTTGAAGTGGCCGCCTTCCGGTGCCTGGGAAAAAGCTGCATTAGTCACCAACCAGGCTACCACCATCATCACCAAAATGCGCCATTTTCCCATGAACAATTATACTTATTGCGGCAAATATACCTGATGTGCCAATTATGTGACTGAAAATTATGAGTGTAAAACTGCCGATGTAACCTTTGGTTTAAAAGAAGGAATTAGTTGGATATTCCTTGTTCCAGAATAAGGTTGTTTAGTTAAGATGTTTTTTTAACTTCTTCTTTCGTACTCCACAAAGCTGTAATCGCAGAAATTCTTTTCGTCGGCCTTGTGATCTTCCCGTTTCACTTCCTTCCAGACATTTCGATTTATTTCAGGAAAGCGGGTATCTCCTTCAAATTCCGCATGTACTTCCGTAATGATCAGTTTATCAGCTATGCTGATCGCCTGACGGTAGATGTCGCCACCACCGAGGATAAATACCGATTCCAGCCCGATTTGCTCCGCTGTGGTTATGGCGGTTTCGAGACTGTGAAATACCGTGGCACCTTCGCAGGAATAATTTTTATTTCTGGTAATAACCCAGGTGACGCGTTTGGGCAATGGATTGGCCAGGGACTCCAGCGTTTTTCTTCCCATGATCAGTGTATGGCCGAGAGTGGTTTTCTTAAAAAACGTTAAGTCTGCAGGCAGATGCCACACCAGGTCATTGTCTTTTCCAATGACATTATTGCGCGACACGGCCGCCATGATTATCTTTTTCATATCGTGTTACCTCTTAGAAATTCAGACGCTTTCATTCGTTTTTTCCCATCGGCCTGCAAATCGATTATTTTTACGGCGCCTTTTCCTGCCGTGATAGTTATTTCACCCTTTTCCACAGAAATGGTTCCCGGGATTCCATCGGCTTTTTCAACTACAGCAACTTCAAACAGTTTATAGGTATTGCCATGGAGCACGGTCCATGCGGCGGGGTATGGCGAAAGACCGCGCACGAAGTTATAGATTTTCTCTGCTGACCAGTTCCAGTCGATCATGCAGTTTTCTTTGAATAGTTTCGGGGCGCTTTTCAGATTGCCGTTATCCCTTTGTTCCGTAAGGGTATAATTCCCATCCCTGATCTGTTGCACTGTGCGCACTACAAGCCGTGCGCCCAATTTCATAAGTCGCTCATACAATGTCCCAACGGTGTCATTCGGATAAATCGGTTCTTTTTCCTGGAGAATGATGGTGCCGGTGTCGATTTCATGCCGGATGAAAAAGGTAGTCGCACCGGTTTCTGTTTCACCGTTCATGATGGCCCAGTTGATCGGCGCGGCCCCACGGTACTGAGGCAGGAGGGAAGCATGCAGGTTGAACGTGCCGAGTTCGGGCATCGCCCAGACTACCTCCGGCAACATCCGGAATGCCACGACTACAAAGAGGTTAGCATTAAAAGCGTTCAATTCCTCATGGAATTCCGGCGATTTCAGATTAGTAGGCTGGAGAACCGGGAGGTTTACAGACACTGCATACTCCTTTACAGGTGAGGCAGCCAATTGCTGACCGCGGCCTTTCGGTTTGTCGGGCGCGGTGATCACCGCCACGACGTTAAACGCGCCTTCCACGAGCGCTTTGAGGCTCTCGACAGCAAACTCGGGCGTACCCATAAAGATGATGCGGGGGGTGGGCATGTAGTAAATTTTTTGATTTTTTGATTAATGATTTTTTGAATTTTGAGATTTATTGATGAGGTATTAGTCCTCACCAAAGTAATCGTTGTCGATTTTCTTAATTTCGTAAGTCTGATGTGTAGTACAACCAAGATTATAGTCAATCATTAACTGGGCAAGCTGTTCTCCGTCAATAAGGACAATTTTAGTCTCATTTTTAGGTGTATATTCCATCGCTTCTTTTGTGAAACTTGAAGTGGTGATAAATATTCCTTTTTTAGCGCCCTGTCCAGCTAAAGCGCCTACAAATTTATGTAGTTCAGGTCGGCCAATTACATTACCTGGCTTCCAACGCTTGGCTTGAATATAGATAATATCCAATCCCAACTTATCTTCCTTTATCGTACCATCAATGCCCTCATCTCCGCTTTTCCCAATAGCCCTTCCCGCATCCTTAATTGAGCCACCATAGCCCATTTTTACTAAAAGTTCTACAACAAGTCGTTCGAAAAAAGTTGGGGACAAATCAACCACTTTGTTAAGTAACTCTGAAGCCAACGATTTTTTAATTTTCTGATAAGCTTTGTCGAGGTTTTCTTCCGGCGTTTGCTCATTGGTTTCTACGTTAATCGATTCTTCTTCTGTATCGTGCCGACTAGCATTTTGAAAATCAAGAAATGAAGGAAATTGTCTTAAATATTTAGCATCGATTCGGTTTGGATTTTTATTAAGTGTGGCAAGCCCAAGTGCGGTGATTATAAATGTAGCCCGTTTGGGAGATTCAAGAAGGCCTGCCTTTTTTAAATACGTCTTAGCCCAACCGACACGATTATCGAAAATTGCTTGGTTTCCACTTGCCAGAAGTTCTTTTCGTTCTTTCTCGGTTACCTGAAATTTGGCAGCCAATTTTTCGATTAAATCACGGTATTTATGTTCTTGCCTATCGGCTACTAGTTGAAGGAGAGGGAGCATTAATGTTTGATAGTCCGGTATCATGTTTTTTTGTCAAGTTAAAAACTCTTTTTAAGGCAGTATTTATGTGTTTTTATAATTTTTCAATCCTTTTACTCCCCATATAGCAAATACTTCTCTCTCTTTTCTTTGAAAACAACCAGCCCATCAACCCACGACTTCCTGATTTCCTCCAACTGCACCCCTTTTTCTATCTGTAACCGAAGCTGGTCGGTGCCGGCAAGTGTGTCGAAGTACTTTGTAAAGAAGGGCTCACTACTGCTCCAGAGGTTGTAGAATTGTAAAATGTAACCTAAATCCAGGTGATCAGGCGGTGTTACCTGTCGCAAGTCGATGCCATAACACGCTGTCCCTTCATGCATCGGTTGCTTGGCCATACCGTCGATCGATTTGGGTGTGAAGCTGAATTCACCAAATCGCGAATCGGGATAACCGATGACCTGGAATGGGAATAGCGTGCCCCGGCCTATCGAAACCTGCGTTCCTTCGAAAAAACATAATGAGGGGTACAGTTTCACGGCCTGGTCATTTGGTAAGTTGGGTGATGGTGGTATGGGCAAAGTATAATGATCGGAATGTTTCCAGTGGAGCATGGGTACTACTTGCAGATCGCATCTCAGGCCATCACTAAGCCAACCTTCGCCATTGATGATGAGGGCGAGCTCGCCCACCGTGAGTCCGTGAATCACGGGGATCGGGTGCATGCCAACGAACGACTTATATTTTGGATCGAGGATCGGTCCATCGACGATACTGCCGTTTGGATTTGGCCGGTCGAGCACGATCATTTTTACACCGTTTTCAGCGCAAGCCTCCATCATATAATGCATCGTGCTGATGTAGGTATAGAAGCGGACTCCCACGTCCTGAATGTCGAAGATCACCACATCCAATCCTTCCATCATGGAATTTGACGGCTTTTTTGTGTTGCCATAGAGCGACATTACCTTGATTCCGGTTTTTTGATCGACACCATCTTTAATCTCTTCGCCGGCATCTGCTTTGCCTCGAAAACCATGCTCCGGAGCGAAAATGGCCTGGATTTTTATGTTCTTTTCCAGGAGTAAATCGACCAGGTGTTTGTCGCCGACATAAGAGGTATGATTCACCAAAAGCCCAATATTTTTGGTGCTGATTTCCGGAAGGATGCTG
>JBGSYX010000104.1:0-25427 GCA_041750735.1 Cyclobacteriaceae bacterium
CAAATTGAGGCAGACCTCAAAGTTCATGAGCAGCAATTATCTACGCAGCTTGAAGCGAAATCAAAAGAATTTGATGCAAAAGTAGCTGAATACCAGCGCACAGCAGAAAACATGATTCCAGAAGTTCGTGCTGATAAAGAGTTGGAACTTCGGAACTTACAACAGTCAATTCAGAAATTCCAGCAGGATGCTCAGGCCTCTCTCCAACGTAAGCAGGGAGAATTGCTTCAGCCGGTTTTCGATAAAATCCAGAAGGCCATAGATGAAGTAGCCAAAGCAAACGGATATACGCATGTTCTCAATTCCGGTCAGCCGGAAGTAGGACTAAACATTCTGCTTTATGCCCGTGATGAGGACAATATCTCCAATCTTGTTCTGAAACAACTTGGCATTGAGCCTCCTCCGGCAACCACTGCTCCAGAGAAATAAAAAATAATTAAACTTCCAATAGAAACCCCTGCACATCTTGTGGGGGTTTTTTATTTTTAACCATGATTATTCCACCATTTCTTCAGTCCGGTGATCGGGTCGGGGTTGTAGCCACCGCCAAAAAGGTCAATATTGAAAATACGAACCGGGGTATCGAAATACTCAAGTCATGGGGGTTGTATGTGGAGAAAGGTCCAAATCTGTACGCCAGCCATGGCGCTCTCGCTGGCACTGATGCACAACGAACCGAAGACCTTCAGGCGATGATCAATGACCCTGAAATCAAAGCCATCTTTATGGTGCGCGGAGGGTATGGGAGTACACGCATCATAGATGATATTGACTTTTCGCCCTTAAAAAAATTCCCGAAATGGGTTTGTGGATTCAGCGATATTACCGCTTTTCATTTACATCTTTTCCATCTGGGTATCGGATGCCTGCATGGGCCAATGCCCTCCTTTTTCTACGCGATCACACAGGATTCTCTTGAGTGGTACCGCGACTATATATTCGGCGCCATAAATACCATAAAAACCCATAGCCATCCTCAGAACAAACCCGGTGAGGCCCACGGAAAGCTTGTCGGTGGCAACCTTTCCATCATTTGCCATACCATGGGAACGCCTTCGCAAATGATGACAGAAGGCAACGTCCTGTTCATAGAAGATATCGGTGAACAGCTATACCATCTCGACCGGATGATGGTACATCTGAAACGCGCAGGACTGTTACAAGGTCTGGCAGGTCTTATAGTCGGTCAGTTTACCGATATGAAGGATGACGATCCTTTTGGAATGGATGTTGCCGGAATTATCCTTGATCATGTGGGAAAATACAACTACCCTGTTTGCTTTAACTTTCCTGTTGGTCATGGTGCACAAAACTATGCCCTGCCGATCGGTATAATGGCTGACCTGAATGTAAAAATAAATGAAGTTGACCTGAATTTAGGCAATAATAAAACCAACAATTAAACCGCCCAGGATAATAAACGGTGGTGGTACTTTAGTAAACATCAACAGCAAAAATGTGGCAATAATAAACGCCATATTGATAAAATCGGGCTCAAGCGGTTGAAACATCAGGAAGGCTGCCGCGATCACCATTCCGCTACTCGCAGCATTGATCCCTTCGATAGATGCCCGGACAATGCGGAATTTTTTTAACTCAGCCCAGAATCGTATTACAAAGAAAATGAAAAAGGTACCCGGCAGAAATATCCCGACGGAAGCACAAAAACTTCCCGCTATTTCACCAAGAATACCATACTCCCGCATCGATAACACACCGATATATGAGGTGAATGAAAATACAGGGCCTGGAACCGATTGTACAACCGCATAGCCTGTAAGAAATTCTTCTGAGGTGAGATAGTGCTTAAATTCCACAAATTCAGTATAGAGTAGGGGGATTAACACCTGTCCTCCTCCAAAAATCAAACTGCCATTTCTGTAAAAATTTTCCAATAACAATAGTGGCAGATACCCTGTAAAGTTGGCCACAGCCGCCACGACAAGAAAAACTACGATCCAAAGAATGAAATTGGACCAGTTTATCTTTAACCTGGAGTGCGGTTCTTTGGGTTGTTCCTTAAATTTAATGGCAGTAAGCGCCCCACTTCCCAAAAGAAGAATAGGAAAAATAAACGGCGATTTGAGCATGAACGATAGGATGGCCGAAATGATCATGATAGCACCACCTTCATAAGTTTTCACAATTTTTGAATTAATAGTATATGCTGCATATGATACAAAACCCACAGCAATAGGCTGCAGGAAACGGGCAAACTCCACTGATTTATTCATTTCTACCGCGTGGGACATGAAGATTCCTACCGTTGTCATGATAATAAAAGCTGGTAAAAGCCATATCATGAGCGTGAGATAGGCTAAAAATGGACCCCCAACCTTGAAGCCGATGGCTGTAATGGTTTGGGTGGACGTTGGCCCGGGCAGTATCTGGCAAAGAGCATATAGTTCCATAAGCTCTTCCTCGTCGACATAACCTCTTTCCTTGACCATTTTCTTTAAAAACATGGCGAGATGCGCCGAAGGACCTCCAAAAGCGGCCACCGAAATGAAGAGTACATCCCTCAGAAAAATCAGGTATCGGATTCTTTTAACCACGTTTTAGACGGAGGATTTAGTGTATAACCGGGTGTTCCAGAAACGTCGATTAATATAATTAATTTGTTTAAAAAGTTAGAAGGATGGTTTAAATAACTCTAACCTGAATTCTAGAGGATTTAATAGGCGAACGCGACTACTCATGGAAATAAATAGCATTTGCCAGCAGCAGTTTGCCATTTTGCCAAAAGCCCCTGAATATGGGATTATCCACGAAATAGACCACTCTGCCTCGTCCTCTGTTCTCTACTCCAAAAACAAGTGATTCGGTGGTGAGTTCAGCAGTCTTGACTCCCGAAAATCCCGCAACTTTTTTGGCTGCTGACTCGATATGCCCCACGTTCCATCCATCAGCCAGGTAACTGTATCCTTCCGAAGAATTCTTTATGGTATAATAGGTTTTACCATACCCATAGGCCAACGGATGCGTGTTATCAAGTGTTACCTTGTATATGCTTCCCGGGATATAGCTCTTCAGGCTTTCCCTCTCATTTTCACTGTATTGGTACAGCAATGGCAGGGAATCTGTTTCGTTCTTCTTGCTTTCAATACTTTTCAAACTAAACTTACCCTCACCGGTAAAGCCACGAATGGCGTCTTCCACGAGTATCAAGGTTCCTCCATTATCTATCCATTGGTCAATGGATACAAAACCCTCTTCTGATTGCAATGATTCATATTGCCCTGAAGGCAAAATCAGGACGTCGTAATCGTCGATGACCAATCTGAGCTTGTTTACAGATACCACATCGGCCTGAACGTTGAGTTCCTGTTCCAGGTAGTACCACATTTCACCAAAACTCAAGCTCGAAACATGGTCGCTCCAGGCTAATGCAATTTTAGGTTTTTTCATGAATCTTATCTTCGATGATCCCAGGGCAAAAGGATTTATCTCAGACCCGCTCATCAATGGGATAAGATTTCTGTCATGTTTTTTGGCCAGCGCAAGAAGTTTATTTTCATAATCGGGAATTCGCTTCTGGTTATCGTTGCGACTAAATATTATGGTGCCGCGAGAAAAATCCCGGTCTTTAAATGTGAAATTTTCGGAGGAATAACTCATCGAAAAATTCAGTTTTTGAGCTTCTGTCAGAAACGCAGCATCCTTTATACTTCTCCAGTCCAGCAACCAGGCGTAAGCCAGACTTGATGGTGTCTGTTGATCAATCATGGGTTTTTTGTACTTTTCAGTCTGGATTTTTACCGGTATTTGAAACGATTCCACCCCATAAACATAGGGTAATGACCAGGCAGTGATATCGTACGTAAGCGTATCCGACAGTTTGGTTTTAGGCTCCAATAATACTCTGGCGAGTACGGCCTTCGGCTGATTCAGGGGAATGACTAGATCGCCAGGCACTGCAACTACATTTACTTGTGCATTACTTTCCAAATTCATTCCTTTCACAGTAACCTTTGTTGCCGGGGTCTGATATAGAATTGCGTTTCTATCAAACAGGTTTGCGAGTAGTTTTAGCTTATCTGCTTCGGAAGATTTCAAAACAAAGGAAGACTGATCTTTGGCATGGCCAGTGAAAAACTGCCGATATTCCTTTAAAAGTCTTTCCCTGTTATTATAGCTCGTTTCAATGGTGGCAATGGAAGTAGTATAATGCCTGTCGATCCTGTCTTTCAGGCGAAGAGTATCGCCTTTTTCAGTGATAATAGCGAGGCCGGCAGTTGAGTGGCCCGCCATTTCATAGGTCATGCCTATAGCACCATTGAAAGTAGGATAAGTATCGCCGTAACCAGGATAGAGCAGATCAAAACGTTCTCCTGTAAAATACAGCCAGCCATTTTCGTCAAAGTATTTCGAATTGTTCTCTCCAACTTTGCGTTGAAATTCCATTTGCCATGGACTTACAAGGCTATGAATCGGTTCAGCCGAAGGAGCAAAGTAGTATTGGTCGTTGTAATATTGCTCATGGAAATCGACGTGCACTTGTGGAAGCCATGCGTTATACAAACTGACCCGCTGTTCAGATTCTATTTGTGTTTGCCATACCCAGTCGCGATTCAGGTCAAACATATAGTGGTTGGATCGGCCAGTTGCCCAGCCTTCGTCGTGTTCCCTGCTGTTAAGGCCTGGATTGGGTGTCCTGTTAACAACCTGGTTGTACCAATTCACATACCTTTCGCGACCGTCAGGATTCAAGCATGGATCAATGATAATAACGAGATTATCGAGCCAATTTTTATATGTGGAGGATGCATTCACAACCAAATCATACAATACTTTCATCGCTGTTTCTGTAGAATTCGCCTCGTTACCGTGAACATTATAGCTTAGCCAAACAATGGATATTTCAGGCATTTTTGCATCAGTAGCCTGACTAAGGCCGATATTCTGTAACCTTATTTGTTGCAGTTTTTCCAGGTTAGTAGCTGATGAAACAAAAGCTACAAGTAGTTCTCGGCCCTCATATGTATTTCCATAAGACTGAATAAGGACATTGTTAGAATGATCCCGGACATGTTTGAAATACTCCGTCACTTTATGATGATAGGTAAACTTTTCCCCCAGTTCATAGCCGAGATATTGAGCCGGTGTCATCACAGATTGACCATATGATGCTATCTGGGCAAGGGTTAAAAAATAAAGGAAAGCAACTAGGTAGCGCATTTTAAAATGTATTTGTTGAAAGCGTCCGAAGAAAAGGAAAAAACAGAAGCTTTGCAAAAGCCCTTCATTTTTATTAGAACGAAATATAGCTTTAAGGTGATCTTAATCGCTGATTTTCACATCAATTTATAACAAGTCACTTGCGGGTAATCAAACTTGGAAGTGGGTTTTTGACTTAACCCTTTAATGCCCTGAAATTAAGAGTCTTATGCTAATTGAATATTTAACGATAATTGTACTAATCGGTCAATATGTTATGTTAAACCAAGAACTTTGAAACTCGATGATTTGTGGTTCTCAAATTCTTTTATATTTGCATGCAACTATCATAAATCACATGACAAGTGAGGAAAAAAAGGCGTTTCTTCTGCTGAAATCCGTGATTTTTCATTATCACGGGTTGGATGAAGATGAACAAAAAATCCTCGATGAAACTGCCAAACGGTATGACGCTGAAGATGAGCTAAAGTGGGCAAACGAATTTATTGCCAACGATTATATCTCAGCCTTCGAGCGCGCCCGTGAGTACCTGAATAAAGTTATCGGCCGTCTGGATAAGGACAAGCGTCTTTCGTATCTGGATATGGTTTGGCGGGCAAACAATCAAAAAGGATATATCACTGAAATGGAAGCCACAGCGATGCTTAAACTCGCCAAAGACTGGAATATTGAAGATGATCTTATAGAAATGGTGAAAAAGTAATACCTTCGACTATAAATAAAAAGGGGCCTTAGCGGCCCTTTTTTATTTGTATTTAATCTTATTGAACTACACCTTCGAGAACATCTTTCATCTCTACGCGCTTCCCATCTTTGTAAGGTACTATCCAGGCATCGTTTACGCCCATTTCCCTAAGGTATTTCTTAAAAGTGTCCGCTTCCCAGTAGTCTTTAAATCTGCCAAGAGTAATTTTTTGTACTCCGTCTTCATCCTTTTCTCCGCTGAAATTAGGATTGTTATCGAAGTATTTGGAAAGATCCTTGTTTCTAAAAGCGCCAATTTGAACCTTGAAAACGACCCCTTCATCACTAAAGCTTGATCCGGTTGGTTGAGCTGCTGCATCCTGCTGGGCTTTGGCAATGGCTTTTTTTGCGGCATTTACCTGAGCTTCCATCTTTCGGCTTTCTTCGGTAAGTTCAGCTATTTTCGCATCTTTTTCACCTTGAGAAGACTGTAGGCTGGAAAGCTGACCTTGTATGCTGCTTACTTCTGATTTAAGCGAAGAATTTTCATCATACATCCGTTTAAATTGCTCAGGTGTAGTACTCTTCAATTTCTTTTTCCATTCTTTGGTTTCCTGCTTCGTGAGTTGGGCGGTAGCATTATTCACGGCTGATATACAGATAATCAATCCAAGAATCATAATGAGGTTTTTCATTTTCAGTCGTATTTACTTTAACAGATTGGTTTGTACGAAAGTACATAAATATTTTTTCAAATACCAAACATCAATTTTTGTATCAGCGGCCCACTTCTAATCATTTCCGCTATAAATAAGCCAATTAGCCTCATTTTTCTGTATTGCACTAAACAATTTGCTCCTTCAATACAGATTGCTTTTCCTTCAGCATCGGTTCTCAAGGATTTTGGTTGACATTCATTCACCTATAATCAAGCCCACCCAACGGGCACCTTTGGCATATAGGGTAGCCTCTTCAAAATATAATCCGGAATAGGGCCAAACTCATATGTATTCCTGTGCTAAAAAAGTGAATTAACAACCGCATTGAGTTTTGAAAAGGTCTTTATTTGAATGGAATATTTGGTTAGTGTGAACTCCTTCTTGAAATAGGAAGAAATGTAAATCTGCTCAAATCCCAGCTTTTGTGCCTCGGCAATTCTGTTTTCAATCCTGCTCACTGCGCGAATTTCACCTCCAAGGCCGATTTCTGCTGCGAAGCAAATTTTGGATGACACCGGTAAATCCTGGAATGAAGATATAATGGAAACCGCCACGGCCAGATCAATGGCTGGATCTTCTATACGCAAGCCGCCTGCAATATTCAGAAAAACATCCTGAGTCCCTAAGCGGAATCCGGCTCTTTTTTCGAGAACAGCCAACAGCATATTGAGTCGCTTCGAGTCAAATCCCGTGGAGCTTCGCTGCGGAGTACCATAAGCAGCGGGTGAAACCAGTGATTGGATTTCCACTAGAAGCGGTCGGTTGCCCTCGAGTGATGCAGCAATCGATACTCCGCCCAGCGCTTCATCCCGCTGTGAGATAAGAATTTCCGAAGGATTGGAAACCTGTCGCAGTCCGTCATTTTGCATTTCATAGATCCCTAATTCTGATGTGGAACCAAACCTGTTTTTCGTCGTGCGAAGAATCCGATAACTCAAATGCTGATCACCTTCGAACTGAATCACCGTATCGACCATGTGCTCTAATATTTTTGGTCCGGCAATGGAACCATCTTTGGTGATATGGCCAATCAGAAATACGGAGGTATTGGTTTTTTTGGCAAATTTCATTAACTCCATGGTACAATGCCGTACCTGTGAAATGCTTCCAGGCGCAGCCTCTATAGCATCTGTGTACATGGTCTGAATAGAATCGATAATAAGGATGGCCGGCTTCATTTCGGCTATTCCGCTGAACACGGATTCGAGGTTTGTTTCAGTAAGAATGTAAAAACTTTCAGTTGCTTTGCCAACCCGGTCAGCGCGCATCTTCAATTGCTGTTCACTCTCCTCGCCCGACACATACATGGTCACCCTGTTTTTCAGATTCAATCCAACCTGTAGCATCAGGGTGGATTTACCGATTCCTGGCTCTCCGCCGATTAGTATTAGCGAACCCTGAACTAATCCACCTCCGAGGACCCGATCAAGTTCCAGATCACCCATGGGAATTCTTTGCTCTACTGTTGATGCAATATCACGTATGCGGATTGGCTTGGGCTTTGGAAGATTTGCAAATTGAACCGGAGGCCAGGCGGCTGGTTTGGTGTCAATGATTTCCTCTACAAACGTGTTCCATTCACCGCAACCCGGGCACTTGCCTACCCATTTGGGCGATTGCGTTCCGCAATTCTGGCAAAAAAAAGATGTTTTCTTTTTGGACATAGGTTCAGGTGTAAAGTGGGGTATTAATAAACGGAATCAATGCCAATACAACCGCGTGTCTGTAATACTCGGTACGATCAATGATGCCGTTTGTGAGTTGACCAACCGTACCACCTTTTATTTTAGTGTTTTGATCATTAAACAAAATATCCGTAGCATCACCAAGCTCGATGCCGGATTCGACCATTTTATCAATCTGAAGCGGCAACTGGAAGGTCGCAGTCCTGGATTTTCCAATCATATAATCACTAAGTATTACAATCCATGCAAAAGCATGCATAGCCCCGTTGGTTTTTTCAATACCGCCTTCGATTCCAACAAAGAATTTACCATCCGGAAATTTCCTCTTTAACTCCAGGGCACGATTATAGGCTCCCTGATATGTTTCTTTATCATCACGAGGCTGATCACTGACTCCTGATGGTACTGATTCTCCAATGAACCGGAAAGCGCCTTTTTCATCGAAAACCTGCTTGAATGCGAGTGTAGTACACCCTATTTTCACTGGATTATGTGACCCGATATAAACTTTTAATTCGTCCGTGTTATGCGCTGTCAAAGTCAAATTCTTAAGGTTCTAAAAATAGAATAAAATTATCAATGTTTGAGCTTAAACATTCGCACCTCTTCAAAGTGGCTGGGAAAATTCTATTCGATAATTATTGTGGTTTATTTAAAATTCGATATACCAATAGCCGTTATGCTAATAGAAACTTATTGCTTAAAATTGTTCATCAGAACCATCAGTCGTATCCAATTAATCTGGCATGATGGTTTTAATTGATTTGGCACATTGATCAAATTCCAGGATCCACAAAAACAACACAAATGAAAAAAATTATCATTTTCCTGATACTTGCCGCCTTTATCGTTTCCTGTTCGAGGCCTCCATCACAACCATGGCAACCAAATCAGCCCAAAAAGATGAAACACAAATAAAGTGTTCGCGTACCCCGCCATACCTACCGCCCTGACTGAATTATTGGGAATTCGATATCCCATCATTATGGCGCCTATGTTTTTGGTGTCCAACGATATTATGGTCATTGAAGCTACAAAAGGGGGTATTACAGGAGCCATACCAGCGCTCAACTATCGCACCGACGGTGAATTCACAAAGGCGCTTCAACATTTAAAGGTAGATGCGAAAGGGCCCTTTGGTATAAACCTGATCGCCAACAAATCCAATTTCAGGCTTGAAGAGCAGTTGCGTGCCTGCCTCGATTATAAGGTGGATTATGTAATTACCTCATTGGGAAATCCGCAAAAAATTATTCAAAAATGCCATGAAAAGGGGATCAAGGTTTTTTGCGATGTCGTTGATCGGAAATATGGGGAAAAAGTAGCCTCGCTGGAGCCGGACGGTTTAATAGCCGTAAATAATCTTGCCGGTGGCCATGCCGGTAAACTTTCTAGTAAGGAACTAATTGCCACGCTAAAGGAAATAACCGACCTGCCGATTATTTCTGCCGGTGGCGTGGGTCTCGGCAGCCAACTCTTCGAAAAGTTGCATGAAGGTGCTTGCGGCATTTCCATGGGAAGTCCCTTTATAGCAACATTAGAATCTGCGGTATCAGAAGAATATAAACAGGCCTGCATAAAATATAACTCGGCAGATATCGTCATGACGACAAAACTAAGCGGCTCCCCGTGCTCAGTTATCAATACACCCTATGTTCAGAAAACAGGAACCAAACAGAATTTTCTCGAGGCTTTCCTGAACAAGAATAAATTAGTAAAGAAATTTGCCAAAGGACTCACGTATTATAGGGGTATGCAGAAAATTAAAAAAGCAGCCTTCAGCGCCACCTATCAAACGGTATGGTGTGCCGGTCCTTCAATTGAACACGTACATGAAATTTTGCCTGTTCAGCGCGTAATCAATAACCTGATTGCAGGTTACTATGATTTTCAGGAAAAGTACTCTATTCCCACAAATTAGACTATCGTTCCCCTAGGATCGATTCAACCTGCCGCCAAACAATTTCAGCCTCAAATCCTTTGCCGATGAGAAAATTGGCAATTTTTTGTCGGGCACTAAGCGATGTCGTATTAATACCCTTGGATTTTTTCTCTATCAAACGTGTCAAGGTATTTTCATAATCAGATTCGCTTATACCCTTGAGCGCTTTGTCAATACAGTATCTGGATATTTTTCGCTTTTTTAATTCAAAACTAATTTTGGACTTGCCCCATTGCTTTAATCTAAACCGTCCGTGTGCGAAAGCTATGGCAAAACGCTCTTCATTAACAAAGTTCTCAGAAATCAATTCGGAAAGCAATTGCTCCACCTCGTCGCTGAATAATCCCAGGGCATATAATTTATCCCTAACTTCCTGCTGGGTGCGCTCCTGATATACGCAAAAGTTAGCCGCTTTTACTTTTGCTAGTTGCATCAGGTCAGTTCTCATGAATAAAATGGTCTTTTTAGGGTTTTGTATCGACAATAGTCTTGAAAACAAGTATCACCAAATAAGCTGAATTACAGTCTTTCGACAAATTCAGGCTTATAATTTACCGATTATCGCTGGGAAAGTTTGGGAACAACGCCGTTTCTTAGTTGGATTGATCAATCAACGACCACGGCCAGAGACTGTAATGCTGAACTTACTTTCAAACCTGTAGATTCAAGATTTTTCTTACTGATTTTAAAGTTGAGTTTTTCGTTTTGAATGATAAAACTTACCGGGAAGCCTTCGGCAACCATATCATCCTCAGAAACAAAAAGCACATTCTGTTTGGTGGCGCTATCAAATAAAGACAGCACCTTGGCTTTTGAGGATTTGGGTGTATATACAATCTGGCAGATATTGGCATCACCGATACCAACCACATTAATAACCCTAATTTCCTTACCTGAAAATTTCTTGTCCAGTAGGTTTGCCTTGATTTCTTTCAATGCTGATTCACTTCCGTAAACTCCAATTGTAAAAACATCACCAACGGCGTTCCATTGAAAATGCTTGGTGAAATTGTAAATGAAGAGCGCATGAAGCTTGTAAACGTTCGACTGGGCAAATGAATTACCTTGTGCAGCAAAAATCAGCAGCAATGCAAAAAGTACTATTTTTCTATTCCACATCCGTTTTTGATTAAAAAATTAACTTCGAATTAAAATTAAATCAAAAAACAACCAATTGCAGTAGATAGTATCACAGATATTACATCTGAGCTTTTGAATTCAAATTATACAATCAAATAAAAATAGTTGCTTGGGAAGATGTTGCGTCTTTTGATAATTACTGGGTTTTTAACTCAATTTGCTCACCCATTTTGTTGGTGAAGATGTATTCGTTGAGTCCGATAGACGAATCCTGCTGAAGGGCGATATTTTTAAAGTACTTAAAATACCATCGCATCTTTCTGGATATTAGACCCTTTGTGAAGTATGCGTGCAGATATGGATGGACACTTATTATGATATTATTTTCATTTTGCTTGGTAATGAGATAATCCAGATCGCGCTCCAGTTGGTCTGCAATAAGTATAGAAGGAGTTATTTTGCCTGACCCTCCGCAGGAAGGACAAATCTCCAATGTTTTTATATTTAGTTCAGGACGAACCCGCTGACGGGTTATCTGCATCAAACCAAATCGCGAAAGTGGCAACACGGTAAATTTGGATCGGTCGTTCTTCATGAACTCCTTCATCTTGTCGAAAAGTATCCGCTTGTTTTCGGCCCTTCTCATATCAATAAAGTCGATGACGATGATCCCGCCCATATCCCTAAGTTGCAGTTGACGGGCTACCTCTCTTGCTGCTTCCACGTTTACCTTCATGGCTGTACTTTCCTGGTCAGCCTCTTCCGAAGATTTATTACCGGAGTTTACGTCAATGACATGGAGGGCTTCGGTGTGTTCTATAATGAGGTATCCGCTACCGTTTTGGAGACTAACAGATTTTCCAAAAAGCAATTTCAATTGCTTTTCGATACCATACGATTCGAATATTTTCGCTTTACCGGAATAATGCTTTACAATTTTCTCTTTTTGTGGAGCAATCTCTTTGATAAATTGCTTCAAATCCTCGAAAATCACTTTGTCATCCACAGAAATGCTGTCAAATGATTCATTGAGCACATCACGGAGTAAGGAAGAGACACGGCTCATTTCACCGATTACTTTATCACGTGGATTGGCCGTGCGAAGCGCTTTTACCCCACTTCGCCACTTACCTACTAGATTTTGCAAATCGCGATCCAGTTCAGCAACATCCTTTTTTTCGGCTACTGTTCGGATTATGACTCCAAAATTGGCTGGCTTTATGGAGGAAATCAACCGTAACAAACGCTTCCGCTCATCACTGCTCGTGATCTTTTTGGAGATGCTGATAGCGCTTGAAAATGGCACAAGTACTAGGTACCTGCCTGCAAAAGACAACTCACAAGATAACCGTGGCCCTTTAGTGGAAATTGGCTCCTTGACCACCTGTACCAGAAGTTTCTGGCCTTTGGTCAAAACCTGGCCTATTTTACCAAGTTTGTCTATGTCTGGTTCATTCTGAAATTTTCCCAGATCATACGACGGATTCTTTCCTGACAGCACAAACTTAGTGTACTTGTTGAGTGAACTTATCTGAGGGCCGAGGTCGAGATAATGTAAAAAGGCATCCTTCTCATAACCTATATCAATAAAAGCGGCGTTCAGGCCAGGAACTACTTTCTTAACAGTTCCTAAATAAATATCACCAACCGTAAACTGGTTCGAGTTTTCCTCCTGATGATACTCGAGGAGGCTTTTGTCTTTTAAAAGGGCAATCCGACATCCTTTTTCAGTTGAATTAATTACTAATTCACTACTCGACGTCATTAATTGTTTTTTATTTTAACCCAAATGGCACAACAAGACTACTTATTTCTTCTTGTGTCTGTTTTTTCTCAATCGCTTTTTTCTCTTATGAGTAGCGATTTTATGTCTTTTTCTTTTTTTACCGCAAGGCATAATTCAAAAATTTCTATTTAATAATACTTTTCAAATACTCGTTTGCTGCTCTCTGAAGATTGCTCCCCTGACCCGATTGCAAGACTTTTTCAAAATATGGAACTGCTTCGGTTGACTTTCCAAGTTCAATAAGGCAAAACCCCATATAAAAATTAGCTTCAGCATTAGCTGAATTGAGTTGCAATAATTTCTCAAACCGCTCGATGGCTTTGTCGTATTGGCCGGAAGTGATTGCCAACATGCCGAGGTTAAACGTTGCTACTTCATTATCTGGATCTTCATTAAGAATTTCCCTTAACATCATGATCCCTTCCATGGGATTTGAGCCATAAGTAAGCGTCATCGCCACCTTTGCCTTTACATCAAGCATCTTCGGGTTTTCGTTTAAAACCCTGTTGTAATAATCTCCGGCCCTTACAGCTAATTCAGCCCTGATTGTAGGATTCGTAGCAAAATTCATTGCTGCATAATATCCTTCAGCTGCCTGCAACAAATTTTCAAGTGTTGGAATTTCGAGGGCTTTTATCTCAGAATACTTCGCTGAACTATCCTGAAAACCAACGTCTTTATAGGCTTTTGCCAAAGAGTCGGCAAATATAAACCTTTTTTCCTGATTTTCTGCATTGGTATATAATATGTAAAAAGTTTCAAACCTGGCCGACATACTATCAGGAATGACCATTACGTGTTGGTGTGCATCGCTAGTTTCAGTATGATCTGAAGTTGTGCCGGATTCAGTAGGTTCAGTGCCTGGCACTTCATTACTCACTACATATCGCGGTAAAAAATAAATGGCTGCCGAGGCAACCATGATTAAAAGCGCTAATAAAATCCGGTTTTTAAGCATTCGTTCCTTTGTGGAACCTTTTCATTTAAGAATTGGCTCTTTTTACTTTAGTGCTGCTCTTAATTTTTTCTATGAAAACTTTAGAAGGCTTAAAGCTGGGTACAAAGTGCTCATCGATGACAATTGCAGTGTTTTTGGAGATGTTACGCGCTATCTTTTTGGCGCGCTTCTTATTGACGAAACTTCCAAAACCACGCACGTAAATGTTCTCCCCTGTGGCCATGGAATTTTTTACCACGTTGAAAAATGATTCTACAGTAATCTGAACATCTGCCTTATCTATGCCGGTTTGCTCAGCTATCTGGGTTATAACCTCTGCTTTAGTCACTTTGGTGCTCTTTAATTAATTTGATAAATCTATACTTCTAAATTAGAGCGACAAATTTATACGCTCCATGCACAATTAAAAAAGAATTGAGCAAAAATATATCTTATTTGATTGATAATGACAGACTTTGATATAATCAGGAAAAAACTGATCGGAGAATTGCTCACATGGTTTAATCTTAAGAAGCGACAATTGCCCTGGCGCCATACCACTGATCCGTACAAAATCTGGCTCTCTGAAATAATTCTTCAACAAACCAGGGTAGATCAGGGATTGCCTTATTATCATGCATTTGTTGAGAACTTTCCTTCCATTTATAATCTGGCTGAGGCCCCCATCGATCGGGTTTTGCGATTATGGCAAGGTCTGGGGTACTATTCCCGAGGGCGAAATCTTCATTCCTGCGCTAAAATTATTGTAGATAAATACAATGGGATTTTTCCAGCCGATCGCCAAACCTTGCTTGAGCTACCTGGGATAGGCGATTACACCTCCGCAGCGATCGCCTCGTTTGCTTTCGGGAAAAAGGAAGCGGTTGTTGATGGAAACGTAATTCGGGTGATTTCCAGATTGTTCGGTATCACGGAGGATATAAAGCAACCATCAACACTTTCACGGATAATAGCGTTGGCATCCCAATTATTGCCCGACAGTGGGCATCAGGACTTCAACCAGGCTATGATGGAATTTGGTGCTATACAATGTCGCCCAAACAAACCGGTTTGTCAGGCATGCCCTCTGGCAGATATTTGCGTAGCCTTCAAACAAAATATGGTTGCTGTTATTCCGTTTAAAAGTAAAAGCAAAGCTGCCCGAATCCGCCATTTCAATTATCTGGTGATCGAATATGATAACCGATTGTTACTTACCAAACGATCGCAAAACGATATCTGGAAATACCTGTATGAGTTTCTTTTGATCGAAACCCCTGCACCACAGAATTTTGATCAGCTGGTACTACCTGAATGCTTATCAGAAAATCCGGATCGGTGGGTTTTAACAGAGGAATCGGGGACGTATCTTCATGTTCTCTCGCATCAAAAAATTATGGCCAAGTTTTATCATATTCATCTAACTCAACTTCCCAATATGGAAGAATCTCCATGGAAAAATGATGATTTTCTGCTCTTGGACAAAGTGGAAAGACTTCCTAAACCGGTGCTTATCGCCCGTTACCTCGATGATAAAATAATTTCATCTGATTGAAAAAACATTTATATAATTGTGAAATAAAATAAGATTATGGCTGGAGTAAACAAAGTAATTCTCATCGGGAACCTCGGTTCGGATCCCGAAGTAAGACACCTGAGTACCGGATCAGTAGTGGCTAATTTTAATATTGCCACCTCAGAATCCTACACAAACAAAAGCGGTGAAAAGGTGACGCAGACCGAATGGCACCGGATTGAACTTTGGGATGGCCTCGCTAAAGTCGCTGAGCAATACCTGAAAAAAGGGAATACGGTATACATCGAAGGTAAACTACGAACCGAAAACTGGCAGGATAATGACGGCAATAGTCGCACGACAACTAGGATCCGCGCGACAAATATGAGTCTACTCGGGGGTCGCAACCCGGATGCAGCCAATCAACATGAGGAGCAGTCATCACATGACAGATCTGATGAGCGTCCAACACCTGTTTCGTCACCCACTCCTCCGGTGTCCACAGGTGCCGAAACTGATGACCTGCCGTTTTGATCATAAATCTCAACCCAAATTTTAAAATTGCCTCAAAAATCAAGCGGCTGTTTCCTGGATTTAAAATTATGTCAATGAATGGGAAAGCCCTTTTGGCAATAATAATGGTTTGCACAGCATGCTCTTCGGATTATATGCCGAAGCCCAAAGGCTATAACCGAATCATATTACCGGAAAATGAATACCAGAGCCTTGCCGATACTTTTCCATATCGTTTTGAGTATTCTAAATACGCAAAAATTCTCCCCGATTCCAGTTGGATTTCTGAACCGTACTGGATCGATGTTTATTATCCGGAATTCAAGGCATCGGTTCAGGTGTCATACAAACCGGTGAAGCATAGCGAAGTGTTGCTTCGTGAATACCTCGCTACAGCTTACAAACTCACATCAAAACATCAGGTGAAGGCTTATGCTATCGATGAGGCGATTTTTAGAACTAAAAATGGCAAAACGGCTGTTGTAGCCTTGTTGAGTGGCGAGGTGCCGAGTCAATACCAATTTTATTGCACAGATTCCATCAACCATTTTCTTAGAGGTGCATTATACTTTAATACTGCTACACAAAACGATTCCCTTGCCCCTGTTATTGAATTTGTAAAGACCGATATCGAACAGATGCTCAATACATTGGAATGGAACGATAAAATTAAATAATCACCATGTCGGGTTTTTTCGACACCAAAATCGAATTCCTGAAATCGGTCGGTCCGGCGAAAGCAGAACTGCTTAACAAAGAATTGAATATTTTTACTTTCGGTGATCTCATCCAGCACTATCCCTTCCGATATGAAGACCGAACAAGATTTTATTTAATAAGTGAAATAGAAAGCACCGAAGGAAACGTCCAATTAAAAGGAAAAATCAACCGAACCCAATCCGTTGGACAGGGTAAAGCAAAACGTTTCATTGCAAATTTTTCAGATGAAAGCGGAGAACTTGAGCTTGTCTGGTTCAAGTTTACACCATGGCTTTCCAGGTCCATCAAGACCGGGGTTGAATATACAGTTTATGGAAAACCTACGCTTTTTAACAACCGGTATAATATTGTTCATCCGGAAATTGAATTACTCACTGTGGGTGCCGTTGCAGGTGGAAAATTACAACCGGTTTATCCAAGTACCGAAAAGCTGCGCGCACGATTCCTGGACAGTAAGGGCATTTCCAAGCTGATCCAAATACTCTTGCCGGAAGCCAGAAAATACATCCACGAGACACTTCCTACCGCGCTTCTCAAAAAATACAATCTACTGTCCAAAGAGGATGCAGTAATGAATATTCATCTTCCGGCAAACCAGAATGTCCTGAAACACGCGCTGTACAGGTTGAAATTTGAGGAGTTGTTCTATCTCCAGTTACGACTAATTAAGCTGAAGCTAACCCGAACGGAGAAATACCAGGGACAAGTGTTTTCATCTACTGCCATTCTCATAGATTTCTATAATCACCACTTACCTTTTGAGCTCACGAATGCGCAAAAACGTGTGATCCGTGAAGTATATGAAAATATGAAATCCGGTAAACAGATGAACCGCCTAATTCAGGGAGATGTGGGCAGCGGCAAGACAATCGTAGCCTTCATTTGCATGCTGTTGGTCATTGGTAATGGATCTCAGGTTGCCATGATGGCGCCAACGGAGATCCTTGCGGAGCAACATTTGAACAGCCTTAAACCATTTACTGAAAAGTTAGGAATAGGAATCGCCCTGCTTACCGGTTCCAGCAAACAGGCCCATCGCAGAAGCATCGATGAGGGTCTGGCCGATGGATCCATCAAAATACTGCTTGGAACCCATGCCCTTCTGGAAAATGTAGTACAATTCCAGAACCTGGGCCTCGCCATAGTAGATGAGCAGCATCGTTTCGGAGTAGCACAACGGGCACAATTATGGAAAAAAAACCAATCCGTGTATCCGCACATCCTGGTGATGACTGCAACTCCGATACCCAGAACTTTAGCGCTCACCCTCTACGGTGACCTGGATATTTCAGTGATTGATGAATTGCCTGTAGGCAGAAAGCAAATAAAAACCGTGCACAAGTACGAATCACACCGGCTGGAAGTTTTTGGTTTCATCAAAAAGCAAATCGCAGTTGGCCGACAGGTATATATTGTGTATCCGCTCATAGAAGAATCTGAAAAACTCGACCTGAAACACCTTACTGATGGCTATGAAGCCATACACCGTGCCTTTCCGGAATCCCAGGTCGGCATATTGCATGGACGAATGAAGCAATCGGACAAAGATTTTGAGATGAAGCGATTTCTGAAAAACGAAACACAAATCATGGTTGCCACCACAGTTATAGAAGTTGGTGTGAATGTACCGAATGCCACGGTAATGGTCATTGAAAATGCCGAGCGGTTCGGTTTGGCTCAATTGCACCAATTGCGGGGTCGGGTTGGGCGTGGGGCAGACCAGTCATATTGCATTCTAATGACAGAGTACAAATTATCCAAAGAAAGCCGGTTGCGACTCGACACCATGGTAAAAACCAATGACGGCTTCGAAATAGCTGAAATGGATCTTAAACTCCGCGGTCCCGGTGACCTGATGGGCACACAACAAAGCGGCATACTCGATTTGTTGGTCGCGGATTTAAGCAAGGATTCCAAAATACTTGAAATTGCCCGCCAGGCAGCCTCCGAACTCTTGGACGAAGATCCTGATTTAACCCGAAAAGAGCATTCGATTATCAGGCAACAAATCGAAAGTCAAAAAAAAGAATCGCTCAACTGGAGCAGAATCAGTTAGAAATTCAATTTATATTGGGAACCTGAGCGTTTTTAACTGTGGAGAATTTGGTATTTCAAAACTCTTGCGATATTTTTGCAGTCCGTTTTTAAATGGGAATACTCAATAAAGAAAATAAACATGTACGCAATCGTCGAAATAGCTGGCGCTCAGGTAAAAGTAGAAAAAAATAAGCAGGTTCATACACCATTGCTCTTAGGTAATGAAGGAGAAACGGTAGAGTTTGAAAATGTTTTGTTATTGGATAACGAGGGTGATGTGAAAGTTGGAGCGCCAATCGTTAAAGGCGCGAAGGTTACTGGCAAGATCATTAGTCATCAGAAAGCTGATAAGGTTATCGTTTTCAAAAAGAAAAGAAGAAAGACCTATCAGAAGCTCAACGGCCACAGGCAACAGTTCACCAAAGTATTAATCGAAGACATTAAATAGTTTAAAACATGGCACATAAGAAAGGAGCCGGTAGTTCAAGAAACGGTAGAGAATCGGCAAGCAAGCGTCTTGGCGTAAAAATATTCGGCGGCCAGTTGGCCATAGCCGGCAATATTATCGTAAGACAGCGCGGAACAAAACACCATCCAGGTGAAAACGTCGGCATAGGAAAAGATCATACGCTTTTTGCACTTACCAACGGAACGGTACAGTTCAAGAAAGGAAAGAAAGACAGGTCATTTGTTTCTGTAGAGGCAATACAGGCCTAGTTGACCAAAGAATTCAACAGTGAAAGCCGGGTGCCCCCCGGCTTTTTTATTATACAGGCACAGTCTTCCTGTCACAGGTTAGTATAGGCTCGGAATGATTTTAAAAAGATAATAGTCGGAGCCACTTGAATATAAAATATCGATATATTCAACTCTCAAAAAAATCATACAAAAGCCATGGAAGTTAGTAAGCCAAGACGACGCTCCTTGTTGATAAAGCAGTTCATTACCTCCATAGTATGGCTTAGCTATGTTTTAGTTGGCCAACCGACCTATTCTAAGGAAAATTGTACTCTATTACAAAAATCCACCACTGAGGATTCTGTATCTCTTGCTGGGGTAGATACAATTGGGTCATTAAAAAAGAGCTTCACAGACCGTGTTAAAAAAATAGCTGAGGATGGATTCCAAAAAAGTAAAGCAGATTACCAGAACACAAAGGAAAGCTATCACAGGGAAGCTGTTATGGTTAAAATTGGACAAACGATCAATGAGGCGAAAGAGTTTCTCAGATTGGCGCCTGACACCATAGCTATCATGAGTGATATCCGCACCATCAACGAACGTATGGAAATTGCATCTGATGGGATTTTTACGAATCAGGGAATGTCGCAAACCTACCGCAACCTAACAGCATCATCATTGCTAATGCGCGAATTGTTATATAAAGCCGAACAACGACAGTCGCAACTGGAAAGCTATAAGGCAAATTTGAAACAGTTCAAGATCACCTTTGACTCCTTAAACGCGGATTCTTTATTATATATATTTCCTGACGATTCGGCGACACTCATGAAGTTTGTTAAGAACTTATCAGTTGTGACTCAACCAATGCAACCGGTGGATTCGACGCTGAGGGCTACGCTGATCAATTTAGAAGAGCTGGAAATTCCTGTATATCTCACCGTAACACGGTTGCGCAGCTATCTCGAACAAATAGAGGGTTATCAGAAAGATTTGGCAGAAAACCAGTTTCGCAGGGAAATCTATAATTTATGGAGCAGCAAACATACGAGTCGGTCTTTTATGGACATAGTCAGAAGTTCAGCTATAAAGGCTTGGTATGTCTTGCGATACTATGTCCCTGATCGTCCGGGAAGGATTATATTAGTATGTGTTCTCGTCGTGATGACCAGCCTGTTTATCAGAACACTGAGACTAAGGCAAAAAGAGGAAGGTAACTTCAATCCAAAAGAATCTGGTCAACTTGTGCTCAGATATCCTTTTTTATCGGCACTAATCATCAACATTAGTGTATTTCAATTTATATTCGACGACCCGCCTTTCGTTTTCAATTCCATTTTGTGGGTTATTGCCGGTATTTCGTTGACTTTCATTTTTTGGTCTTTCATTACCCGATATTGGCTAATTATGTGGATGACCATGATAGTGGTGTTTCTACTTGCTTCAGCAGATAATCTTATACTACAATCGTCCCGTCCAGAGCGTCTGGGTATGTTGATTGTTTCAACCATTGGTATTGCTATAGGACTGCTTTATTTGTTTGGTGGACATCTGCACGAATTACGTGAGCGGTACATAGTTTATTTCCTTCAACTCATGGTGGTGCTCGAGTTGATCTCTTTAATAGCTAATCTTTACGGACGTTATAATTTCTCCAAATCCATGTTCATTGCCGGTTTTGCCAATGTAGTTATTGGTATTGTTTTCTTGTGGACAATCCGGTTGGTGCAGGAAATTATGGATCTCGCCTCGAAGTCTTATAAGCGGCCGGATGGAAAACTATTTTATATAAATTTTGACAAGGTCGGGAACAAAGTTCCCACAATCCTTTACGTATTACTGGTTCTAGGTTGGACCGTTCAGATTGGAAGTAATTTTTATGCATATAAACAGATAACTACCCCTTTGCGCGATTTTCTTTTAAGCGAAAGAACCATTGGTAGCTATACCTTTTCATTGGAAAGTGCCTTGATTTTCATGGTAATTTTGATAGTCTCATTGCTATTATCAAAACTGGTGTCCTATTTTTCGCCCGATGTCCATCATTCGGAGGACATGGTAACCAAGCCTCAAGTGACTAAAGTCGGCCTTGGCAGCTGGCTGCTTTTAGTGCGGATTTTCATTATATGTGTAGGGCTGTTCCTGGCATTTGCTGCTGCCGGTATCCCCATGGATCGGATTACAATAATATTAGGTGCCCTGGGAGTTGGTATAGGGCTTGGGTTGCAGGGTTTGTTTAACAACCTGGTGAGCGGCCTCATTATAGCTTTTGAGAAACCAGTGAATGTGGGTGATGTTGTTGAGGTAGATGAAAACCCCGGAGTAATGAAATCAATCGGGTTTCGCAGTAGTGTAATAGTGAAAGCTGATGGCTCCCAAGTAGTTGTACCAAATGGTGATCTACTCAACCTGCATCTGGTAAACTGGAGCAACGGCACAGGGAAGCGGCGGGTTGAACTTTTGGTTGGAGTTGCTTATGGCACTAATCTGGAAAAGACACGGGACATTTTAATCGACATCCTGAAGCAAAATAAAATGGTACTTTCTGCTCCACCCCCGATGGTCTTAGCTCAGGATTTCAAGGATAGTTGTATAGAGTTCCGGTGCAATTTTTGGGTTGGAAATTTTATGGAAGGAGCCTATGCAAAGAGCGAAATTATCCGGGCTATAGTCATTGCCTTCAAAGAAAACGGTATTGAAATCCCATTCCCACAAAGAGATTTACACATCAAGGAATACCCTGCTGGAAATTCACCAGATACCAATTTTAAGTGAGTCGGATACTATTACAATACACTTGTATGGTCGAGTAATTGAATTGAATGGGGATATTGGAATGGTAGTATTTGAATTCGACTCTAAAAAAGTACCCGGGGCGGGACTTGAACCCGCACGGCCTCAACAGCCACAGGATTTTAAGTCCTGCGTGTCTACCAGTTCCACCACCCGGGCAGAAAAATATTTATGAATTGGTGATTGACCGATCTTTCAATTTAGTCCTTTCCTTCCTTGATTGTTTTTCTTGATGCGGAGAAAATCTTCAATAATTCCAAGGCCTCATTCAATAAAAACCCCAATCTGGAATTAATGCATATTTCTGTTTCTTCAATTATTTCCAACCAGAATAATGCCTCATCTGCTTCTTCCACAACGATACTGAGCTTTGCAAAAAATTCATTTTTTGATCTAGCTCGGCATGCTGCCCGATAATTAGCTGCCATAGATCCCGCAGACCTGACGAGTTGCTTGAGAATTTCCCAATCAATAAAATCTGCTTGGATTTCTTTGGCGAGTTTAATAACCTCAATAGCAAAAACCTGACTTCGATTTTTTAGTTGGTCAGGATTCATCTGAATTCAGGATAATTAAAACTGTTTCGTTTCAATCAGTTAATCCACAAATCACCAATCATCAAATAAAATGAGCGAAAGACGGGATTCGAACCCGCGACCCCGACCTTGGCAAGGTCGTGCTCTACCAACTGAGCTACTTTCGCTTTTTCCACTGATTTCCAATGGGACTGCAAAGATAAATATCGGATCAAATTTGTCAACATGTTTTTACAAATTGTTTGGAAGGATTCCCCGGTGTAGTTATTCAAATCCTGTTTTAATAACTTGCGCAGCAAATCAAGGCTCCGCTCTAAAGGTGACCTGGATAATTTTTAATATAATTCATTAAATCAGATTACTATGGAATTAGCACAAATCAGAAGCTACATCGATCAGAATAAGGATCGGTTTTTGAACGAACTTTTTTCTCTTTTAAAAATACAGTCCATTAGTTCGGATAGCACTAAAAAAGTGGAAATAGATCGTGCTGCCACATTTATAAAGCAACAATTTTTGGATGCTGGAGTCGATAAAGCTGAGATTTGCCCTACCGCAGGCAACCCTATTGTTTTTGCTGAGAAAATTGTGAATGCCAAGCTTCCCACCGTGCTGGTTTATGGGCATTACGACGTTCAGCCGGTTGATCCGATAGAATTGTGGCAGACACCGCCATTTGAACCTACCATCCGGAATGAAAAAATATATGCACGTGGCGCATGCGATGATAAGGGTCAATTTTTCGCTCATGTGAAAGCATTTGAAACAATGATGAAACATGATAGTCTTCCATGCAATGTGAAATTCATGATCGAAGGTGAAGAGGAAATCGGTTCTGAGCATTTAGGCATTTTCGTGGCTGAGAATAAAAAGAAACTTGCCGCTGACATGATTTTGATTTCCGATACTAGTATGCTTTCGCTGGAGCATCCTTCCATAACAACAGGACTTAAAGGTTTAAGCTATCTCCAGGTGGAAGTAACCGGTCCTAATCGCGACCTTCATTCTGGTACATATGGTGGTGCTGTAGGAAATCCTATCAACATTCTTTGCAAAATGATTGCTTCGCTAACTGATACAAATAACCGTATCACTATTCCTGGGTTTTATGATGATGTCGTGGAATTAAGTGCAGAGGATCGCAAAAAATTGGCGAGCTCGCCGTTTTCTGAAAAGGAATTCATGAAATCGCTCAATGTTGAAGCCGTAGCGGGAGAGGCTGGATACACGGTGTTGGAACAATTAGGCATCAGGCCAACATTTGATTGCAACGGCATTTGGGGTGGCTATACAGGCGAAGGAGCCAAAACAGTATTACCATCGAAAGCTTATGCCAAAATATCTATGCGTCTGGTTCCCAATCAAAACAGCAAGAAAATAGCAAAACTTTTCACTGATCATTTTATGTCAATTGCTCCGCCTCAAGTGAAGGTACAAGTGATACCTCATCATGGTGGTGAGCCAGCAGTAACTCCGATAGATTCTGTAGCATATAAAGCAGCAGAGAAGGCCTATCTGGAGGGGTGGGGTAAAATGCCAATTCCAACCAGGGATGGCGGCAGTATTCCTATAGTAGCATTATTTAAAAAAGAATTGGGATTGGATACCCTGCTGCTCGGCCTCGGATTAGACTCTGATGCTATACACTCTCCAAATGAAAGTTTTGGGGTTTATAATTACCTGAAAGGGATCGAGACTATTGCCTTGTTTCACAAACACTATGCAGAGTTAAATAAGAAATAAAATACCAGGATTTGTCAGCCTGGATACATTATAATATTTTCCCAAAAAACATATTATTGAAAAATCAGTCTTATCTCATATGATGATGAAGATATTAAAAATCCAACACTTGTTTGGTTTACTTTTTTCGCTGACCATAACCATGGTTCATGCTCAGATCCTCCAACCTGCCCGGTGGACAAATTCCGTATCTAAAGATACTGTTGCGGTAGGGGAAGAGGTTGAGTTGATTTTTAGGGCTGTTATCGATAAGTCCTGGTATTTGTATTCCTCAGATTTTGATCCGGAACTGGGCCCGATGGTCACCGAGTTTTCTTTCGAAAAGAATAATTCCTTTTCACTCGTCGGTGGTATTGTCCCTGTGAATCCTCAAAAAAAGTATGATGATGTTTGGAAAGGAGAAGTCACTTACTTCAAAGGTATGGGGGAATTCAGGCAAAAGGTGAAAATACTTGATGAAAATCCGGTTATTAAAGGCAACTACTCATACCAGGTATGTTCTGACATCGATGGCAAATGTATCCCGGATGATGTGGATTTTGCCATCAGTATTTCGACCTATCCAATCAATCCTGGGTTTGAGGCAATAAATCTGCAAGCACAGGGGGTATTTAATGGTGGCGAAACTGGTGGGGTATTGAATCCAGTCTCGTGGGTCTTTAGTCTATCTGACAGTAATGTAAAAGTCGGTGATGAAGTCGAGCTTTTATTTTCTGGTACCATCGATGAAGGCTGGCATCTATACTCTTCAGATAATACGCTGGATCCTGGGCCGATTCCGGCGTCATTTCATTTCAATCCAGACGATTCTTATAAAATATCAGGCGAAATAATACCGGTGGATGCTCAAAAAATGTTTGATTCTATTTTTGATGGG
>JBGSYX010000105.1:0-2428 GCA_041750735.1 Cyclobacteriaceae bacterium
GTTGTTTATGGTTATTATCGTGTTGAGGAATTAGAAAAATTTGCTGTTAAAGATGGCGTCATCATGGCGTATTCATCGTATGTTGACAAAGAGGCCGATTCATACATTCAGAACGATTTTTTTCATTGGTTTGTTATGATTCCGGATAGAAACATCACAAAGGGTTTTCACACTGAAGATGAGTTTCGCCAGTATATTCAAACACTCGGGATACAAGATCCTGATTGGCAGACACCTGATGAAGCTTTCAAAAAATTCTTTGATAGTGGAGGTTGTTTAGATTGGATACCTGACTGCAAATAATGTAGATTCCACCACAAGTTGTAAGGTGGATTCACTTTTGAATCCACCACAAACTAGCGTTACCATTATCCACGCCCCGTGACTCAACACCTAATGAATGCTCACATCCGAACACCCTCGCCCACTTATGATGGCACCGGAAGCCCCACACCAACCGCTACCACCATACCGACTGAACCCACCCCCGAGCCCTTACAGCACGCCTGGTATTTCTATGACGGTGACGGCAACATGGTGAAGGGAATCGTAAATAGCACGGTTACTTTCTACCCAGGAAGGCACTTCAACAAAGAAGTCACCGCCGCCGGGACGAAGGTGCAGAAGTTCTATTTCGCCATTGGCCAGACCATTGCGATTAGAACGATTCTAAATAATACCGACACCCTGCAGTGGGTTCTTTCGGATCACCTGGGAAGTGCCAGCACAACTGCGAATCAAGATGGTACATGGAACAGCACCATTCAATACACTGCCTTTGGTGAGATTAGAAATAATCTTGGGATTACGCCAACAAAATACCGTTATACAGGGCAGTTAGCGCAAGCCGAACTAGGGTTGGATTTTTATGTGTCTCGTTGGTACGATCCCGTTTTAGGTCATTTCACGCAGGCGGATACCATCATCCCCGAACCGGGCAGGGCGCAAGGGTTTGACCGGTATGCGTACGTGCAGAATAATCCAATCAGGTATAACGATCCAAGCGGGCATAGAAAGCTGGTAGGGTGGGATCGCCTTTGATCCCACCGCAAACCCGGCATTACAATTAACCATGCCAAATTATCTAAGGTCAAATGAACCGGGTGGGACATATTTCTTTACCCTCGTAACCTTTGACCGTCTCCCATTGTTTTCCAATTCACTATGCCGTGACATTCTTCATAATACGTGGATCGATGTAAAATCACGCCACCCTTTTGAAACCATAGCCGTCTGTTTGCTTCCCGAACATATTCATGCAATTTGGAAATTGCCCGAAGGCGATTCGGATTATGCCATGCGATGGAAGGAAATCAAAAGAATTTTTACAAGGCAATATCTACAGGTTGTTGGACCTGGTGGAATTCGAAATGAATCTCGTCAAATTCAAGGGGAGGCTGCAATATGGCAAAGGAGATATTGGGAACACACATTTTTTGATGAAGATGATTTAAACACCCATATTGATTACATTCACATCAACCCAATGAAACATGGTTTGGTAAAGAGCGTTGTAGATTGGCCATGGTCAAGTTTTCACAGGTATGTGCGGATGGGAGTGTATCCTTCCGATTGGGGCGGTGAAGCGGATTGCGCGTTGATGGAAATGAACCATGGAGAATAATCTTGCGGTGGGATCAAGTGCGATCCCACCCTACCCGCTAAAGTATACAGATCCGAGTGGGCATTGGCCAGATATTAATGCATTAGATCCAACTAGTTGGATAACGAATATAAATGATAGTTTTAATGAGTTTATAAATAAACTTTCAATAGACATAAGTTCGAATATAGAAGATATTCGTCGGGGTCACCCTTCTCCAATTATTGCGAAAAATAAGGATAAATCTCTTTCTGATTGTTTTAATAATGGAGAAAGGAAGATATTTAAAGATTATCAACAAATAAATGAAGAGGAGTTTTCTTATCTTGTTGATTCTGTCTATTATGATTTAGAAAAATTACCTCGATTTCCATTTGATATAGAAAGAGCGGTCTACGATACACCTTTCTTTGATGGTGGAGAATCAGGAAATGACCATCATGTTTGTTTTGGGCAAGATTGTTATCATCAGAGTTCAGTTAATTACTTTGCTCAAGGAATGTATTCTGCGAATACCGGTATATCAAAAGATCTCTCATCATTTATATCGAATACTTGGAATGAAATTATTTATTCTCATCCTGCATCCGAAGAAGAAATATTCTGGACAGAGAAGGGATATGACCTTTATATTAAGAAGAAAAAAGAGGCTCAGGAAAAGAAAAATAAAATAAGAATAATGGAAAAAAATGAAGATGAATAAGAAATCTATATTCGGAATTATTGGAAAAATCAGTTCTTCTTCCATTTTTTTATCTTGTTTAGGAGTTCAAATATTCCTTATTCTGGATAATATTTTCATCCAACGAATAGAAGCTCAATTTA
>JBGSYX010000106.1:0-12207 GCA_041750735.1 Cyclobacteriaceae bacterium
AGCCGACGCGAGCAATGCCGCTATGCTGACATCTGGCCAAGTTTCATCCTTATTCCAGATACGAAGGCTGGAAATGCGGTTCTGCCATTGTTCCACTTCTTCATCAAAATGGAGGAGATGCTCGCCTTCCTTTTTCACCGCAGCAATGATGGCCTGCTGAAGATGCTCCGCATTCAAATTGATCAGTGGTGTTGATTTCAGGAGGATGTTGCCAATGCGCAATTCCTTGGCAGCGATGAGTCCGCCACGACGGGTATCCCAGGTCACCACTTCCTGTTCCTTTACCATCGGTGCCAGGTCTTTGGGATTCAAGGGCGCAGCGAGGAATATTTTTCCCATACCGTCACGGGCGTCGAGATGCGCTATGGCAAGCCAGGGCTCATGAGCCAGATCATCCTTATGGCCTGCCATAGCCAAACGACCATTCGAAAGTTGAAATTGTGCATTATTCCCAGGTCGTGCACAGGCGATTCGCTCCGGGTAGGCATAGGCCAGGAATAACCCGGTTTCATATGGATCGGCAGGGGTATTTTCGACATCGATGTTGAAAAGTTTCCGGTAATATGAAGCGATCTTTTCTATTCTGCCAAATTTGTAGCTGTTTCCGTTTCCCGCCCTGATGCGCCTCAAGGCATCGATACGGTCATTGATGTCGATTCCGGCTTCGCCTTGCATGGGGTCGCGTTCCTCAAGGAATGGCGCGATATCAGTCGCCAACGCAGTATGTTCATGATCCTTTGCCATCAGCAACATATGTGCAATACGCGGATGGCATGGCAGGGCGTGCATTTTTTTGCCTTGCATGGTAATTTTACCATTTTCCAGTGCAACTAACTGGGTAAGGGTTTCCATGGCCTGGACAACAGCGGCTTTGGGTGGTGGTGTAAGCCAGGTAAGCTGGTAGATATCGCTGATTCCCCATGCGGACATGTCCAGCACTACGGGTGCCAGGTCCTCCTGCATGATCTCCGGAATGCGGTGGTCGCCTAGCCGGTCATGCGTCGCACGCGACCACATGCGGTAGCATTTACCAGGAGATAACCGACCGGCTCTTCCGGCTCTTTGATCTGCCGAATCTTTGGTTATCTGTACTGTTTCTAATCGTGAAAGTCCGGAGGCCGGATCAAATCGAGATATCCTTCCGTAACCCGAATCGACGACAATTTTTACTCCTTCAATAGTAAGACTGGTTTCGGCGATGCTGGTAGCCAGGACGATCTTTCTTCTGCCTTGCTTATTTGGAAATATGGCCGCAAACTGTTGCCCCTGCGGTAATTGGCCAAACAGTGGATGAATGGCGAACTGCGGCAACGACTTTCGCAGGATTTCTTCACAGCGCAGTATCTCCCCCTGACCGGGAAGGAATACCAGCACATCGCCTTCAACATTTTCAGCCACCGCCTTGATAACGGCTTGTGCCGTCAGTTCAGCCAAGAGCCTTTCATCCTGTTGACCGGTGTACTGGATTTCAACGGGATATTGTTTGCCGCTGCTCGATGAGACAGGAGCCTGAAGAAGTCCCGCAAGTTGCGGAATATCCAACGTGGCAGACATGATCATAATCCGCAGATCGGGCCTTAGAATCTGTTGCGCTTCCCGGCAAAGTGCCAAAGCCACATCTGCATGAATGCTTCGTTCGTGAAATTCATCAAAAATCACCAGACCGACTCCTTCGAGGGCATTGTCCTGGTGAAGCATCCTCGTCAGAATGCCTTCCGTGACTACTTCTATTCGGGTGTTTTTACCAATACAATTATCAAATCGGATGCGGTAACCTACCGTCTGTCCAACTTCTTCGTCTAGGAGTGACGCCATCCGGGTGGCAATGGTACGTGCTGCCAGGCGGCGGGGTTCAAGCATTAATATTTTTTTACCTGAAAATTGCTCCAAAAGTGCCAATGGCAAAATGGTGCTTTTTCCGGCACCGGGAGGTGCATGGACAATGAGCGTATTGTTATTGTGCAGCTTTCCGCGAACATCATCGATGATATCACGTATTGGAAGATCAATGTCAAATGGGTTGAAGGATTTCGACATTCAATAAATTAAACTTGCTCTGACATTGTCCTTAATGTTGATAGGGATCTTCTGCTTCGCTTTGAATATGGCTTTTTTCCTGTGGTTCGGCATATATCCAGATGTGGCTGCGAGGCATCGCGGTTTTTAGCTCCAGTTCTATTTTATCACAAATATCATGAGCCATCCGGAGGTTCATCTCGGGATCCATGTGTACATTGAATTCGATAAACGTATCGGCTCCGGCAGTCCTTATCTTAAGACTGTGGAAATGTTTTATTTCGGGAAAGTTGGATAATGTTTCTTTGACTTTTGCTACAGCATCTTTTGGGGCTTTATCGAGCAATACATCAATCGATCGTTTGCCAAGGCGATAGGTTACGCTTAGCACAATTGATGCCACGATGAGTGCGGCAAGCGAATCGACAAAAAACCATCCGAACTGAGAAAAGATAAGGCCGACAAGGACTACAGCAGAACTCCAAATGTCGGATGAAAAGTGCAGTGCATCAGCTTCCAGCGCCTGACTGTTATACTTTTTAGCGACCCTTGATAAGGCCCTTGAACGTGATATGTCGATAATTATAGAACTGATCACAACAATGTAGCTCCAGGCGGTCACTACGATTTTTGTTTCACCCGTAACGAGCCTGTCCACCGCTTCAAAGATGATCCATCCGCAGGTAATGAGAAGTAATACAGTTTGAATGAGGGCTGATAGGTTCTCTATTTTTCCATGACCATAGTTGTGCTCCTTATCGGCCGGTTTGTCGGAAACGCGGACAGAAAAATAGGTTACTACTGCTGCCACCAGATCGAGCGCGGAGTGCAAAGCTTCGGAAAGAATGCCAAGGCTACCGGTAAGCAGTCCGACAGTAAATTTGAATCCGGTCAGAAATACGGCGGCAAGCACTGAACTGAGGGCAACATTTTTTTTCTCCTCAACCATACAGATTATGCATTTTAAAGATTTTATTTTTTGGCGCTTGTTACTGTTCCCTTAGGTTATAATATGCACGCTATTCTTTTACAAACACCCGGATATAATCCACTTCCATTTGCTGAGGAAATACCGTTGTACCATCGGGGTTACCGGGCCAGTTGCCACCCACAGCTACATTGAAGATGAAGAAATAGTCGTCGTTAAAAGGGTTTGGTTGGTTTTGAAGATCTTTTGTTGAAAACTGGTATATGAGAATATCGTCCACAAAAAACCACATTTGATTCAGTTCCCTTACGACACTGAAAACATGGAAACGATCATGAAAAATTTCGCCGCTCAGCGTATAAGAATTGCCAGTATATTTATGATTGGCAACATCAGCACCCCAGTGCACTGTGGCATGACTCGTGGCTGGTTGTTTACCAATCAGTTCCATAATGTCGATTTCACCGCACGCCGGCCAGCCTTTATTGTCAATGCTATTGCCGAGCATCCACAAAGCAGGCCAAATACCCTGGCTATATGGTAGACGTGCCCGTATGTCCGTCCGGCTTGAGCCGAAACTTTTCTTGCCTTTGGTAATCATTCGCGCTGAGGTATACTGGTGTTGGCCGTCCCAAGTGTCGTTGCGGGCTTCTATAATAAGTTTGCCGTCTTCCACACGGGAGTTTTCGGGCGCGTTGGTATACCACTCCAGTTCGTTGTTTCCCCAGCCGCCGCCACCGATTTCGTGTGTCCACCATGTGCCGTTAATGGCTGCCGCGTCAAATTCATCAGCCCAGGATTGTGTCCAGCCCTGGTAGGCAACTGGGGTGGAATAATCCTCCATCGTGTACGGCAGATCCGAATCATCATTTATGATAGTGATCGTCGCAGTCGATTTTTGCATTGTCACACCAGGATCCACCGCAAATTTTAATCTGAAAACTTCATTTCCTTCCCATATTTGATCCGACTTAATTTCAACACTTACCGTTGCTTCCAGGCTACCCGCGGGGATGGAAAGATTTCCTGATTTCTTAGTATAATCGAGGTTTTGAAATGCAGAACCGTCATCGGTAGCATAGCTGACGAGCACATCCGTATCAACTGCCTCCTGGAGTTTTACTGAAAAAGTGAGCGTCACCTCACCGGCATCACCCTCCATTATTTCCTGATCGGTCAGCAGAACTGTCGGAGTTGTTTTCACTGGATCGTCAGAGGCGCAACCACCGATCAAGATCGTGAAAGTCAATAAAAACAGATAAATCTTCGTCTTTGCCATGTCTATAAATATGTATTGTAATTGTCAGTCATTTCAGCAATGCTTTTCCATCCTGACCAATGGGGCAAATATAGCCATACTTACCTACTTCTTTGAGTTTTTTTACCTTTTACGGGATTTGATGGTTGGACATAAGTGAAACTTAAATAAAAATAATCCGGTTTATCGGAATTTTTTCGGATGAATTATTTGTTATCAATCTGATGCAGGAGATCAACCTGAGGGGATTTTTTCATCAGACGATTTTTCTTTACTAACCAACTTTCCCAAAATATGGACAAGACCCTTGATGCTATCATCCGGAAGTACAATGGCGACAAAACCAGGCTGATGGATATTCTCATTGACACGCAGGAGGCCTTTGGTTTTATACATGATGAAGCCACAGAACAGATCGCTGAGACACTGGATATTTCGCGCGTAGATCTGGAGCAAACCATTTCTTTCTACCATTTCTTTTATCAAGAGTCGAGGGGCAAATACACAATCTACCTGAATAACAGTGCCGTAGCTAATATGCACGGACGAAAGGAAGTAGCGAGAGCTTTCGAAAAAGAGGCAGGATGCAAATTTGGCCAGGTTACCGACAATGGACTTATTGGTCTATTTGAAACATCGTGTATCGGTATGAACGATCAGGAGCCTGCTGCGATCATTAACGGGGCTGTTTTCACACGCCTTACGCCGTTCCGTGTAAAGGAAATTATCAGCGATATCAGGGAAGGCGTGCCTTTGATCGAAATGTACCGGGCCAGCTTCGGTGATGGCAATAACAGCCTGGAACTGATCAAAACTGTTGTGAATAATCACATAATGAAAAAAGGACCGATACTGACTTCAGATTATGTCTCCGGTGCGGCGATCAAGAAAAGCGTAGAGATGACTCCGGAACAGGTTATTGAGGAAGTGAAAAGTTCGAATATGCGAGGACGTGGGGGAGCGGGATTTCCCACGGGACTCAAATGGGATTTTTGCAGAAAAGCCAGGGGCGATACCCGCTATGTTTTTTGTAATGCTGATGAAGGTGAACCCGGTACTTTTAAAGACAGGGTAATTCTCACGGAGCGACCAAGGTTGCTTTTTGAGGGAATGACAATTGCCGGCTATGCCATCGACGCCAAGGAAGGAATCTTATACCTGAGATATGAATACAAATACCTCCAACGGTTTTTGGAGAGTGTGCTGGAAGAAATGCGTTACGGAAATCTGCTTGGTAAAAATATTGCCGGTAAAAAAGGTTTCGATTTCGACATTCGGATTCAGTTTGGAGCTGGCGCATACGTTTGTGGTGAGGAGTCAGCGCTGATAGAATCTGCTGAAGGTAAGCGCGGAGAACCCAGGGACAGACCGCCATTTCCGGTAGAGAAAGGATACCTGGAGCAGCCTACCATCGTGAATAATGTGGAGACACTTTGTTCTGTGGTTAAAATAGTTTTGCATGGCGGCGCCTGGTACAAAAAATTTGGAACCAAGGAATCGACCGGAACCAAATTATTATCGGTTTCAGGCGATTGCCGGTTTCCGGGGGTATATGAAGTTGAATGGGGATTTTCTGTATCTGACATTCTTGAAATGGTAGGAGGGGAGCAGGTTCAAGCCGTTCAAGTTGGCGGCCCGTCTGGATCGTGCATCGGCCCCAATGAATTTGAAAGAATACTTGGCTACGAAGACCTTGCCACCGGCGGATCACTGATCGTCATCAATACCCGTCGCGACATTCTGAAGGATATAGTGCTAAACTTTATTGATTTTTTCATAGAGGAATCGTGCGGGTCGTGCACTCCATGTCGCGTACTGCCAGTTTTGTTCAAGGAAAAACTGCGCAAAATAATCAATGGGGAGGGTGTAATGCAGGATCTCATGGATATGGAGCGCTGGAGTTCCATAATGCGGGTAAACAGGTGTGGCCTCGGGCATACAGCGCTCAACCCGATTCTGTCAACACTACGCAATTTCAGACATCTATACCTGTCGCGCATTCAGAAGGAAGTAGAATACGATTCAGGTTTCAGACTAGAAAAAGCAGTTGCCGAAGGAAAATTAGCCGCAAACAGGAATTAAAACAAGCATTATGAATCAGATAGTAAACTTTAAAATAGATGGTGTAGAATGTATGGGTCACAAGGGTCAGTATATCGTAGATGCTGCACGGGAAAACCATATATATATCCCAACGCTCTGCAATATTCCAGGGATCAAACCACGCGGCGCATGCCGGGTGTGCAGTGTTCGTGTCAATGGAAAAATGATGACGGCATGCACTACTCCTGTAACAGAAGGGATGGTTATTCAAAATAAGCAAGCTGATATTGAAGATCTCCGGAAAGCCATTATCGAGTTAATGTTTGTGGAAGGCAACCATTTCTGCCCTTCGTGCGAATACAGCGGTAATTGTGAGTTGCAGGCGCTGGCGTATCGATATAAAATACTTGTTCCCCGTTTCAGTTTTCAGTTTAACCAGCGGGCCATAGAGGCTTCACACCCAAAGCTTATCAAGGACCATAACAGGTGTATTCTTTGTAAGCGTTGCATCAGGGCAATAAAAGACGAAAACGACAGGAGCATTTTTGCTTTTGGCAAGCGTGGTCATCAGGTGGAGATCAAAATCGACACCAAACTTTCCAAAAATATGACTGACGAACAGGCTCATGCCGCGGCGGAGATATGTCCGGTTGGTGCCATTCTCCTCAAAGAACCGGGATTTAAAGTTCCGATAGGAAAAAGAAAGTATGACCATGTTGCCATCGGAACGGATATAGAAACTTTAGTTTGATCATCATGAATAAGACAATAATAGCTACCACATCGCTAGCGGGCTGTTTCGGATGCCACATGTCACTGCTGGATATTGATGAAAAAATTTTGGACTTGATCGAATTGGTCGAATTCAATAAATCACCAATCAACGATATTAAGAACTTTACAAAAATGTGTGATATCGGCCTCATAGAAGGGGGCTGCTGTAACGAGGAAAATGTGCATGTGCTCAAAGACTTCCGGGCGCACTGTAAAGTACTGGTGTCAGTTGGTGAATGCGCCATTATGGGCGGCTTACCTGCCATGCGCAATGGCATACCTTTGATCGAATGTTTCGAAGAGGCCTATTTGAACGGCCCTTCCGTAAAGGGAAACAATGAAGAAGGTATTATTCCTAATGATCCGGAGTTACCGGCTTTACTGAACAAAGTGTATCCCTGCCATGAAGTGGTGCGGATCGACTATCATTTACCGGGTTGCCCGCCAAGAGCTGAATTGATCTGGGAAGCATTGTATGCTCTAATTACAAAGCAGCCAATGAACTTACCATACGAAGTAGTAAAATTTGACTAAAAAAAATATGGGACAGAAACTCACTATTGAACCGGTCACCAGGGTAGAGGGGCATGGAAAAGTAACCATCCATCTGGATGATGATAACAATGTCGTTGAAAGCCGTTTGCACATTGTAGAATTCAGAGGATTTGAGCGATTCGTTCAGGGCAGGCCGTATTGGGAAGCGCCCGTACTCGTTCAGCGGTTGTGCGGTATTTGTCCGGTCAGCCATCACCTAGCCGCTGCAAAAGCAATCGATATCATCACCGGAGTCGGGCCAGATGGGCTCACGCCAACTGGCGAAAAGATGCGCCGGCTCATGCACTATGGTCAAATTTTCCAGTCGCATGCACTTCACTTTTTCCACTTGGTAAGCCCTGATTTACTATTCGGGATAAATGCCAATCCTGAAAAACGGAACGTGATCGAAGTAGCCAGGGAGTTTAGAGAACTGGCAGTGCAAGGTGTGATGATGCGGAAATTCGGTCAGGAGATTATCAAAGCCACTGCCGGAAAGAAGATACATGGCACAGGTGCAATAGCTGGTGGTATAAACAAAAATTTGAGCCTGGAAGAGCGCGATTTTTTCAAGAATGGAAAGGATCCCATGAACATCGACAAGATGATAGAATGGTCAAAGGAGGCGCTTCAGCTATTTAAGAAATACCATCTTGAGAATAAGGAATTTGTCGATGGATTTGCAGCATTTCCATCAAATCACCTGAGCCTCGTGCGCAAGGACGGCGCCATGGATTTGTACCATGGAGTACTTCGGGCAGTAGATCATGAGGGCAAAAAGATACTCCATGATATCGACTACCAAAACTACCTCGACTATATTGGCGAAGGGGTAAAAAGCTGGAGTTATATGAAATTCCCATTCCTTAAGAACCTTGGGAAAAAAGATGGATGGTATCGGGTTGGGCCATTGGCCAGGCTGAATACCTGCGATTTCATTCCGTCACCACTGGCGCAAAAAGAATTTGAAGAATTTAAAGCATATACAAAAGGCAAGCCGAACAATATGTCGCTGCATATGCACTGGGCGCGGCTTATAGAAACCCTCCACGCCGCTGAGGTGATCAACGATCTGCTGAATGATTCTGATCTTCAGGGTACGGACCTGGTTGCTCACGGTAAGAAATGCGACGAAGGTGTTGGACTGATCGAAGCTCCCCGAGGTACGCTTTTCCACCACTACAAAGTCAACAGCGACGACCTCATTACCATGTGCAATCTTATCGTTTCCACCACACACAACAACGAGCCGATGAACATAGCAGTACGCAAAGTGGCCGATGCCATGATTTCCGGACAGCGATCCATCAAGGAAGGAATGCTCAATGCCGTGGAGGTGGCCATTAGAGCCTATGACCCGTGCCTCAGTTGTGCTACGCATGCTATGGGCAAAATGCCGCTCGAACTATCGCTACTAGATGCAACTGGCGCAATATTGGATCGTAAACTAAAATGAGTTAACCGAAGTTTTTGCATCATAAAATTGAATTTATTCCATGAAAAAAATTCTTCTATTCGGATTTGGCAATATCGGTCGACAGGATGACGGACTAGGGATATTGCTTGCGGAGCGAATGGAAGAATTAGCGCTGAACAATGGATTCGGTTTGCTGGATTTTGAGGCAAATTATCAACTGAATATCGAAGATGCCCTCACGATAAGTCAATACGATGTGGTACTTTTTGCTGATGCCGGTGTGAATCAGGCAGAACCGGTTATGATCGCTAAAGTGGAGCCTTCTGCACAAACTGAGTTTACCATGCATGCCATGGATCCATCATTCATATTGCATTTGTGCCGTGGTCTTTACGATACATCACCTGAGACTTATATTATCACGATGCGCGGCAGTGAATTTGAATTCGGTCAGCCGATCACCACTGAAGCTTCGCAAAATCTTAATGCTGCCATATCCATGGTAGCTCGGCTGTTAAGCGAAATTACCGGCGTGGAGTTTGCCGCTGATTTCAATAAAGAAACGTTAACCCTAAACCATTGACGTCATGAATCTGGAAACAACACTCATGGGTTTGCACCTCCAAAATCCCATTATCGTCGGGAGTTCTTCACTTACGGGCTCATTGAAAAATGTTGAGTTGTGTGAAGAAGCAGGCGCAGGTGCTGTAGTGCTGAAGTCGCTCTATGAAGAACAAATTATTGTCGATAGCCAGGAAGGAGTCGAGCAGGACGATATGTATCAGTGGTATCCCGAGGCGATGGAATATATACGGTCCCTGTCGGTCGAGCATAGTGTTGATCAGTATCTTGACTTGATAGTACGATGCAAAAAAAGTGTGAAAATCCCAGTGATTGCGAGTATCAACTGTTATAACGCGAAGAAGTGGGTGGAGTTCGCTAAAGAAGTTGAGAACGCCGGTGCTGATGCATTGGAGCTGAACATTAGTATTTTTCCTGAGAATGAAAAGCAAACAGCCCTGGAACTCGAGACCAGGTACTACGATATTGTTTCATCGATCAAAGCGAATTGTTCGTTGCCTCTTTCTGTGAAATTGAATACCTACTTTACGAATATTAAACTTGTCAGTGCGGGAATCCTGAAGTCTGGAGCATCATCACTGGTACTTTTTAATAGATACTACCGACCTGATATCGATATCGATAACCTGCATATGACCACCCGCGATGCCTTGTCAGGTCCTGAAGAAATCACGCAATCGCTGCGTTGGGTAGGTCTGTTGTCCAAGCGGTTGAATTGCGAGATTGTGGCTAGTACAGGCATACACGATGCTTCTGGTATAATTAAACAACTCCTTGCAGGCGCTATGGCCGCACAGGTGTGCTCGGTACTTTATGAAAACGGAATCAGCTATATCGGCACCATGCTCAGTGACATAAGGGCTTGGATGAAGCGCAAAGGCTTTAATAAAGTGGACGATTTCAGAGGATATATCAACAAAGATCCGCACAATACTATCTCATGGGAACGCATTCATTACATGAAAAAATCCTCAGGGGACATTATTAAGCCAATCCTCAACTAAAATCGGAGCGTAAAGACTGTATTGACATTTGGCTCGGATTTTACCGAAAGCAAGCCATGGTGAAGTTGCATAATTTGCCGGGCAAGAGCCAACCCAATACCGGAACCGGTTTTCTTGGTTGTATAAAACGGAATAAAGATCTTTTCGAGCGCTTCCGGTATGATACCCGGACCGTTGTCCTTCACTTCAATAATTACCCGCAGATCATCCGCTCGGCGGCTGATGAGTTCGATAACTGGGTTTTGAGTATTATTCAGCGCCTCTCGTGAATTTTTGAGCAGATTGATGAGCACCATTTCCATAAGCTCCTTGTCGGCGGTAATTTCAAGTTGAGGATTGAGGATTTTGATTTGAAAATCAATCCCAAACTCGTTTAACTCATGCCGAAGCAACTGGCTGATGCGATCGAAAAGATCCTGGACTTTGATTTGGGTAAATTTCGGTTGCGGAATGCTGGTATAGTCCCTGTAAGCATCCACGAATTTTACGAGACCCTTGCTTCGGTTCTCTATGGTCTGAAGCCCATCCTGAAGATCTGATAATGTTTCCGATTCCATTTCAAAAGTGCCATTATCCAACTGCTTTAAGTCCTCCGACAATATAGAATTGAGTGTACCGGTAAGTGATGCAATGGGTGTGATGGAGTTCATGATTTCATGACGCAGTACTTTGGTAAGGTTTTGCCAGGCTTCTACCTCCTTTGAAATTAATTCAGTATGGATATTCTGGAAAGCCACTAATTTCAATATTTGTCCCTTCATTTTAAGCTCAGTAGCATGGGTGGCGAGGTTCATATCGGTATCGATTCTAATAAGCGCCTTTTCTCCAGGTTTCATTTCCTTCAATTTTTTATAAAGGGTAACATTGTGCTCCAGCAACTCACGGATATTCTTGATGTGCGGTGCATTGAGAAACCGCTTTGCCGACGAATTCATCAGGCCAATATTTCCATCAGAATCAAACGACATAAGGCCGGTAGTTACATGTTGAACCACTGTATTGAGATAGTTGAGGTGCTCCTCTTTTTCACCTCTTTCCTTGCGGAATGCCTCAACTACATTATTAAAAGAATTATTCAACTCTTTAAAGCTCTTGCCCAATTTGTTATCGTGTGTAAAACTGGTGGAGAAGTCAGAGTAACGGATCGATTCAAGAAAATGGGTAAGTTTTCGGTTTATAATAGAAGTGAACCTGAAAAGTTCAATTATTTCGAAGATTAAAATGGAGGTCAGAATAATAGCAGCCAGATATTGTCCCTGGATTACTATCAGGTATACCAAGACGGCTATGGTAACGCAAATTATCGCGATACGAAATAGCACACCAATGTGAAATGACTTAAAGCCCATATTTTTCTAATCTTCGGTAAAGTGACGACCGTGTTAGCCCCAGTTCGTTGGCCGCTTGAGTGATATTGCCATCGTATTTTTTCAATACCTTCCTTATGAGTATTTTTTCTACTTCTTCCAGGTGATAATCTTCCAGCGACAGACTGGGTTCTTCGGTTCGCGCGGAACTTGTATTAAAAAACAAATCCTCCGGATTCAATATTTGCCCGTTGCTCATGATCACGGCGCGTTCGAGTGTATGTTGGAGCTCGCGAACATTACCCGGCCACTGGTATTTTTGCAGCATTTTCATTCTCGAAAGC
>JBGSYX010000107.1:0-17549 GCA_041750735.1 Cyclobacteriaceae bacterium
AAACTGTTCATGACTACCGGTATCATTACTTCCAAAGTGATCAAAGGCAAGGAAAATGAAGCCTCCAAATTCAAGGATTACTTCGACTGGCAGGAGCCGGTGGCAAAGGTTGCTTCGCATAGGTTGCTGGCCATTCGCCGCGGTGAAAAAGAAATGATACTCAGCATGGACATTAGCCCAAGTGAAGAAGACGCGCTCCGCATCATGGAAAAAGCGTACTTAAAAGGACCCAATGCCGCATCTGAACAAATAGAAACAGCAATCAAAGATTGTTATAAGCGACTTTTAAAACCATCAATAGAAACGGAAGCCCGGCTGGAAACTAAGAAAAAAGCCGATATTGAAGCCATCACTGTTTTCAAGGACAATCTGAAACAATTGCTTCTTTCTGCACCGCTTGGCTCTAAAAATGTGCTTTCGGTCGATCCCGGTTTTCGCACAGGCTGCAAAGTGGTGTGCCTCGACCGCCAGGGCAAACTGCTGCATTATACAGCGATTTTTCCCAATGAACCTCAGAAAGACACTGCCCGTTCGGCTGCAGTGATTCATGAATTATGCTCAAAATTCCAGATTGAAGCTATTGCCATTGGCAACGGCACTGCGGCAAGGGAGACGGAAAGCTTTATAAAATCCATTGGTCTGCCTAAGGAAATACTTGTGGTGATGGTGAATGAAAGCGGCGCGTCCATCTATTCAGCCTCTGAAACTGCGCGAGAGGAGTTCCCGGATAAAGATGTAACTGTCCGCGGTTCGGTGTCTATCGGGCGGAGACTGATGGATCCGCTGGCGGAATTGGTGAAAATCGATCCGAAATCCATTGGCGTGGGGCAATACCAGCACGATGTGGATCAGCCAGCGCTAAAGCAAGGACTGGACGATGTGGTGATTAGTTGTGTGAATGCAGTGGGCGTAGAGGTGAATACCGCGAGCAAAGAGTTGCTCAGCTATGTTTCCGGACTCGGTCCGTCACTGGCAAAAAATATTGTTGAATACCGTAATCAAAACGGACCTTTTAAAAGCCGCGATTCCCTGAAGAAAGTGCCGCGTCTGGGCGAAAAAGTATATGAACAGGCAGCTGGATTTCTACGAATAAAAAACGCTAAAAATCCATTGGACAACAGCGCCGTGCATCCCGAAAGTTACGGCATCGTGAATGCCATGGCCACGGACATCAACACAAGTATCGAGATGCTGATGGCAGAAAAAGAGCTTCGGAAATCCATTAAAATAGAGAACTATATCAATGCGACTATTGGCCTTCCTACCCTGAAGGACATCATGGAAGAATTGGAGAAGCCGGGTCGCGACCCGCGTGAATCATTCGAGATCACAGAATTTGACGATACCGTTCATTCGATGGAAGACCTCAAAGTCGGTATGACCCTGAATGGGGTGGTGACCAACGTGACAAACTTTGGTGCTTTTGTGGATATAGGAGTGCATCAGGATGGATTGGTGCACAAAAGCCACCTGGCTGACCGCTTCGTAGAAAATCCGGCGGACTTCATCAAAGTTCAGCAGAAGGTGAAAGTAACGGTCACCGGAGTGGACATCGAACGCAAACGCATAGCGCTCTCCATGAAAAGTGATCCATTTGGAGAAAAACCTAAAACTGAAAAGGCGAAGAAACCCGATCGGCAGGAAGCCCGCCCGGCTGTGAAGGAGGAATCTATGGAGGATAAACTCAATGCGTTGAAAAACAGGTTCAGGTAATCAGCGGACTCCCTTTCGAATCCTGGCGGATTGTTGGTAATTTGTGGCTTTGCACGTAACTTGTCAGCCATTTAGCGCCATTTCAAAATGAGAAGCATCATCCGGTTTGTAGATGGATTTTTTGCCCTTTATCTACGTACTGATTTAATTTCCCTGATGATGACTATTGCATTTTTCATTCAAAATCCGGTAAAAGCCCAGGAGCCGCTATTGCTTGAAAGTATCGAACAAAGCTTTAATTATACAAAAGATACCTTCGAAACTGAAGCCACCACCACCTACGCCTACGATCATTACGGAAGGATGATAAATAAAACCCGGAAAGGTCCTGAACTATGCATGGATTGTACTGATTATCTGCAGGAAGAATTGGACACTGAAATTCAAAACTGGACTTATAACAACTTTGGGCAAGAGACTTACTATTCGTATGTTATGAAATGGTGGCGCAAAAACGAACCACAGAATCCCTGGAAACTACAGACAACAAGAATAGAAACTCGAAAAACGACCTACAACGAAGATACGCTGGTAATCGAAAAAATCGTCAGAACGGAATACCCGGCTACCGATTGGCAGTCTTCCCAAACTTATACAGTAACGGAGACTTTCCAGTACAATAGCTCGCGCCAGCTAACGCAAAAAATTACTCAGTATGAAACGACTAGTAATTCGTATGTTTCAAGTGAAATACAAAAGCGGGATTATACGTACGAAAACAACCTTCTTACCATTGAATCCTATTCCACACGGTCTTTGTCCAACGGAGAACCAACTGGCTTCACTAACACAACGATCACCTATTCTTATAATTCCGACCGGCAGTTGCAGTCCAAAGAAACGGATTACGATTATAATGGAAGCCGGTATAAATACAGGCAGTTGTTCCTCTACAACTCCTCCGGGGTTGTAATCCGTGAGGAAGGGTATTATTTCAATACCAGTATCAATGACTGGTCGTTCACCATGGGCAGCGACTACGAGTATTACGGTACAGGCGTTTTGAAGAAAGTTATCAACACCACAATTACGAACGGCGATAATTACACAGTAACGACGACCGACTACAATGAGGCGGGAAAACAGATTTTTAGTAAGCAAGAATTGTTCGATGATCAAATGGTCTTTATCCGAGAGAACTATCATACCATCACAGAATGGCTCAATGACAAGAGCAGCAGGACTACTGGTTTTAGTGTTGATGGGATTTATTCTTATTTGAATCTGACTGAATTAGATGCATCCGGCAAACTTTTGCTCTTTCGTTATGAGACGCAAAATTACACGCCGGATTCTGCGTTTCTGCAAAGTTCGCTTTACCAAACCATTTATGAATACGACAACGGCGGCGACCTTTTCCGTACACGTGAAACCAGGATATCCTATGATGCCGATTCACTCATTGAAAGCGGGTGTTGCGGATTTCAGTATGAGGCGGAGTCGCTTTTTACGAGCCGTTGCGATGGTGTAACCGCATCTTCATTCCGACGTCAAAACAACTACATCATTGGTACGGAGGGGGATATGGAGCCGAATCCAATATTCACCCGCGAGTTTTACAAATACACGCCTTCACTGTGTGACCTCGAGGAAAATGAAAAGATCAGCATTTCAGTTTTTCCTAATCCAAGTGTCGGTTCAGTATATATTGCTTCCGATCTTCTTGCATTACAAAATACCCGATTACTACTAGTTACTGCAGATGGAAAAATGGTTTCTGTAATGACCACTCCTGTCACTACAAAGATGAACCTTGATATGACTGGTATTGCACCAGGTCTTTATATCTTAAGGTTAGAAAATGGCGACCTACATGCTACTGAAAGAATCGTATTGACCCAATAATGATTTGAATAGCTGAAAAATTCAGCGCGCTACAGCTTTACCAGCTCTGTCTTTTCTACTTTCTTTTCATCGAGTTCTATACCAAAGCCAGCACGCGTCGGAAGTTTGACGAACCCATTTTCCGGGATGAGCGGAAACTTTTCAAAATGGGTCTTGGATGGCATCCAATTTAGGAGGAATTCCCCCAGTGGGCAAGTGGCTGGAGATTGACTGGCCACAACATGCAACGCAGCGTGGATATTATGACCATGTGGCACCACGCGTACATCGAACACACTGGCAAGATTACATATTTTCACAAGTTCACTTACTCCACCACACCATTCAGGATCTGCCTGAATATAGTCCAGTGCCCCTTTCTTTAAAAATTCGGCCACTTCCCAGCGTCCATAAAAATGTTCACCCGTAGCAACAGGTATCGAAGTACTGCGTCGCAATTCTGCAAAGCTGTCGGGTTTGTCGGAGATAAACGCTTCTTCAATCCAGCCGGGCCGATATTGCTCTGCAAGTTGTGCCCATTCCATGGCGTAATCCAGGTCCCAACCATTATATGCATCGAACATGATTCCATATTCATCGCCCAAATTCTCCCGAAGTACTTTTACTAGTTCTACATTCTTCAAAAGGCCCTTTTTGCCATCAGCTAGTCCATAAGCGAAAAACCACTTTTGAAAACGATAGCCCTCATTCTTTAACGACAGAGCTTTCGCAATTACGTCTTCCGGCAATACTGAAAACCCCAAACAACTGGCATAAAACTCAATTTTATCCATGGTTGGGCCGCCGAGCAACTTATAAACGGGCTCATTGAAATATTTGCCTTTTAGGTCCCAAAGTGCATTGTCCACCGCGCTGATCGCCATCATATAATGACCCGCCCGTGAATGCCTGTTCATTCGATACATCTGATCCCACAAGGTCTCGGTAGCCAATGGATTTTTGCCAATTAGAAACGAGCGCAATTGACTCAATACCACGTGAGCTGCCTCAGGATCGATTAATCCATAAAAGCCATCAGGACCTTCTTCCGGAATAATTTTCAGGTAAATGTTTGAAACCGATTGTTTTTCAGGTCTGATTTTTTTTTGATCCGGATAAGCAGGGTGCGTGTACTCAGGATAAACTGTAAGCGGATTTACCTGGTTTTGATATGGAAAATCAAAGGATTCTTTGGTCCCAGTGACGCGGATCAACTGGACATCTTTTATCCGGAGGGTGTCTGATGATTTATTTTCTGCATTATTAAAAGAAAAAAGCGGTAAGGTTCCTGCAGCGCCTATACCGGCTAAAAAGTTCCTTCGATCCATTGTTTTAGCGTTTTGATTAAGAATGAAATTTACTGATTGAATATAGTAATACTTATGGAAATATTCCGGAATACTGCATTTCGGATGTCTTTCCTGATTAATATATCCGGGCGGACTGAACCTTTCCTGGAAATCCACGGGCGGTTATTAATATTCAGCATAATATGTTAAATTTATAGTAACTCTTGTTGAGGCCTTTCAAAAAACTACCACATAAATGACGAGTCATGGAAAATAGGCGACAATTCCTCAAAAAATCCGCTTCAGTTACTGCATTATCCCTGTTTTCAGGTTGGGCAGGCGCACAGACTTCCACAGATAAACTTGGTGACACCCTTCCGCTTCGCCAGATTATCCGCAATGGCGAAAAAACCACTGCCTTTTGTTTGGGTGGATATCATGCCGGAATTCCCGAAAATCCAAAGGACTCGGAGATCATTTTAGAAAAAGCTATGGAGTTGGGAGTGCGGTTTTTTGATAATGCACGGGGCTATCATAGTGGCCGGTCAGAGGAATATTATGGAAAATTCCTGACTCCAAAGTACCGCGACAATATATTTCTGATGACGAAGAGCGCCTCAAAAAACGCAACTGACGTGCGAAAAGACCTCGACAATTCGCTCAAAGCGCTCAACACCGATCACCTGGACCTCTGGCAAATTCACACATTTACCAATAAGGAAGATGTAGATAACCGGTTGAAGGGAGGCGTCCTGGATGTATTCCTTGAGGCTAAGGAAAAAGGGAAAACCAGGTATATCGGCTTTACCAGTCATCAGAATCCATCCACGATTTTATATTTTCTCCAATTACTTAAGGACAGAGGTCTGGAACTGGACACTTGCCAGATGCCGCTGAATGTATGCGATCCGAGTTTTGAATCGTTTCAGAATCTGGCACTTCCGGCATTGCTCGACCGTGGTTATGGAGTAATTGCCATGAAAACCATGGCCGGTGGCAGCATGATGGGCAAACGGATTGATACTACTCCAAAAGAAATCGCCACCGAAGATATCCCCGATGTGGTGAGTAAAACGGGAATCACCTTCGCTGAATTGCATCAGTATGTATATGCGTTGCCTGTTTCGTCGCTGTGCAGCGGTTGCGATACGGTCGATAAACTTGAGCATAATGTAGCTGTGTTGAAAAACCTGAAAAAGCTATCCGAACCCGAAATGGCAAAACTGGTAGATAGGGCTCAACCCTTTGCTGGCAAGTATGTCGAAAATTATAAGCGTGTATTCGGTTAACGACTATTAGAAGACGCTATGGATATTTCGCGCTTAATTCAACCTTTACGCGTCACTCTATTCTTAATGCTGGTGTTCCTTCTTAATACGTGTAATGGGCCGCAACAAGTTGGACTTGAAATCAGGGGAATTTATGGCCATCCAAAACCATTCTGGGAAAACGACATCCGTCTGGATGAATTGAGTGTCAACTCCATCTTTTTACATAGCGGTTCCATCGACTCCGCGCTGATGTCCAAGGCAAAGGAACAAAACCTGAAAGTCTTTGCAGAATTTGCCACTCTGAATGGAAAAAATTATGTCGAGCATCATCCTGAAGCGTGGCCAATTAATGAGCAGGGCGAAAAAGTGAGCCCCGCTTCTTGGTTTATGGGAATCTGCCCAACAGATACAGCGTTCAAAACTTATCGGTTCAATCAACTTAGAACACTTCTGCAAAACTATGACCTCGACGGAGTGTGGATGGATTATGTACATTGGCATGCCCAGTTTGAAGAACCGGAACCTATTCTTCCTGAAACATGTTTTTGCGACCGCTGTACCGACATCTTTGCTTCTTCTGCGGGAATTACCCTGGAGGATACCGTAATCAGCGACCGGGCTTCATGGATTTTGAATAATCAAAATGAGGCCTGGCGGAAATGGCGATGCAGGGTGATTTACGATTGGGTCATTGAAATAAGGGCAATTGTGAAAGAAGTAAGGCCTGACGCTTTACTTGGCCTCTACCATTGTCCATGGAATGATGATGAATTTAACGGTGCACGAAAACGCATACTGGGCTTGGATTATGACTTACTGCGACCGGTGATAGATGTTTTTTCACCCATGGTTTATCACGGACGCATGGGACGTAAACCAGAATGGGTTGCTGAAAATATCACGTGGTTTTGCAAAAGGCTTAACATCGAATCAGGCAACTGGCCAAAAGTCTGGCCAATTGTTCAGGCATACGATGAACCAGCTTACATCACACATGATGAATTTACCAAAGTACTTTCTGGAGGATCAGCGCCCCCAGTCTCCGGGGTAATGATGTTCACAACACAGGCTGTTGCCGACGATGCGGAAAAAACTCTGGCGATGAAACATTTCTATCAGGAAAGGAAGTAGAACCTTGCCCTTGTTCATTTCGCCACACTGGATGATATATAGAAAAAGACATTCAGCTGGACCTGTTCCATCATGGCAACATTAGGTTGGAAACGCCGCTGAGAAGGAATCAAAAGGAATTCCGTGTTTATCCGAAACTCTTCAGGAAAACCAGGAAAAGATTAGAAACACTATTCTCTCAACTTGATGACCAGTCTATGCTCAGAAGAAATTATGCTAAATCATTCAATGGGTTCAAAACACGAATAGTGTCCAAAATAACATCTTTTACTATCATCCAGTTCATATACTACATCCAGTTGGGAAGAAACATCCATCCCTTAAAAACATACCGTTAATTAGTTCACCCAACGGGTTAATACTTATGGAAATATTCCGGAATACTGCATTTCGGATGTCTTTCCTGATTAGTATATCCGGGCGGACTGAACCTTTCCTGGAAATCCGTGGGCGGTTATTAATATTCTTGGTGCATTATATAAAACACATCATTCGCAGTGAAATGAAAGAAGCTGAAGCTCGACAAGTTTTATACAAAAACTGGTATCATTGCGCTAAAAAAGTGGTTATGTTCGTAGTGAAATTGCCATTTCACTAAACACTTGAAAGCCTGTCATGCTCAAACACTATTTTATTACAGCCCTCCGGAATCTGGCCAAAAAAAAGGTTTTTACTACCATCAACGTGATTGGCATGTCGCTTAGCATGGCTGTCTTCCTTTCATTGGTGAGTTATGTTGCATACCAATTTAGTTTTGATCGGTTTTATCCCGACGCGGAAAAGATTTACCGTGTAAACTACACCGAGTATCTCGAAGATCAGCCCGTTATTGAGACGGCTCGTACGCATAGCAAGACAGCGTTACTTTTGCATGAATATGTTCCCCAGGTTGAAGCTGTCTGCCGGCTTTATAACGAAAAAGCATATTTCTGGAATGAAGATATCCGGCTCGTTGACCAGAATATGTTCTTCGCGGATAGTTCTTTCTTCGGGGTTTTCGACATCAAACTACTCGATGGCGACCCGAAAAAGGCTTTGCAAGCGCCATTGAGCGTTGTCATTTCAAAGTCACAGGCGGAGACATATTTCCCCAACCAGAATGCAATGGGCAAGACCTTATTTGCGAATGAGCGTCTGCCATTTATTGTTACCGGTATTTTCGAAGATATTCCAAAAAACACTTCCCTTGATTATGACTTCCTTTGTTCCTGGGCTACTATCTGGCATATGGGATGGTCTTCGAAAGAAGGTAATTTTGACTATCCATGGACGTTGACCTTTTTTAAATTAAAAGACCATGTAACTGACATAAATGCCGTGAATGCTGCATTAAGTAAAATGGCCGACGAACATATCCAGAACCTGAAACTTATAGGTCACACTGGTAAATATGACGTGCGGGCCTTGACGGATATCCATACTTCCAAAGATCTGAATGGTGAAATTAAACCGGGTGTAAGTAAAGTGTTGCTGTATTCACTGCTGAGCCTTGCGATTTTCATACTGGTTGCAGCATGGATCAATTACGTCAGTCTTTCTGTAGCACGACTCATAGAACGCGCGGATGAAATTGGAATTCGCAAGGTATTCGGAGCAACACGCCTCGCCATAAGTGGTCAATTCCTACTTGAGGCAATTATCTTATCCACCTCTACCTTTCTGACGGGCTTACTTGTTTATCTGTATATCAGTTATTCGGCATCTAACTGGCTGGCATTGAATATAACCATCGAAAGACTGAAGTCTGCCCAGCTCATCTTGTATATGGTTGGGTTTATTGTTGGCACGACACTGATTGCGTTTTATCCTGCCTATTTTGTGTCGAGGTACAATCCCGTTCTTATTCTGAAAAACAAACTCGGAAGTGGAAAGGGTCGGTCTAATTTGCTTTACCAGTCGCTCATGGTATTTCAGTTATTCCTTTCTATTGCGGTTGTAGGAATTACGCTGATCGCAGGAAGACAGATATCATTCATGCTGAATTTTGATTCGGGATTCAATGCCCGTCAGACAATTACGTTGCGTGCACCTGCATCAACCAACTCCGACTCACTGCGGTATTCGCGGTATTCAGCATTCCGCACCGATGTACTTCAATATCCCGAATTCAAGAGTGGGTCATCTTCCTTCAATGTTCCCGGAGAGGAGATCCGCTTTCATGATGAAACTGTGCACGCCGTCGGTTCTAACAACGAAAAAAATGAGTCGTTCAAGGTGCTGTGGATCGATGAAGGGTTCACGGAAACTTTCGGGTTGACACTAATTGGTGGCAGGAACTTTAATATCGGGGAATACGAAAATACCTGCCTCATCAACGAATCCGCAGCCCTGGCGCTTGGCTATCAGACACCCATCGAGGCTGTAAATACTGATATAATTTATTCAAATAATGAGACCCTGACGGTAATCGGCGTATTGAAAGATTACCATCATCAGTCGTTGCGACAAGCGGTAGAGCCTGTGATCTTTATTGACAGGCATCCCTATGAATATGGCTACTATTCATTCAGTATTGAATCCACTGATGGTCAGTTTCTGAATACGCTTGAAAAAATATGGAAAGAACATTATCCCAACGATCAGTTCGTGTACTATTTTATGGATCGCTTTTTCGAAGAACAATACCGCCAGGACGAACTGTTTGGCAAGTTACTCAATGCTTTCAGTGTGATATCGATCATCGTGGCCAACCTTGGGTTATTCGGAATGGCCACTATTTCCATGGCAAAACGAACCCGGGAAATTGCGGTCAGGAAAGTATTTGGGGCGACCACCGGGAACTTATTGGTAATGCTCTCCGGGACTTACGTGAAAATGATCTTGATCGGATGCGCATTTGCGTTCCCAGTATCGTATTACCTGACCTCGGAATGGCTCAAAGAGTTTTCCAACCGGATCGACGTGCCATGGTGGATGATACTTTTACCGGGTCTTATCGTGCTGATCACAACGCTGCTCACTATTAGTGGCCAGGCCATCAGGGCATCTTTAGCTAATCCGGCAGAAAAGCTGCGTGATCAGTAGATTTATTGCAGCCTCATGAATCATGTGATGCTTGATCTTCTCAGAGTTTCCTGCGGATAACTCTGAGGGTGGGGTATATTCTTGGCAGTTCATAGCCCCAATTGCCGATGGATCTCTATCTCCTAAAAATCAAATTCATTTCTGATAATTCTTGACCAATTTGGTGAATGCCAAACAAAATCTTTTCAGTTTGATGGTCTGATGGTTTTTTATGCCCTTGTACATATTGACTTAATAGGGTTGGATTCATCCCAATCTTTTCAGCCAAATATTTAGAATTAATAACCTTGTAGTATTGAAAAAACTGTTGAAAATCCACATCAAATTGAAAGTCCGAGTGCTTTAGCTCAATGCCTTGGTCCTCGAAAAATAAGGTTGCCGCTTCATAAGAATTATCAATCAATTCGGGTATGGTTTTTCCAGTAGTAAAAATGGGATAGTTTTCCGAAAAACAGGAAAACCCAGTATCCGTTTTTTCTACTATAATTTTGATTTTACCTTTTAGCTTTTTCATTGTTTTTGTTCCTTTTCAATTAATCCCAGCGTCTTTTAGTATTTTCTTTTCCAATCCTTTACCAACTACTTGCGAACCGTGATTTGGAAAGATAATCAACCCAGTTTTTGAATCATGTTTCATTTTAACATGCGAACCCTTTTGAGATACAACATACCAACCATCCTTTGTCAGAAGTCTCTATAATTCAGAACTCTTCAATAAAATTCAAATCCAGTTTTATAAAACTAAGGTAAATTATTATTTACTTTTACCCAAGAAACTTGTAGCATCAGTTATGAACGATTATTATCAAGCCAAATTCAGTCTGGGCTACTCACCTTGTCACTATCTGCCGCTCAATGCCATATTTATTAAGGACAGATCTTTCTTTTGGGCTCGTTGGAAAAATAATCATTTCGTTAGAATCAATCCCCTTTAATCTACCCCGAGAATTATCTCACGAGCCATTCAACATCGAATCAGGATAGCCTCATTTTTAAGGTGTCCTGGTTGAGCATGGCGGCGAGGGTGTCGTATAGCTTTGGGTTCCAGTCATGAAATTTTTGCGGCCTCTCAAAGAAGTTTTCTACTGCCACGGCAAAAAACTCCTGGCTGTCTGTTGCCGCATACGGCCTGAAAAAGTCCGACGTGCCATCATTCATTTTTTCTATTTCGCGATAACAGAGATCCGTCCATTTTTTCAGGATATCATCATCGAGAAATCCATATTCCTCATTCGTGATGGCATTTTCCAGCCGGAGCGCATGCGCCATCTCGTGCAGTCCCACGTTCATGCCGTCGTCGTAGTCGATATAACCATCGACAAAGTTCTTCCATGAGAGTACAATCACACCTCCCTGGTTCACTTCGCCCTTGTGGTATCTCTGGGATATTTCCGAATAGTAGGTGTCCTGATAGATCAGTATCCTCCTGAAATGTTGCAGATATATGGATGGATGACCAAAAGTGAGCTGTATGGCTGTTCCAGCGATCAGTGCTTTCATTTCGTCCGTGACTCGGTCGAATCCCCTGGCGATAAACTGCTTTTGATTAATAAATTTCTGAACGCGCTTTTCGAAGATCACTTTATCATCTGCATTCAGTTGTTGATAAAACCGCAAATACTTCTCCATCGGTTTTTTGTACAAGGGATCGAGTCGGGCTACGAGCAGGTATTTATTGGCATAATCCCCGAAATACCATCTGATAAAGATCCTCACAATGTCGATGATATTGTAAAGGATAAAAATTACCAGGGCAAGTAAAAGGATGATTCCCAGGGTCATGAGTAAATTAAAAAATCAGGGAAAAGATGGCCGTGCCGGCTAAAGCTCCCTGAAAATATTCTTTATCGAAACTTCCTTCTCTATGATGGACTTCAAGTCCTTAATTTTCACGCGCTCCTGCTCCATCGTATCCCTGTGACGGATGGTGACGGTGTCGTCTTCTTTGGTTTGGTGATCTACAGCAATACAGAATGGCGTGCCAATAAGGTCCTGGCGCGTATAGCGCTTACCTATTGATTGTGAATCTTCATAGATGAGGTTGAAGTCATATTTCAAATCTTCAAAGATCTTGCGGCCAATTTCCGGCAATCCATCTTTCTTCACCAAAGGGAAAATGGCGGCTTTTACCGGGGCGAGCGCAGGATGGAACTTCAGGTAAGTCCGCTCCTTCATGTTCTCACCTTCGCCGACGGTTTCTTGTTTATACCCGTTGCACAGGAGCATGAAAAACAACCTGTCAGCTCCTGCTGAAGTTTCGATGACGTAGGGCACATAGTTTTTATTGAGTTCCGGATCGAAGTACTGCATCTTCTTCTTCGAAAGTTCCTGGTGGTTGCCGAGGTCAAAATCTGTGCGTGAGTGAATACCTTCTACTTCCTTGAAACCAAACGGAAACTTAAACTCGATGTCCACGGCTGCGTTGGCGTAATGTGCGAGCTTATCATGGTCATGAAAACGCAGGTTTTCTGCCGGAATACCAAGGGCCTTATGCCACTTGATCCTGATCTGCTTCCATCGCTCGTACCATTCCATTTCTTCGCCGGGGCGAATGAAAAACTGCATTTCCATCTGCTCGAATTCACGCATACGGAATATGAACTGACGGGCGACGATTTCATTCCTGAAAGCCTTACCGATTTGGGCGATGCCAAAAGGCACCTTCATTCGGGCGGTTTTCTGCACATTGAGGAAATTCACGAAAATACCCTGGGCTGTTTCAGGACGCAGATAAATATTGCTGGCATCATCGGCTACTGAACCGATTTGGGTGGAAAACATAAGGTTGAACTGGCGAACTTCCGTCCAGTTGGAAGTCCCAGAAATCGGGCAAACGATGCCATTGTCGATGATGAGTTGGCGAACGCCGTTCAAATCATCGGCATCCAACAGTCGGCCCATCTCCTTCATGAGAGCATCGGCTTCGTCCTGTTTGCCATCTACGGCGAGTTGTGCGGCCTTTTCCTCAATGAGCACATCAGCACGATACCGTTTTTTCGAATCTTTGTTGTCGATCATCGGATCATTGAAGCTATCCACATGACCCGATGCCTTCCACGTAAGCGGGTGCATGAAGATGGAGGCATCAATGCCCACCACATTCTCGTTCAACTTAGTCATGGCCTGCCACCACAGGCTTTTCAGGTTATTTTTCAACTCAACACCATAAGGGCCGAAGTCATATACCGCCTGGAGTCCATCGTATATTTCGCTTGATGGAAATACAAAGCCGTATTCCTTGGCATGGGCAATAATGTCTTTTATTTTGAAGTCAAATTCCTGTTTCACGTTGATTTTGCTTAGAGATTAAAAATAAAGAATTTCGATTTTCAGGCACAAAGATATACAAAGGAACCTACGCCACAAATGCCGGTTGGTCACGATACCGGAGCAAGCAAAATCACCCGTACACAGGATCTTACCGCAGAAGCGCCGAACATACGGCAAGAAAATTTTTCAGGCCTTTGAATAAACCACCATGAATTGTAATTAATTTTATGCAGGAGGCGATTATTCAGTTTCAGTACTAAATAAGCCTGACGCGTACGTCTCAAAACTGTTACATTAATAGTACACTAAAAATCATTCCTCTATTCAGAAATAAAATTATAATAACGTCCATATGAATCCGATTCAAGTCGTAAGAAAGGTGGTGCATTATCTGGAGCTACAGTCAGAACTCGATGATTTCGAAATCATCCATACCAACTTCGTAAAAGACAGCGTCTTCAAGGGTACCAATCTCTGGATTTTGATGTTCGCCATTATTATAGCTTCTGTCGGATTGAATGTAAACTCCACCGCAGTGATTATTGGAGCCATGCTTATTTCACCCCTTATGGGTCCAATAAACGGTATGGGCTACAGCCTTGCCACTTATGATTTTGACCTTTTCAGGCGGGCACTGAAAAATTTCAGCTTTGCCGTCGGCGTCAGCCTTTTTGCTTCTACCACTTACTTTGTATTGAGTCCTTTGTCCAACGCCCATTCCGAATTGTTAGCCAGGACCAGCCCAACTATTTATGACGTCATCATAGCGATGGTCGGCGGACTTTCGGGAATTGTGGCCATCAGTAGCCGGCAAAAAGGCAATGTGATACCAGGTGTGGCTATAGCAACTGCGCTGATGCCGCCTTTATGTACTGCAGGTTACGGCATTGCTACACTTCAATTGAATTTTTTCCTGGGGGCGCTGTACCTTTTTACTATCAACACGGTTTTTATCGCCATGTCCGCGGTAGCCATGTCGCAAATACTCAAATTTCCCATCAGATCATTCGTGGAACAAGCTCAAAAAAAAAGGATAAACCGCTGGATCACAGCGGTAATCCTAGTCGTGATGCTTCCAAGTGTTTATTTTGGTTATGGATTGGTATTGAATGAAAAATTTGCTGACTCTGCCAAAAGTTATGTCGCCAGTGTCAGTTTTTATGAAGGAAGCTTTTTATTGACTCATGATATAAATCCAAATACCAGCACTATAACTCTAGTGTATGGTCGAGAGGATATGAATGAATACAAAAAGACCTATGTCCGTCAGGCAGCCAACGAATATGGATTAAAAACCGCTACCATCGAAATTTTTGAGGGGCTGCGCAATCTCAGAATGGAGGAGACGAATTCGGAAGTATTCACGCTGAAAGAGGAATTAGGCAAAATGAGCATGGCACTAAATAATAAAGAAAAACAAATCGATAGTATATCGGCAAAGAGTAGGACTGGCAAAGCCCTCATGGACGAGCTACATGCTCTATATCCTCAAATTTCAGCCTGCTCATATGCGGAGACATCGTTCTACACTGAATCTGATAGTTTACCATCGATAATGCCGGTAATTATTCTGCAGCATCAAGCAAAAATATTAAAAGGAGAGAAAGAGAAGATTGATAAATGGCTGCTTGCTAGGTTGAATGCCAAAAAAATTAGAACTATTTATGAAGTACCCAGCTGAGGTCTAATCATTACTTACTTTATCGATAGAATAACTTCATTTTAATGTTACTTAATACCTGTTGAAATCGGGAGGTACACGCAAATATCATTTGGGATCCATGTTTAAACGAATCGGACTCGCTCTTGCTTTCTCACCTACCTGCAAGGCTTTGCTCATGGAAGCAGTGCGCCTGAGGGACCTGTTTGATGCTGAGCTAATCCTGATTCATGTAGGCATAAAAGATGATAGAAGCCAGAAGCAAATGAACGAACTTGTTTCATTTGCGGGTCTTGAGGCTGGAAATTTTAAGCTAATCTGGAAATCCGGAGAACCGGCAGGCACCATCATTGAAGTATGCAAAGAGGAGGCGATGGACCTGCTGATTGCGGGGGCGCTGCGGCACGAAAACCTGTTGAAATATTATGTGGGATCTATTGCGCTGAAAATACTTAGACACGCACCCTGCTCCCTTCTTATACTGATAGAACCGAAGGTCAAAGCCATTCGATACAGGTGTGTGGCCATCGAGTCCGAAGACTTAACTCCCACATCTCGGGTACTCGCTGCAGGCGCTGCAATGGCCACGCTGAAAAAGGCAGATCATTTATACTTTGTCCGTGAAGCAAAGCTTTATGCCCTCGGATTGTCGGTTCTGTCGGAGTATTCCAGGGAGGAGATCTCGGGCATGCGTAAAAATATGTTGCAGCAGGAATTTGAAAAGGTAGAAGAAAGAGTTGCCCAACTGGATTTGAAAGGGACCCCTTTCAATATAAAAATTATATCGGGTAAAACAGGTTATGAATTGCGCAAGTATGCCAGCCATATCCATGCCGACTTGCTGGTGCTCGGAGCTGTAAAAAAGCGCTTAAACTTCATTGATCGTTTATTCACCAATAATCTGGAGTTTATCTTCGAAGACATACCCTGCAACCTTCTCGTAGTAAAAAACAAGCACCAATGAACCACGAGGAAATATATAATCTTCTGTTGCAGTTATTTGTACTCCTGGCGTTTGGGCGTCTATTAGCAGAAGTGGCTCGTTACATGAACCTCCCGCCGATGGTTGGTGAAATCATAGCCGGCATCATCCTCGGTAAAACAGTTCTCGGACATATAAGCCCTGATTTCTTTGAGAACCTATTTCCCGAAGATGGACAATCGTCTCTTATACTCGATGGATTTGTTCACGTATCTGCAGTGCTATTGTTGTTCATCGCAGGCCTTGAAGTGGAATTGAGCATTGTCATCCAACAGCGAAAGCAGGCATTTTATACCAGCTTCCTGGGATTGGTGATACCGTTTGCCCTTGGATTTATGACACCATTTATATTTCCAACATTCTTTGACATGGAAGGCTCGACGAACAAAGCATTAATGGGTATGTTCATGGGCACGTCTATGTCGATTACTGCTTTACCGGTAATAGCGCGAATCCTCATGGATATCAACATGATGCGCTCGCGATTTGGCATGCTGATCATATCTTCAGCCATGATCAATGATCTGATTGGCTGGCTAATTTTCACTGTGGTTCTGAGTATGATGGGCCAGCAGACCGGTGGGTTGAATGTTTATGAAACGATCGGACTAACGCTCGGATTTACGGTATTCATGCTTACGATTGGTAAGGCGCTGATCAATGCGGTGCTGCCATGGATCAGCAGCAGAATGGCCTGGCCTGGCGGTATGATCACATTGGCGCTTGCATTTTGTTTCCTTGGTGCAGCCGTAACAGAGAAAATTGGCATTCACGCCGTATTCGGAGCATTTATCTTCGGCGTGTCATTGGGTGATTCCATCCATTTTTCTGATAAGGTAAAAGAGATTGTTCATCACTTCATTAATAACATTTTCAGTCCCCTGTTTTTTGTTTCCATTGGGCTTTACATCGACTTTATTCGGGGTTTTGATATTGCCATTGTGGCAATAATTTTGGTCATTGCCTTTGCGGGAAAAATTATAGGCGCAGGTTATGGTTCGTACTTGGGAGGATTTACGAAAAGGGAAGCACTGGCCATCGGTTTTGGAATGAATGCGCGGGGCGCCATGGAAATAATTCTTGGTCTTATCGCCATGAAAGTTGGACTGATCAATGAGCAAATATTTATAGCCCTCGTGGTGATGGCGCTGGTAACCAGTATAATAAGCGGCCCGGCTATGAAAAGTCTGCTGAGCAAAAGCACCCACTGAGCAAGGCCTCTTTTCTACCTGAAATTCATCTACAATAAAAAAGGGGCTCATGGCCCCTCTGCAAATATTGTACAATCAACCGGCTATTTCTGCCGTGTGGCTGTCATTGGGAAATCATTATATTCTACGCTGGCCTTTCCGGTAAAAGTATCGGCCGTGAATAATCCAGTAACC
>JBGSYX010000108.1:0-5341 GCA_041750735.1 Cyclobacteriaceae bacterium
TAAAATATATGTTTCAGTGTTGCTATTTTTAAGCTATAGCATTATTAAATCATTCGAGGTACAAGGCTTTAAATATATATACTTAAAAAAGCATGCATTTCTGATGAAGAGCTAACCCAGATGGATGGCTGGTTTTAACAAAACTTGAATTTTGCATTTTCTCAACAAACTCGAAATAGCTCCGCATTCATATCATTTCCTTTTACAACGATTACCACTGATAGAAAGAAAACCTATCTTTATCAGGAAGAATATTTTTTGATCAACAAGACTTAACACTCTATCGCATGAAATATATAGCCATCTTTTCGCTCTTATTATTCGCTGGATTTCATTGTTTTTCCCAGGACCGGATCACAGGCAAGCCATTTGCCACACGCTCTGAGGTTATTGCACAGCATGGCATGGCTGCCACCAGCCATCCGTTGGCCACGATGGTCGCGCTCGACATCTTAAAAAAAGGCGGTTCAGCCGTTGACGCTGCTATTGCGGCCAATGCCTGCCTCGGACTCATGGAGCCCGTGAGCAATGGGATAGGGGGTGATATTTTTGCCATTGTGTGGGATGCAAAAACTCAAAAGCTTTACGGTCTGAATGGAAGTGGCAGATCGCCGAAATCGCTTACATTAGATTACTTTCTCAGCAATGGGTATAAGGAAATACCCGCATACGGGCCCTTGCCCGTTTCAGTGCCGGGTTGCGTTGATGGGTGGTATCAGCTACATGGGAAATTTGGCAAATTATCCATGCCTGAAATCCTGCAACCGACGATCGACTACGCCAGAAATGGGTTTCCGATGGCCGAACTGATCGCCTATTACCTCGCAGGCAGTGCGTCGAGATATGAGAAATACCCGGGATTTAAGGAAGTGTTCATGCCAAATGGTAAAACTCCGGCAAAAGGAGAAATCTTTAAAAATCCATATTTAGCCAGTACGCTGGAAAAAATAGCGAAGGGTGGGAGAGACGCTTTCTATAAAGGTGATATTGCTAAAACAATTGATACCTATATGAAGGAACAGGGCGGCTTTCTTAGCTATGAGGATCTCGCCGGTCATACTTCCGAATGGATCGATCCGGTTTCAACAAATTATCGCGGATACGATGTATGGGAATTGCCTCCCAATGGACAAGGCATTGCGGTGCTTCAGATTCTGAATATCCTGGAACAATACGACCTGAAATCCATGGGTTTTGGAAGTAAAGAGTATATGCATTTGTTCATCGAAGCGAAAAAGCTCGCTTTCGAAGATCGCGCCAAATACTATTCCGACATGGCTTTCAATACTATTCCGGTTGATGAACTCATATCAAAGGAGTATGCCGCCGACCGCAATAAATTGTTCAATCCGAACCGCGCCGGGCGTAGCTATCCGGCTGGGAAGTTAGGGCATGGCGATACCATTTACCTCACTACGGCCGACAAAGACGGCAACATGGTGTCGCTCATTCAGAGCAATTACCTCGGCATCGGTTCGGGTATGACACCCATCGGACTTGGCTTTGTGTTACAGGACAGGGGCAACCTGTTTGCACTGGACAAAAACCACATGAACGTGTACGAACCCGGCAAAAGACCTTTCCACACCATCATCCCGGCATTTGTGACGAAGGATGGCAAGCCCTGGCTCAGTTTTGGCGTCATGGGTGGAGCCATGCAGCCACAGGGACATGTGCAGGTGCTGGTGAACATCATTGATTTTGGGATGAACCTGCAGGAGGCCGGTGATGCTCCCCGTATAAACCATGAGGGTTCGTCCGAGCCAACCGGCACCAGCATGACCGATGGCGGGTATGTACAATTAGAATCAGGCTTTGAAACAGAGACAGTGCGCGAACTTCGAAAGATGGGCCATGATATCCGGTTTACTGTTGGGCCATATGGCGGCTACCAGGCGATTATGTGGGACGAGAAAAACAAGACCTTCATTGGTGCGTCCGAATCCAGGAAAGACGGCATGGCGGCAGGGTATTGATGTTTAAAGATTGTTGTTCTCAAAATCCATTTTCAACGCATTGTAAATAGTCAGTTACTACCTATTAACAACCATAAAAATAGAACCATATGAGAAAAATAATTTCATTTATGCATCTATCGCTTGACGGTTTTGTAGCAGGACCGAACGGAGAAATGAACTGGATTAATTTTGATGAAGAAATGTTCGATTACATCGGCAATCGGATAAGCGAAGGGGATACCGCATTATATGGACGAGTAACTTATCAGATGATGGAAAATTATTGGCCTACCGCAGCAGACAAGCCGACCGCAACCAAACACGACATTGAACATTCACACTGGTATAAGAAATCCCACAAAGTTGTTTTATCAAAAACAATGAAAGGCGCGAGTTTGGCCAATACACAAATTATTAGCGACAACATTTCGGACAGAATAAATGAAATAAAACAACAGGCAGGTGCGGACATCCTGCTTTTTGGTAGCCCGACGGCAACACATTCACTTATTCAGCTGAACTTAATTGACGGCTACTGGCTATTTTTTAATCCAATTATTCTTGGACGAGGAATTCCATTGTTTGAGAATATCAACGACAAAATAAATCTAAAACTATTGCCAACAACCCGACAATTTACATGCGGGGTAACTGAGCTTAATTACACAGTGGACAGATAATTACCAGCAACCGCTAACATCAGTTTGGCAAATGAGACGGTTCAGTGCTGATCAGACATATTGGTGGTTAGTCAAACATTGGTTCTCCGAATCAGCATTTGTGGTAAAAATCGCCGACTTCTTGTAGCTGCAAACCGTTATTCACAAGGCTAAGCGGCCGTTTCCAATGAAAGTGATGACTATTTTTCGTAAATTAGACTGGTGAAACAGAGAGTTTACATAGATACTTCAGTTTTTGGCGAATATTATGATGATGAATTCGCTGAACACACAAGACCGTTGTTTGATAGACTTTAAAACAACGAATTTAAATTACTATTCTCCTCAGTGACTCAGGATGAGCTAAATAGTGCTCCAGGTAGAGTTAAAGACTTAGTAAGGGGACTAAAGGTTGAGTTGACTGAGTTTCTTGATGTGACTGATGAAGCAATAGAATTGGCGGCTGAATATATCTCGGAAGGAGTAGTTGGGCAAACAAGTTTTGCTGACTGTTTACATATAGCTTTGGCGACAATAAACCGACTGATTATTTAATAAGTTGGAATTTTAAACATATCGTGAATGTTGACCGAATAAGGGGTTATAACTCTATAAATATTAAAAAAGGTTATAAGCAATTAGAGATACGTTCACCTAGAGAATTTGAGAAATATGAAAACAATAGATAAGGCAATAGAGAAACAATTTGACGCAGTTAAATTTATGCGCGAGCAGCGAGACAAATTGAGTACGAAGTTGTCAAAAATGACTAAAGAAGAGGTAATAGAATACTTCGCAAAACGCAAAACCGAGACAAGTACAAAGCCCAGTGCATAATAACTAAGGCTTTGCGCGGCCTGTAAGGCCGAGCGAGAAGCCCCGGTAAATCACGCGATTGCGGGGGATTGGTCCCATGCTGGCGCAAATCTGTGACTTGTACCTAAAATTAAAAGAAAGGTCCCAGCCTACCGACAGGCAGGTTCAATCGGTTTTTTCATTCTGTCGCGCATTTAGCAAAACGTAGTGCGTGACTATTCTGCCGATTATAAAATATTTCCTTGTTACAAGACCAATCAAAGCTAATTGAAAGCTCCTTTTTCATCCTTTTTCATCATGATGCATGATCTTAGTCGGTCAATATTGCCGTGTTATCGGATTCCTTTGCGATACATTCCATTGACCAATCCGGCAGTCCGCCCTGGTGTTTTCCATTGACGGCGGATAACCGGGTAAATGGAAAAAAATCCATAGTACGTCCTCAAGGAAAAAAAGGAAAAACGTTATATTTCGGAATAACCGTTGGCGGTTTTCAATGCAGTGCCTGACATAAGATTATCCATCCGCCTATACGGTTCAAACCAGGCGCCGGCAAAATCAATTTTATTGTGTAACCCTAAAAACCAAAGTCATGTCGAAAGAAAAAGATGCACCATCCAAAAACAAGAAAAAGGAACCGACAAAAAATTTAAAGGAGAAAAGAGCTGCTAAGGAGGCCAAACGCAAAGAAAAAAACAAAGGATAGGACCAATCGCCTCACTTAGCTATTCCATGAGAAGCATTGTGTAGGCAGATCATGCGCATATAGTATCGATTCCTCGAATGGCAATGTATAAAAAAGGAAGCTGCCCAGTATAGGACAGCTTCCCAATGAATTACTTTTTTTCTCAACACCACTGCCTCATTCTCCCGCAGGACGTCTGCAACACTTTCTATCATCAGACCAGTAACTTTTTCAACTTAAAAACCCTGCTTTTCACAAGGCATCAGGTGTGATTTTTATTACTTCCTGGTCGCGCGGTCGTATTGCAAGAGCATATCGGCTTTTCCCGCCCGGCTATTTTCCAGGTTTCCTTTCCCCTGTACCAGGGGCTGTGCAAAAAAGATTTTTTATATTCCTGATCTAAAAACCAGGAGTAATTTATATGTATCACATTGAACAGTTTTTAGAAAAATACCCGCGATCTAAGCGTCGGTGTCCAGACAAGACCGGGTGTTTGAACTCCATCGAGCAGGCTGGGGTTGAAAGCCATCTGAAGACCCGGCGTTACCCACAGGTCAGGCAGTACAAGTATTTTCCAGTAAAGTTCTATATCCGATTGTTGTTGTCCGGTACATGGCAATGCGCCGCATCTTCCATCATTTAACGATTTACTCCATAAATAGGCCACTGCGATCTCCCCTTTGATTCGCCAGGGATTGTTGAAAGCCATTCCGAGATTAACCGAATGTTGAAGCGAGGTTAAGCCGAAGCCCCCACCTTTGGATGAGTTATACGCCCAGTTGGCAAACCCGACCCAGTTGCCTTTTTGTTTCTCTCCGGCAATTTTAAAACCCCAGCCTGCAGAAGCTACAGGAGCAAACTGTTTTTCACTGGGCACATCCGCATAAAATATATTTAAATGTATATGGTCCAATTCACCTCCCTTGGCACCCAGTCTCTTCCAATTGTACCCTATTTCAGATCCAAAGAATATATCCCCGGTGTTAAAAATATTAGAGAAATTGATGTTTTCAATTTCAGAATTGATGTCGTTGGCAATCGTTGTTACATAAAGCTCTGAATCCTTTACTGGCCACCATTTGAATGATATACCCATGCCGGGAGGGCCAAAGGGCATAGCCTGTAACGGGAAGCTGAGATTGGCTTTATGGAAGGAAGTTCTGAAATCCGCATAGCGAAAGAAATCAATCAGCGCCGGTACAGATATATTTCCCACGCGAACC
>JBGSYX010000109.1:0-5899 GCA_041750735.1 Cyclobacteriaceae bacterium
AGCATAATCGGCATGATTTTGTATATCGGTAATTACCCCAACTACATGAGGAAGCGAACGAAACTCATCAAACGCGCCGCCTCCCTTGTAATCGATTAACGCGAAGTTGAGATCATAAGGATGATGCGAGAGCGCCAGAGAAAGAATAAGGGTCTTAAGTAGTTCGCTTTTTCCCGATCCTGTCATCCCGCCTATTAAGCCATGTGGGCCATGCCCTGTATCATTATCGTTGAGGTCAAATATTAGATCGGCTGTCGGAGAAAATTTGCCAATTGGTGCACGTAAATATCCAAACGGGTAATGGCCTGTCCACCAATCTTCGATTGGCAAATCTTCCAAATGAGGGAATGGGAATAGTTCTAGAAGCGAGACTTTTGCAGGTGGGTCAGTAACTTGCTGAGGAATCAACCATTTAATGGTTTCAAGCCCATTTGCGAATGTTTTTACCATCTCTTTTGATGCTTCATCTGGCTTGACATCATCAAATAACTCTTTATTCGGCCCTGTAATTTTATAAGAGAGCACACCTCCATCAAACGATACAATTGCGCCACATTCGGATGGGATATCTTGCACTCGATCTACTAAGAAGATACCATAAACGCCCAATGCACAGCCTTCCTTCAAGAGGATAGAAAAAGCAGCATGATTGTAAATCCCTGAAATGCGATCAAATATTAAAACTAAATTGGGAAGTATGGTCTCCCTATTACCAACAACAAATGACGGTCCGTTTTGAATTACTGTTTTACGCCTGCGTAATTCTTCCTCAAGCTCATGCAATGCTTGTTTGACGGTTTTATTTTCTCTTAGCTCAATAACAGGGCGAATAAATAATTTCGTCTTATGAGGTACTTGTTCAAGCCATCGCCAATTTTCAACCTCAACAAAGCTGCAAAAAGCTGTAATGTTAACCTCCGATGGCCAATGATGAGTAAGTAGATAGAGCACAGAAGCCCACCCAAATTGCCGGAGTTCTTCAATATTCCCTGCCACCCCAAGAGAACCTATCTCTTTTAGATTACAAATGATTGGGGCATCCTCGATCTTGCTAGCATCTTGTATCAAATCATCAAGTTTTCCATATAGAGGATCGTAATCTGGATCCCGATTATCAGGTGATATTCCTACCACCCGAATATTTGACTCCCTGCTTCCCGTTCCTATACGGAAGGTCAGGAAATCGGCATCATCCGGTCTCCTCTCGCCAAGCCGTGATGCTTGATGAATTACCAAATCTAAACATGTAGAAGCGGGGGGATCATTCTCTACATATGTAGCGAGCCGATCCAGCTTGTTTTCAATGAGTTTCTTCTTTTTATTTTCAATCTCATTTTCAAACTGAGCAAAATTATTTCTGTATGCTTCTTTGTAATCTCGATCCTGCTTGCGATGGTTCAAAACAGATGCCAATACAGATGCCAATATTAAAGGCAAAAACATCACATAAGATAACCCAGATGTACTACCAGAAAACAAGAACATCAGGGCAATCACAATACCAACAGCTATTATCGGTAGCCCAATAGTTAACCAATTGATTTGGGGTTTCGCCGGTAATGGTTTAGGAGGAGTAATCTGAATCAGATCTTCTGTGACACGCTGTTGTATACGGGGGGATCGGTTAAACATCAAATTGCCCCTTTTGTAGTGACGAAGCCCATGCAGTCAAAAATTGGAAATAGATAAACATTAGAAAGACAGTCGAGCCAGTTAGCTCGACTGTCTTGTAAAACATTCAGTGCTATTGATTAGCTGCTTCGTTAGCTTCAGCTGCTTTGACCAACTCGTCAGCAGCTTCCAACAAGCTCTGCAAAGTCTTTTCGAATGTCGACTTGATACTATCCCAAGCTTCAAGATCGCGAACAATTCGGGGACTCTTAAAGCTTCTCAGCGGACTTATGGAATTTTCAGATGTTTGAATCGCAGATTCCATATCGGATGCTTTATTCTTGAGCTGCGTAGCAGCGGTTTGAATATCACCTGTATTTAGATAAAGATCCATTCTAGCCTCCTGGTTTCATACACATTTGAAATGACGAACTTTTTAAGCTCTATTGCGAACAAGAGATCAAATCGATTACTCACCTGAATCACATCATCCACTTTGGTACAATCTTTCTGGCAATTTTCATCAACCTGCAGGATCATTATCAGCTGAGTGATACCTTTCAGCGATAGCATTAAGTTCATTCGCTGCCATATCGAGCAGTTGAGAGATTACCACGATGTGAGAATGCCAATCTTGGTAGTACTTATAAAAAATCTGTTGACCAGCATCGTCCCAAGAATCCTCTAAATCTTTTACTGATTTTTCTAAGCGGTTTAATATAGCATTGGTTTCATCGCCGGCTTTCTGAAATTCCTTTGCTGTTTTTTCGAGATCGTCTAAGGATACTTTCATAGAATAACTATTCCCGGGCTTTCTTTTTAGGGTAGGTTTTTTCATAACCTACTCACCTTGTTGATCATACTCAACCCAAACTTCAATATTAGAAATCTCATGAGCCATTCGATCTAGCATATCAGCATAAGCTGCCAACTCGGAAGGTAACGAATTAAAGTGTGAATCAAATATATTCTTCGCGTTGCCAAGCCAACTTCCATCAAGCCGCATCCCCGCCTGTGCAACCTTTTGAGCAACAATTCTTGCCTCTGATGCAGCAGCTCGATATTGGTTAGCAGCTTCCAACGCTTCTTGTGGTGTTATCCATTTCCCAGGAGTTTGCGCCGCCATAAGAATTCTATCCTTAATGTATTATACTTCAGTTGATTGCTCGGCAATAGATATTTGGATACAATTATATAGACAACCGCTTAGTGTTCAAGATTTATAGCGAAGGTCTTATGAGCCAAATAAAGGTTAATACAGATAACTTAAAAAAGGAAGCTGCGATTTTGAGAGAGAGTGCGAACGATCTTGCATCTCTTCAAAACCAGCTTTTGGGTATTTCTCCTGGAGCAAATTCAGTTTATAGTGGTCAGCTCCAACAAGCTTTTAAAGCCATTACATATGGGAGCTCGGCTTCGGCCATCAGTTCTCAAAACCGCCTTAATGAGCTAGGAACGGAACTGTTGTCGCGGGCTAATCGTTTTGAACTTGCTAATGAAACAAACGCGCAAGAAATGGCTTTACTGTCTAATAATTTTATTGGTTTTTCTGAAAATTCCCCTGTACTACGAGCGTTCAGTGGTCTTAATAAGAACGATTTGGCCAAAGTGTTTTTATTGTTGAGTTTGGGGGGATTTGCTGGCCTAATAATAGGGTTGATAATATACTTGCCAGACATAAAGGATCTCTTAACGGGAGAAAGCAAATCCAACGAGGATACATCTCAACCAACATCAGATATCAAGAAAAAGGAGCGCTCTGTAAAGTTGGGTGCTTTATCTCAAAAATATGAGAGTAATGGGAATCCGGGTGCTGTATCCTCAGGAGTTGGTGATCCGGGTGGAGTTTCTTACGGAGCTTATCAAATGACTAGCAAGAGCGGGGGAACAGTTTCGAAATTCTTAAAGTCATCAGCTGCTGCTTCGTGGTCTGTCGAGTTTGCAAATCTCGTACCAGGTTCCCCAGAATTTACTGAGACGTGGAAGTCTATAGCAAACAGAGATCCAGAAAAGTTCCTAGAAGCACAGCATGAGTATATCAAGCAAACCCATTATGATCCATTTGTGGAGAAGATTAAGGGATTGGGATTGGATGTTAACGAAAGATCATGGGCCCTACAGGATGTGGTTTGGTCAACTGGTGTGCAACACGGACCAAATAATATTGTTATTGCAAATGCCGTGAAAGGGGAAAATCTGTCACAAATGAGTGACGAAGAAATCATTAAGGCGATTTATGCTGAGCGTGGGCGGAAAAATACCGATGGCACCATGGTATGGTTTCCAAATTGTTCTTTGGATGTACAAAAAAGCGTTGCTACTCGGTTTACAAAAGAATTGGACGACGCATTAATAATGCTTCAAGAAGAAAAGACGCAATAAGCTCTCTTGTTTTTTAGTGAGGAAATATGAGTGATATCAAGGTTATAACCACTGATCTGCGTAGTAGTTCACAGCAATTGACTGATGCGTCAAGTGGTTTGAGTAAAATCCAAACACAAATCACGGCGTCCAATACGAGTAAAGGCTTGTATGATGGCCAACTGCAGTCCAAACTTGATCTTATTACAGTAGATGCATACCATACAAGCGCTCAACTACAAAATCGTTCTGGCGAATTGGCAGGAGAATTATTAGAGAGAGCCAATAAGTTTGAGGCCGCAAATGAAACGAATAATAATGCTATGGTTAACTTATTCAATCTGTTTAGTAATTTTGTTGAAAATTCGCCTATTTTAAAATCCCTAGCCTTCCTAAATAATTCTAATTTGGCAAAAGCATTTCTCTTCTGGGGACTGGGTGGTTTTGTTATGAATGAAATCGTCGGTTTAATTACCAGATTACCGGATATCAGTAAAGGAACAGTCGTTGTAGATGGTGGCTCACAACTCAAAATGGTAAATATAACGACTCCCATTAACCTTCGGGCTTCGGCCAATTTATTGGGGCAAAAGATAGCCACTTTACCAACAGGAAGTCAGGTTACACAAATCAGCGACGAAGTAATAGATAAAGATAACCATAGATGGATAAGGGCGAGAACAAGTGATGGAAAAGAGGGCTGGATTGCATCTGACATATTGGATAACGCCAAAAAGCAAGCAGGTAATTCAACAATTGCAACAAAAGGTCCAGTACAAGGAGTTATTCCTGTATTAACTCAAGGTATACATTATTCAGGCGACTCAAAAGATGGAAAACGTGGCGTAGCAATCGATATTGGCACAGGTACACCTGAGGGCGCTGAAATCCACAGCTTATCTTTAGGGAAGGTTGTAGAAGTTGGGCCTGATCTTGACGATAAAGGGAACCTACACGATTACGGCAATTACATAAAGATACTTCAAGATGATGGGAAGATTGTATTATACGCTCACATGAAAGAACAACCTTCTAATATAAATCAAGGGGATAGGATTGAGAGTGGGCAAAAGATTGGAATGATGGGTAGCACGGGAAGATCCACTGGGCCGCATTTGCATCTCGAATTTCGTGAACCCAAGTTTGATGACAAAGGCAACTATGTTGGGGACACAACTACTCTAGTCAAAAACAAATTTGATCCATCAAAATATTTAGAAGACTTGGGAATTAAGTTATAGGTTGTCTGAAAGATTGAAAACCATGGAAAATCAAATTGTTTTAACCAATAATGAGTTATGGTTTCTGCTATCAAAAATCTCTCCTGTTACAGTCATTGGATTTCGGAATCCAATGACCGGGCTATTGTTTGAAGAAATTTCCTTGATAGCATCAGCAGCGTTATCATCTCTGTCAGAAAAGAAGCTTGTCACCGTAAATTCACAGGGGCAGATAGTCATGGATCGGCAACTGGATCGCTATATCGATTGTTTGGCACACCCTATTCATAGTTATCTTCTATCTTATCGCGCTGAAGGTTCGGTGAATGACACAATTCGCTCCTTCCATTACTTTTCTAAGAAAGCAATATTACTAGAAGAGTTGCCTAACCATGAATATCTCATGAAAAAAATTGAAACCAAGCAGTCAATAATTACTATAATATTGGAACCTTTCCTCCATAGGATTTTTTGGGGTCCGGATAGTGCTCCGATTCATATTGGGCAAGAGAGATTGCAGGCAATTCAAGCAGCAATGGCTAAGGGTGACACTAAAACTGCAAAGCATAAATTTGAAAGTGTCGCTGGGGATGAACTTGCTAAACAACACTTGCTTGATGCTTTTCAAAATCCACAAATCAACTTATCTTTCGTTGGCTTCTTGAATCGGAATGAGGCAAAATGGGCAACAGTGGATGGTTTTGCAA
>JBGSYX010000110.1:0-17041 GCA_041750735.1 Cyclobacteriaceae bacterium
CGAAGAGGCGTGTTATCTTTGCTCAATTATCAACCGGGCAGGAGTATGAAAAAGCCAGTACTTTTCATAAGCATATCGATTTTTATTCTTATACCAATATTGTCATTTTCCCAGGATAGTGTACGTGTCCGGCCAAAAGTAGGCCTTGTTTTAAGCGGTGGAGGCGCCAAGGGTATGGCACATATAGGAATTCTTCGGGCCATGGAAAACGCGGGGCTCACACCCGATTACATTACTGGTACCAGCATGGGAAGTATCGTCGGCGGCTTATATGCCATTGGATATTCGGCAGATGAAATTGAAGAAATTGCCTCCAGAATCGATTGGGATGCTGCTCTGAGTAACAGAATCCCATTGAATGAGATTACTATTGAAGAGAAGGAATATTATGGAAGATATCTTGCTGAGTTGCCCATCGAAGGCTGGAAGCCAGGTCTTCCGAAAGGTCTTATCGAAGGCCAGCAGCTTTCAGAACTTTTATCGCGCCTTACAAGACCAGCCCACGATATTGAGGATTTCAGTCAATTGCCAATACCATTTGCTTGTGTCGGCGCCGACATAGCTACCGGAGAGCCAGTACTTCTAAATAAGGGCTCGCTGCCACAGGCGATTAGAGCCAGTATGGCCATACCAACAGTGTTTACCCCGGTGGAGATTGACGGCCGCTTGCTGGTGGATGGCGGATTAGTGAGGAATTTTCCGGTGGAAGAGGTGATAGGTATGGGTGCAGATATTGTGATTGGGGTATTTGTGAGTCACGACTTGAATAGCAAAGATGAACTCGATAACCTTATAAGTGTACTCACTCAGGCGGCTTTCGTTACCAGCGCATTTGACTCACGCAAACAATGCGAGATGGTTGATATTTATATTGAACCATCGCTCAAGGACTTTAAAGCAGGAAGTTTTAAAGAATGGAAGGAAATAATTGAAATCGGAAATGAAAAAGGAAAAGAATTTGAAGAAGTTTTCCGTCAATTGGCAGATTCCCTGAAGGCTATAGGGCCACTGAAGCAAGTGAATAAGCTTAAGGCAAAGAACGAATATCTAATAACAGATATCATTATCAGTGGAAATGATAAAATCACACCGGAAATTATCAAGGGAAAACTGCATATAAAGGAAGGCTCTATATTATCCATTGATGAAATAGAACGATGGATTAGTGTGCTCTATGGCACACGGTATTTCGAAAAGGTAACCTATAATATTATAAGTAATGGGCCTATTTATACGCTGATGATCGAGGTCCGTGAAGCTAAAGCTGGCTATCTGAAGATAGGCCTACAATATGATTCTGAGAATAGGATTACTTTGAATACCAACATCACCTTGCAGAATCTTGTATTTAAAAACTCACGAACCCTCGCTGAAGTATTTTTTTCAGAAAACCCCCGTGTCGACCTGAACTACCTGAAGTACCTGGGTAAAAAGCAGAATTTTGGAATCCAGTTTGGGGGATACTTTCAAAATAACATCCTGCCATACTTCGAAGATAATATCCAGACGGGCACATTCAATGCAGACAACCTTGATTTGTATGCGCAGTTACAATCAACAAGTTTCAAGAATTTTTCATTCGGCGGTCGTTTTCAGATCGAATACGCCAATCAAAAGCCTGTCATTGGAGAGTTTGCAAAGTCAATTGAAAAGTTGAAAAGTAGAGGTTTTAGTCTTATCGGGTTTGTAAATTATAACACCCTGGACAAGCGGTATTTTTATCGGTCCGGCACTTACCTGAATATTACGGTAAAGCAAATATTGGATGTAAAGACCGAACTAAGTGTTTTTGAAAATGATTCATCTTCTGCGCTGGTTTCTGAAACCGTATATCCAAAGGCCTTTTTCGCAGTTGAAACATACTACACCCAGGCGTTTCCAATTACTAAGCGGTTTTCAATTATTTCTCAGAATTCCCTTGTAGCAACATCGAGCGACGGGGTGAATGTTAATGTTGCCGACTATTACTTTATCGGTGGTTTCAATCCGCGGTTCAAGCATGTCAATCAGTATTTGGGAGCTAAGGATAAAGAGTACGTTACGCCGAATTATTTCTTTACCAAACTGACATTGCAATATGAAATGATACCAAAAGTCCTCCTTTCTGGTATGGCCAACTACGTGGATACCGTGTATCCGATGAAGTTTTTTTATGCTGTTCCTGAAGACGGCTATCTCGGTGGCAAACAACGCAGGATAGGTTATGGACTTTCCCTGGGTTATGAGAGACTTCTCGGACCGGTAGTGGTGTCGATGGGGAAGGATTCTCAGACCTCATCCACCTACTTCCATTTCAACTTCGGCTACTGGTTTTAATGGGTTTGATTCCCAATCGCTGATCCTGGTAGAAATATTGAAATATTTTCAATTCAAAAGATACAACATCAGGGTTACCAAATTATAACTATTCGTATATAAAGTTGTAATTTTTAAACTCGCTACTATGACTGCTTTTGAAATTATCATGACTCATTTCTACGATGTAATCGAGAAAAGTGCACCGCAAAAAAATCAAAATCCATCAAACGAAAACTCAACCGAACTCACCAGGTTGGTGAGACAATACATTAAAACTTCCTATGAGCATGGACATCAGCTTGCTTACCGCAATATGCTGGCGGATCTGAACAATAGAATATCGGATTTACTTACTGGCTCCAGCTATACTGAGTGGGAAAGACTGAGGCTTGCGCTCATCGGGAATGATCTTCACGTAATCCGCAGAGATCGATCAAGAGAAGCCGTAGCACAAATGAAGACCCGCTTGATTAGATATATTTGATTTGGTAATAACAAAATCACAAAAAATCCATCTTGGATCAATGCCTTCAGCAACGGAGGCATTTTTATTTTTGGGCTACGAGAAACAGATCGAGACTTGTATCGGGGCTTTCGCTCAATATATAATCGTCATATCCAATTTCATCCACGAGGCGGCTGTTCGAATTTTGCAAATGGCCCCTGTTCCATCGGTTCAAAATCTCGTATGGTATTTTGAGTAAAAATGCAGGAAGCCTGTATTGGAGATTGAGGAAATCAAATTGCATGAGTCTTCTGACTGAGGCCCTGTTTTGTTCATGGTAATCCATTACTTTTTTATTACCACCTATTCCCATCATTTCAATTTTCTGAAAATATTTTCCCGCCAGTGCTTTCAACCCATCGTTGGTATATTCCCTTATGTGCCATGGATTCCTGGAAAGCGAGAGCTTTATATTTGGTGTGGTAAGAAGCACTTTACCGCCCGGTTTCAACACACGGTGTATTTCCCGTATGAACAAATCATCATCCTCAATGTGCTCGATAACCTGAAAACTGACCACGAAATCAAACGAGTTGTCAGTGAGTCCAGTCAATGGCGGTATCACTGCTTGCCTGAAATCACCTTTGGGAAACTGGGCCTTAAGATTGGTTACCACCCTGGCTATTTTATCGATGCCGGTGTAGCTCTTCACCCGCGGCAGGAGAAGCTCCACACCGCGGCCTTGGCCGCAGCCAATTTCGAGAATATCGCCAGACAAGTATCCGATGCTTAAATAATATGGCTTCAGCAATCGTTGATGTATTGGGTTATCTGATGCAAGGACATCGGATGCAATTTCAGTAGTATAGACGGGCATTTAATGCGTTTTTAAACCATTGTAAAGTAAAATAAATTAATTTAATTGCTCATGATTGCGTTAATGCGTTTTCAATTTCCGGTAAAAGTTATGGTGAAACCAGGCATGTTTTCAGTACATTTTGTCGATAGCACAAAGAAAAGGATACTTTTCTTCATGGCTGTGTTTCTATTATTTGTCACCCGAACCATCGCCCAGGGCGTTTTTATAGATGAAAATATCACCTACTTCTATAAAATGAACAATGAGATACGGGCTGAGCATCATGTCTTTCAATATGGGGATTCTTTAATTTTTCATTTCGAACTTAGCTATAATAACCGATTTTTCGACGACTTCCATTATACATTCCGGCTTGTGGACAGCTATCATACCAGTGACGTGTTGTTTAAGGACACACTCGACATTCAAAAGCACATAATTTCCATAAGTGCAGGAAAAGTTTTCCTGAAGCTTGCCGTACCCTATGATTCCAGAGCGGATGTGGCTATTCTCAGTGTGATTGGGAAGCAGTCGGGCATTGACTACAATTTTGATATTCCGCTTATCCCTGATTACAATTTCTCGAACGATGGACTTATATTCTTCAACGCCGATGGGTCCACACCTTACCTGAATAGTTTTATCAACAGCCAAAAGGAATTCATGGTCAGTAGCATTCAGCCTTATGACAAGCCTATTTATGGATTTCACTATTCCTACGAATTCGAAGAGGCAGTGCCGCCAATGATCATTGAGGAAAGAAAGGGCAACTCCGGATTTAGGGCCGATTCAGTTTTTATGGTGAACCCGAGAGAAGTGATTCAATTTGAAAAAAAAGGACTTTACTATTTTCAAAAAGACAGCAGCAGTACCAATGGTATAGGTATAAGGGTACAGGACAAATATTTCCCACTAACAAAAACCTTTAATGAAATATTGCCGCCGCTGATCTACCTATCGACCAGTGCAGAAACAGCACAGATAAGGAATGCTGAAAATCCCAAGCAGGCGTTCGACCAGTTTTGGATCGACAATGCAAAAGTTCCATCATTGGCGTCAGAAGCTGTTTCGCGGTATTATGAACGTGTCGCATCCGCGAATTATTTATTTACCAGCTTTAAAGAAGGGTGGAAAACCGATATGGGAATTATATACATTATTTTCGGTCCACCCAATGATGTCTATAAATCAGAAGAACTCATCGAATGGGTATATAACCAGGATATGACAATGCCCAACCTGCGGTTTTCATTTTATAAAGTGAAGAATGTATTCACGGATGATCATTATACACTTATGCGAAAGAAAACCTACGACAAGGTATGGTTTAAATCAGTAGAATTGTGGAGAGCCGGAAAAATCAAGTAAGACCCTACAGGCCAAAGGAGCCATCGGAAAATATTTTTATTTACGGCATCAGGGCCGTAATGGAGGCTATTGATGCAGGTAAGGAAATCGAAAAGGTGATGGTGCAAAAGGATCTGAACGGTGACCTGATCCGTCAACTTATCGGCCAGCTCAAAAGCCTCAGAATTCCATATTCGCAGTTGCCTGTTGAAACGTTAAACAGGGTAACGAAAAAGAACCATCAGGGCATTATCGGGTTTATGTCGGCCATCCAGTATCATTCACTGGACAATGTGGTGGAGACTGCCTATTCCATGGGAAAAGAGCCATTCATTCTCATCCTCGACAGGGTAACCGACGTGCGGAACTTTGGCGCCATAGCTCGAACGGCCGAATGTGCCGGAGTAGATGCCTTAGTAATCCAGAGCAGAGGCAATGCACTAATTGGCGGTGATGCCATGAAAACGTCAGCTGGTGCACTGAGTATTTTGCCGGTATGCCGCGAAGACAATTTGAAAGAAGCTATCCGGTATCTGAAGCAAAGTGGCATTCGCTTGGTGGGTTGCACAGAGAAGGCACAAGGACTTATTTATGAAACTGACTTGTCGGGTCCGGTGGCCATTATTATGGGATCGGAGGAAGATGGTATTTCTCCTGAGTACTTAAGCCTCTGTGATACTATTTGCAAAATTCCCATGGAAGGCAAAATCGCTTCCCTGAATGTCTCAGTTTCTACCGGTATCGTCATTTACGAGTCGTTAAGACAGCGTAGAAGCGCAGCAAAGTAGTTGATTGTTGGACAGCAATTTTTAGATATACTGGTCTCCCAACTCGCTTTTCACATCAGTAACGATGCTTTTAATCATTTTCTCATCGTCTTTTTTGCAAATCATCAGCACATCGTCGCAATCGGCAACCAGGTATCCTTCCAATCCCTGCACCACAACGAGCTTTTCCTTTGGTGACCTGACGATGCACTGGGTGCTGTCATAAAGCATGGCAGTACCATCGATCACATTTCCATTGTTGTCCTTATCGTGGTATTCGTGAAGTGATGCCCAGGATCCCAGATCCGACCAGCCAAAATCACCCAGCACAACATGCACATTAGTCGCTTTTTCCATGATACCGTAGTCAATCGATATAGGTTTGGTTCTGGCATATGCCCATGCAATTTTTTCCCGCTCCTGTTTTGTGTAGTACTGTGGAGTTATCACGTTGAAGGTTTCAGCTATTTCAGGCAGATACTTGCAAAAGGCTTCGATGATCGCTTCGGTTTTCCATATAAATATGCCGGCATTCCATACAAAGTCACCACTTTCCAGGAAGGTTTGAGCTAGTTCAAGCTGGGGTTTTTCTGTAAAAGTTTTAACAGGTTTCACCGGCCCTTCTATTTCGTGTTTGAACTGAATGTATCCGTAACCGGTTTCGGGTCGACTGGGTTTAATGCCAATAGTGACAAGTCTGTGTCCCTGAGAGGCGAAGTCAAGCGCTGTGCGACAGGTTTTGACGAAGTCATCCTCCATGAACACAGCATGATCTGCCGGAGTCACAATGGTAATAGCATCTTGATTACGACTGGCAATTTTATACGCGGCATATGCGATACAGGGCGCTGTATTCCTGCCATCGGGTTCAAGCAATATCTGGTCGTCGGCCAGTTCTGGAAGTTGCTCTCTGATGAGCCCATGATAGGATTGATTTGAAACGATATAGATGTTTTCCTTTGGGCACAAAGGTAAAAACCGGTGATAAGTCAGTTGGAGCAAGGATTTTCCAACGCCCAGTACATCGAGGAACTGCTTCGGATGGGCGGTTCGGCTATATGGCCAGAATCGGCTACCTACTCCGCCAGCCATGATTACAACAAATGTATTGCCTGATTGCATCTTCATTGTTTCGTTGTTAGGTGTGAATTATTTACCTCATATTAAAGCCCCAAATTATTGAATTATCAATCCATTATTCAATAAAAAGGAGTTAATTTTACTTCCCTTTTCATCCCGGGTATGGTGGGATTTTAGTTATCGGGCAAGTTAACCTGAACTACGACCGGCTTGGCTACCTGAAAGGGCACAATTGGTGGAATCTGCGGAGAAGACGAAAGCTTTTATTTAAATTCAGAAATAATTATTTTAATACTCGGAAATATCCACTAATTTATATTGTCAGATATGTTCATCTGACTCGAGTTTTACTTTAAAGCACAAAAGCGAAATTTACATTGGACAGAATAAGGGAAAAGCTTAAAGAAGTATTTGGATTTAGTCAGTTTCGTGGCAGCCAGGAGGTTGTTATCAAGAATTTGATGGACGGTCGAAATACCTTTGTCATCATGCCTACCGGGGCAGGAAAATCCTTGTGTTATCAGTTGCCTGCCATCGTGCAGGAAGGAACTGCTATAGTGATATCGCCGCTTATCGCCTTGATGAAAAATCAGGTAGATCAGATGAACGCCTTCGGCATCAATGCCAAATTCCTCAATTCTACACTGTCCAAGGCAGAGATGACCCAGGTAAAAAAGGAAACACTGACCGGCGACGTAAAGCTACTTTATGTAGCGCCGGAATCACTTACCAAGGAAGAAAATATCGATTTCCTAAAAAAAGCAAAAATATCCTTTGTCGCGGTCGACGAGGCACATTGTATTTCGGAGTGGGGGCACGATTTCCGGCCTGAATACCGGCGGATAAAAAGCATTCTGGACGCAATTGGCAAAATGCCCGTGATTGCACTTACGGCAACAGCCACACCCAAGGTACAACTCGACATCCGGAAAAACCTCGAACTGGATTCAGCGGATTTGTTTTTATCTTCCTTCAACCGGCCAAACTTGTATTATGAAGTCAGGCCAAAGGTCCATGCGAAAAAGCAGCTCATAAAATTTATAAAAGACCATAAGGGAAAGTCGGGCATCATCTACTGCCTTAGCCGTAAAAAGGTAGAGGAAATTGCCAGCCTTCTCACGGTTAATGACATAAAGGCCGCGCCATACCACGCCGGCCTCGAGCCAGCCACACGCGTGAAAAATCAGGATGACTTTCTGAATGAAGAAATCGATGTGATCGTGGCTACTATTGCTTTTGGCATGGGGATCGACAAGCCTGATGTCCGGTTCGTCATTCATTATGATACGCCAAAATCGCTGGAAGGATATTACCAGGAGACAGGCCGGTCAGGCCGAGATGGGCTGGAGGGAAATTGTATACTATTCTATCGTTATAAGGACATATTGAAGCTGGAAAAATTCCAGAAGGATAAGACCGTCACTGAGCGTGAGAATGCTAAAGTCCTGCTCGAGGAAATGTCGTCGTATGCAGAATCTTCCGTGTGTCGGAGAAAGCAGTTGCTTCACTACTTCGGTGAAAAATACGATGATTCGCAATGCGGCAAATCCATGTGGTGCGACGTGTGTAAATACCCGCCGGAAACTTATGAAGGAAAAGAATATGTCACCTTGGTGCTTCAGGCCGCCAAAGAGACAGACGAGCGCTTTGGCCTGCAGCACCTGGCAGACGTAATACGGGGAGTGGAAAATCAGTACGTAAAGAGTTATAAACACTTCTCACTTCCAGTATTTGGCAAGGGCAAGGAACAAACCGACGAATTTTGGGCATCGGTAATCCGGCAAACCCTGTTGCATCATTTTCTCGAAAAAGACCTCGACCAGATTGGCGTTCTGAAACTCACAGACGCTGGGCGGGCATTTATGGGAAAACCACATTCTTTTACGCTGGTCAAGGACAAGGACTTTGAAAGCATCATAGAAAAGGAAGATCACGAACCAAAAATCGTAGCCCAATCCTATGACGCTACACTCTTTGAATTACTCAAAAAGCTACGCAGGGATGTGGCAAAACGCAAGAATCTGCCACCCTATGTCATTTTCCAGGATCCTTCGCTCGAAGAAATGGCCACCGTTTATCCTACCACCAACGAAGAGTTGGCCAGGATCAATGGAGTAGGTATGGGTAAAATCGCTAAATTTGGCAAACCGTTTCTGGAGTTGATTCAAAACTATGTCGATGAAAACGATATCGAAACAGAGTCAGAGATAGTAGTAAAATCTGCGGTGAATAAATCGAAAACAAAGATTTACATCATCCAGCAAATCGACAAAAAAGTGGATCTGGGTGAAATCGCTGACGATAAGGGGTTGAGTTATTCTGAGCTAATCGACGAAATAGAGAATATCTGCTATGCAGGAACTAAACTAAACCTTGATTATTACATAGATAACATCCTTGATCCTGAAAAACAGGATGAAGTTTATGAATATTTTATGACTGCCGAATCCGATGATATAAGCGAAGCGTTGGAGGCTCTCGGGCCTGATGAATTCGACGAAGAGGACTTGCGGTTGCTCCGTGTGAAATTTATGTCGGATCACGCGAACTAACTTTTTTTCAATCAAACCACATGTCCCGGATCGAAGCGGGATTTCTTTAACTAAAAGTAAAACTCATGAAAATTCTGATCATAGGTTCAGGAGGTAGAGAACATACTCTCGCCTGGAAAGCCAGGCAAAGCTCACGGTGCGACTATCTTTATGTGGCGCCAGGAAATGCAGGTACTGCCAGCCTTGCCGAAGACGTGGATATTGCCGTTGACGACTTTGAGAAATTGAAACAGTTTATCATTTCCAAACAGATCGAAATGGTGATTGTTGGTCCGGAGGCTCCACTTGTCGGCGGAATCCGCGAATACCTGCTCGCCGATGCAAATCTGAGGAATCTCATGATTATTGGCCCCGGAAAGGTTGGTGCCCAATTGGAAGGCAGTAAGGATTTTGCCAAGCAATTCATGAATCGCCATCGTATACCGACCGCCGGCTCAAGAACATTTACACGCGATACGCTTGAAGAAGCTCGTAACTATTTGCAGACAACAAACTTGCCTACGGTTCTGAAAGCGGATGGACTTGCCGCAGGTAAGGGTGTTATCATCTGCCATGACAGGCAGGAAGCTATCGCAACTATCGAAAAGATGTTGAGTGATCGCATGTTTGGCCCGGCAAGCGACACTGTGGTAATCGAAGATTTTCTCGCTGGTATCGAGTTGTCTGTCTTCGTACTTAGCGATGGAAATTCATATAAAATCCTTCCCGAAGCCAAAGACTATAAAACCATTGGCGAGAACAATTCAGGCCCCAATACAGGTGGAATGGGCAGCGTGTCCCCGGTTGCGTTCGCAGATAAAGTTTTTATGGAAAAAGTCGAACAAAGGATCATAAAACCAACGATTAAGGGACTGCAGGAAGATGGCATCGAGTACAAGGGATTTATATTTATCGGTTTGATGAATGTTGGCGGTGAACCTTTTGTTATCGAATACAATGTCCGTATGGGAGATCCAGAAACAGAAGTAGTGATGCCGAGGATAAAAACCGATCTACTCGACCTCATGGAAGCCACAGCATTAGGCAACCTCGACAAAATAAACCTGGAAATTGATCCGCAAGCTGCGGCCACGGTTGTGATGGTGGCTGGAGGGTATCCTGGAGATTATAAAAAGGGCGATGAAATACACGGCCTGCTAACTGCTGACAAGACATCACTTATTTTCCATGCCGGTACGCGAATGACCAACGGCAAAGTACTCACTAATGGCGGCAGAGTACTTACGGTAACAGGTTTTGGAAATACCGTTCAGGCAGCATTAAATCAGTCATACAGTGGCGTGGCTGCCATTCATTGGAAGGATGTGTACTTCCGAAAAGATATTGGACAAGACCTTCTTGCGCTAGAGTAGGGTTTTTTATTCTTAAACATTGTATTAATTTCAGGACACGTAACAACGTGTTGAATTAACAATTGAATATGTCAGGATGCACAACATGCGATAGTGGGGAAGGTACCCAGGTAAAAGGATGTAAAAGCAACGGTGTATGCGGCACTTCCGGATGCAACAAACTGAATTCCTTCGACTGGCTGGCTGGAATGGACATAGCTGTCGGTGAGAAATTTGATATCATAGAGATTCGTTTTAAGAACGGTAAAAAAGAATTTTTCAGAAATGTAAATAAACTACAGTTTTGCAATGGCGATGCGGTAATTGTGGAAGTCCCCAACGGCCATCACCTGGGATATATAGCTCTGCAGGGAGAACTCGTCAGGCTGCAGATGATGAAAAAGAAAATTCCCGATGATGATCAGATCAAAGCCATCTATCGGCATGCCAACGAAAAAGACCTTCTGAAATTTGACGAAGTAATCCAGAAGGAGCAGCCAATGTTGCAGCGCACTCGCGAGATCATTTCAATACAAAAACTGGCGATGAAGCTCACCGACGTGGAGTATCAAGCTGATGGCACCAAGGCAACGTTTTATTATTCTGCCGACGATCGTGTTGACTTTCGGGAACTTATCAAGGCCCTGGCGACAGAATTCAAAGTAAGGGTGGAAATGCGGCAGATCAGTATGCGCCAGGAAGCCAGCAGACTTGGTGGTATCGGTTCATGCGGCAGGGAACTTTGCTGTTCCACCTGGCTAACAGAATTTAAAAGTGTCAATACCTCAGCGGCACGCTATCAGAATTTGTCCTTGAATCCCAGTAAGCTGAGCGGTCAGTGCGGACGGCTGAAATGCTGTCTCAACTATGAACTTGATACCTACATGGAAGCTCTGAAGGACATTCCGGAAGTGACTAAGCCTTTAATGACAGCAGTGGGAGAGGCCCGCCTTCAGAAGACAGATATATTTCGGAAGATCATGTGGTTTGGATTCAATAATGATAATGCCTGGATTTCTGTATCGATAGATAGAGTGAAGGAAATCCTGAAAATGAACGAAGCCGGCAAGTCCCCGGCTAACCTTAGTGAAGATGCGCTGGCTCCGAAGCTGGAAAAATCCGATCAGCTAAACAACGACCTGGATTTGCTCGATAAAAAATTCCAGAATAAATCGAAGAAGAAGAAAAAGCGCCGCAATCCCAACCGTAACCGGAATAACAATCCAAACCAATAGTATGAAATTAGCCGCCAGATGCTGCTTTATAGGGATGTGTCTGTTTTTTTCAGGTTGTGACAAAAACAGCGTTTTCGAGGGGAATAAGGACTTCAAAAGCAGGTATTGGGTTTTTAATGATCCCGCTGTTTTCGAATTCGAAATCAGTAACCTGCAATACAAGTACGACCTCTCGTTCAATGTACGCACAACGGGTGATTACAAATTCCAGAACCTGTATATTCAATACTACCTGGAAGATACCACCGGACAGCTCGTCAATGAAGATTTAAAGAATATCCAGCTTTTTCATCCGGTTACCGGTGTACCTGTTGGTGATGGCATCGGAGGTCACTACGATGTCACAAGGACATTTCTCGATGATTATTCATTTACCAGGCGAGGCAAATACACAATGCGTTTCGACCAGTTCATGCGGATTGATACCTTACGGGAAGTACTATCTGTTGGATTTCGGATAGAAAAGGCCGAATAATACCTATTTAGCTTTCAGGGATAAATTTCAGGAAGCGCTCTTTGATAGCTTCTGGGTTGTTCCAATATTCGCGACTGTAGATACCCATAAATTTCCATCCCTTCGCAGTAAGGGTAAATGGCGTATATATGTGCATATCCTTCACGGAAATGCTCTGATGATACAGGTCATCATCGGTAAGCACCAAGCCCAGGTATTGCTGGCCATTCTTCACGGTAAGGTCGGCAAACGGCAATTCCTCCGTCAGGTTCAGATTGCTTTTGAGGTCAGGGACAAGTTCTTTCAGGCGGTTTTTAAGAAACCATGCGGGGCGATGCCTGGTATCAGGTTTTGGATAGGGCTTGAATTCGCCAGACGAAACCTGCAACGCGTAGTCCAGGTAGTCTCGCAATAATTTTGGCCCTTCATTTTTTGTATCATCCACACGCAATTGCTGTGGCAGAATACTCGTCACCACGATCACTTTTTCTCGGGCACGGGTTACGGCAACATTCAGTCTGTTTTCACCTTTCTGCATGTTCAGGCTCCCGAAATGGTAGGTGATTTTGCCCCGCTCATCGGGTGCATAGCCGATTGAAAAAATGATTATATCCCGCTCGTCGCCCTGGACATTTTCTATATTCTTTACAAACAAACTGGAGGGAATGGTGAATTTTCCAAGACCGGACACTTCTTCAAGTAGATCCTGAATTAGTTCCTGCTGCCTTGCGTTGAATGTCACCACGCCAATTTCTTTCGCCGGATTTGCGTGGGTTATCGATGCCACTAATTCCACAATTTTACGGGCTTCCACCTCATTGGTCTGATTAGCCCAAAGCCCATCTACTTTTATATAATTTATCGCAGGGTCACCCTGGTCGATGAAATTTTTATCCGGTAAAAGCGTCAGATTTCCATGGTAGAAATGCTTGTTTGAAAACTCAATCAGATCCAGCGATTTGCTTCGGTAGTGTCCGCGAAGCTGCACCTGCATCAGGTAATGGCCCGTCAGGTCGAGCAGCGAATCCACCTCCAGCGGCAACTCGTCGGTTTCATTTTCCTCTAGTCTTATTTTGTATAGGTCAAATGGACTTAACTGCATTTTATCGCCGGTCACCACCAACTGCTTTCCGCGGTACATGGCCGGTATGCCCTGCTCTGCGAAGCACTGCGACGCCTCGTCGAATATGACCAGATCGAATATGGGGATCATTGGAAAAACCGCCGAAACCGATTCGGGACTGGCCATCCAGCATGGAAGCAGGTCGAATACCTGGCGTTCGTGGTTCTGGATCAGTTTCCTGATAGGCCATATTTGCCGCTTCTTGGTGACCTGGTGATCCAGATCGCGATAAGTCACCATGTTGTTGAGCCTGTTAAATTCCACTTTTTCATAGGTGCGTTCCCGCAATCGCAGCAGTGAGATATGGCGACTGATCCGCAGTTTTTCCTTTACAGCCTCCTGGAGGTCGAATTGCATCCGGTCGAATTTCTGTGAATTGATGGCCCTCAATATGGGAAATTTTGTTTCAATATGATCGATCCAGGCCATGTATAGGCTGTTGTAAAACAACTGCAACATTTCCTTTTCGTTGCGGTACTCCCTCAATTCCACTATGCGGTCGATCACCTGTCGCTCATAATCCTTTAATTCATTTTTGAGGTTATCGAAATCGCACAACGCATCAAAGTCTTCGTCGAGCGTGGCGACCATTTTCTCGCTCAGTCGGGCATCATTGAGGAGTGCATCAATCCTCGCATCGCGGAAATATTTGCGCCAAATCGCCATACGGCCTGGTATGTGAATAATAAGCGAATACAATTGATTTACCTTGTCAGTGAACGATTCACGTTTCAAACTTCCGGTGTTGAAATAGGCTTTGAAATTCCGGTAGTTGTCAAATATCAGGTAGGAAGTCACGGCATCCCTGGCTCGTTCGAACCAAATTTCAAATACATTTTTCAGGTAGAATTCAGGCACTTCCAGGAGCCATTTTACCGACCGCAAACGGGTGATGTTATGCTCCAGATTCAGGCGATAATCAACCATTTTCTCCAGCTTTCGATAGTCGGATCCTGACCGTTTCAGGTTATTGGCTATTAGGACCTTATTGATCCATGCTTTATCTTTTGAAAAGAAAAACCACCGGATATTGGCCAGCAAGTTTTTGCGGGCCTTCATTTTCGATTGTAAAGCTTCTTGAAATGCACCGAGATCCTTCGTATCGAGGCTGATTTCCGGTCCTGGCGATTCAAAACAGCCCAGGAGGGTGCGTCGCATGGTTGACAACCATAGCAAATCCGGAAAACTACCCGAGTTAACATCGTGCGATTTTACAATATGCTGGAAGTAGGCGTATGTATGGTCATCCTTCAGATGTCGCAGCATTTCCTTCAGGTTTTCGCGCTCTTCGTAAATCCGCTCGGCAAACCTCAAATCCATTCCTGAGCCAAGAAGTTTCTCAATTTTCATCGAAATTCCTTCCTGGTACTCGGGTATTTCACGAAGGATCGACTTCATGGTGTTGAGTTCTTCCAATCCGTATCCTGCGAAGCGAATCCTGTTTCGCCAGATGTAGCCCTCCTTATTGAATCGTTTGTAATACCCGTAATACGACCGCAATTTCACTTCAAATTCAGGCAGCCGGTCGATGGTAAAATTCCGATATTCCTGCTTCATACTGACGGTTTCTCCATCCTTATCGCTAATCAGGTATAATTCTTTTACGGAAATCCCGGCGTCGGATTCGTCAAAGAGGGCTTGTTTGAATTCTTCAAATTCTTCTGTGATCTGGTCGATCCTACGGCTCGATTGTATAAAATTTCGTTCCAGTTGAATCGCGTCAAGGCCGTTGTTGAGCATGCGGTATTCCTGAATGCGTTCGATCTGGTTGTGGATTTTGTTAAAAATATCTTTTCGGTCGTTCTTGAAATCGTGAACCAACGCTACAAAATTTCCCATGTCTGCTTTTTCCAGACGTTCATATACCACATCGAGCGCGGCCCTTTTCTGGCAAACAAGCAATACCCGTTTCCCCCTGGCGGCAAAGTCGCTGATCAGGTTGCAGATAAGCTGTGACTTTCCGGTGCCAGGAGGTCCCTGAACAACCATTGAATTGCCTTTTTTTATGGCTTTAAGGGCATTTTCCTGGAAAGCGTCCTGCTTGAATGGCGTGTAGGTATCTTCTTCACGGACTTTGTTCAGAAAGTGGAAATAATCAGCGCTGTGTTTGCCAGGTTCCACGGGTTGTGCCTGGGAGCGTGATAGGAAAAACGCCTCAATATCTTCATACTGGTCTTCCTTAAGCAGATGATCATAGTCTGGCACAAGGTAGCTGCCCGCCTGTGGAAATATCCCAAGGACGGCTTCAGGAAACATTTTTAGTACACCCTCATGTTGATTGTTTTCAAAATCAGCCTTGAGATAGTCCGTGAAACCCACCAATTCATTCAAAAAGTTTTCCTGGTTGAAATTCAATTCAATAGGACTGTTTTTTAGCAGATTGTAAACTGCGGTTCGGAATGCCAGGCTATCGGGGTCCAGGTCGTCCAGTGTTTGTTCCAGGAATTCTTCCGGTAAAGCGATTTGGCTGAAATGTCCGAAGCCGAGGAGGAACGATTTGTTGAATGTGATGCTCACATCGTCGCGAAGTACCAGTACCCAGTCGTTAGTTTCCATCTTCAACTCTACAGGGAAAAACATCAATGGACAGCGAACAAGAGTACCATCAGCAAATTTCCCCCTGATAAATGGCCAGCCAACATACAGGTCTTTAGAGCCCCGCTCTTCTAAAATATAGTTATCAATTCGGGAGAGCCGCTTCAGCTTTTTGCTCACCCTATTGCTGTTTTCATCGCGACTGTTGGAAACCGGGCAAATCGGAATACGAGATTTTCTGGCGATGAGGTTGCTGATAATGTCGAAGGACGAGTTTTTATATAGAAAGTTGAAATCATGCAGATCGATGAAATGATCGGAAGTGAGGCGAAGCAACAACAGCGATTTGTTGTTGGTGGAGAGGTCTGTAAGTCTCCGAAGATACGACTGCAGGATTTGCTTCATGCCTGGCGATCAGTTAGCATAGTCAAGATAGGAAATCAATTTTTCAAAATTAGCGGTATTAGCCGATTTAAAACCTGCAAGGGCCTCATGCGAATTTATGGATCCATTTACCTCGCGATACCGGATAATATCATTGGCTAATGGGTCGGAAATATAGGGATGGGTTTTTAGTACATTTTCATCGGCTTTGTTAATACGAATCTTTTTGGGTATAAATCCCTTTCTGATAAATACGCATGCTTCAATGCGGGATTGCGAATCACTGGAAATTCCATAGACTTCGGCAAGCTGGTTTTCATGAATGAATCCTCCGAGAAGTTGGCGGTAACTGATAATTCTTTTCGCAAGAGCGACGTCAATTTTTGCACACGACACCAACATTTGCTCGTCGGCCAAATTAATATCGATATGTATATCTGGATATTTGGTTGATTTTAATACACTATCGGGTAAACTTATATATGGAGACAGACCGGCATATATTTCCTTAGGAAAGCCATATACTTTCATGATGTCTGATTTTACCTGGAAAGTAGCCCCGGATTGGCGATAGTTTATTAACCGCCCGGCAACTTTTTCAGGGATTCCCAGCAAGATAAGGCTATCGGGC
>JBGSYX010000111.1:0-10186 GCA_041750735.1 Cyclobacteriaceae bacterium
CAAAAAGGCCATCCATAATCGGCCACTTATTCAATTTTCAAATAATCAAAAGTTACTCTAAATCCACCTTCTTTTGGACTGCAGGCATAGATGCCGGCACGAACCACCGGATTGTCGAACAAATGAAATAATCGCATCTGAACCCATCTTCCAGTGGCTTTATGGAAATACGACAATTTATAATCCGAACCTCTGCGGATAAGTTGAAGCCTGTAGGATGTGAAGGAATTGTCTACGTCTTGTGTTGACCAGTCGGAGTAGCCATGATTGGTGACGACTGCGCCAAATTTTCGCGGTTCGTCAATTTCATTTTCCACGGAGGATTTCACCCAGCAATTTTCATTTACCCAAACCATAAATCCCGCCTGATCATATTGATGTTGAAATTCGCAATCCACATGTGTTTCTATAGTAAAATCTCCTTCCAGTTCTAGGTACAGGAAATGCCCATTATCTGCCCTGAAACCGTAATGCGTCCTTTGCCAGAAATCTGTATTGCCATCGCATACAATCTGAAGCCTGTTTTCTTTTATTTCCCAGGAAGAGGGCTCGCAGTGCCATTTCAACCGGCTATCGAGTTGCCCGGAACTTATCATTTGGAAAGGGTTATTGTTTGTCATCGGTTTGCTGGGATTAAAGCGTATATTTTCCATTAAAATAGTGATAATTCCATAGTACATCAGTTTTTATTGGCAGTATTATCATGGAATATCAGAATAAACTACTGAACAGACTCTGGCAATGACTAGCTTTCAACGCGATGATTTAAAGAAAAAATTGCAGCAAGGCCAAACGGTCTTTGGCACTTGCATCACAGCCAGTGCCCCACGTTGGCCCGGGCTGGTGGCAGGTGCCAATCTGGATTTTGTGTTTCTCGACACGGAACATATTGCGCTGGACAGGGCCGAACTTTCCACATTATGTAACCAATATAAAGCGCTGGGGATAACTCCAATTGTGCGGATTCCAAAACCCGATCCGTACAGGGCCAGCCAGGTGATCGATGATGGCGCTATTGGCGTCATAGCGCCGTATCTGGAAACAGTCGATCAGATTAAAGACCTTGTTGGCGCAGTCAAATATCGTCCACTGAAAGGGGAAAAACTCCAGGCCATACTGTCTGGAAAAACAAAGCCATCGGCTGACCTGACCACTTACGTCAATAACTATAATTTCGGGAATCTCTGTATCGCCAATATTGAAAGCATACCTGCTGTGGAGCGACTCGATGAACTGCTTACCGTCGAAGGACTGGATGGCGTTTTCATCGGCCCGCATGATCTATCCATCAATATGGGAATTCCGGAACAATATGATCATCCTGATTTTATAAGGACTGTTAAGTCGATCATTCAAAAATCGGGGAAATATACGCTGGGTGTCGGGATACATTTCTCACTCGAACCGGAGCGACAGGCTTTCTGGATTGGGGAAGGCGCCAATATTGTGGTGCACAGCTCCGACATGGCATTGTTCAGCCAGCGATTGCGCGCCGATATGACCCTCCTGCGAAAAGCAGCCGGAACCAGGACTCTTTCATCTTCCTCTGATCATTCTACCATTTAAAAAGTAATCCATAATTAAATTATAAACCAAAAATGAAAACATACTCACTTGCATTTGTCATTGTAGTAGTCAGCCTCCTTACAGGATTTTCTTTAAAAAAAGATGGCTGGAAATCCATGTTCAACGGAAAAAACCTGGATGGATGGACCGTTCGCGGAAAAGCACAATGGAAAGTAGAAAACGGCACGCTGGTGGGGCAGGGAGGCAATGGTCATATCTATGTTGGTCCTGAACTCACGGACCTGGAAGTAAAAGGCACTTTCCGCATCACTGACCAGGGAGGAGGAAGCAACAGCGGCCTTTATTTCCGATGCAATCCTCCAACCGATAATCCGGACGGTTTTCCACGCGGCTATGAAGCACAGATCTGCCATAACCAGGACGCCTATACAGGTTGGCTGTGGAAACCGGGCACACCAACGGGCAAAGCGACCAAGCTCATCACCAAAGATGGCGAATGGTTTACTATGCGTATTAAGGCGGTAGGTCCTGAGATCAACATCTGGATAAATGATGATTTGGTGATGACCTATAAGGATGACGAATATAAGAAAGGCTACTTCGCCATCCAGTGCCACAATCCCGGGATGATGATTGAGGCAAAAGAGCTTTTTTATCGCGATTTATCAAAAAAATAAAACCCGGCACTATCCGCCGAATGTTACAAGGAGAATTCTATAATTAATGGTCCTGTCTTTATTTTGACTATCAACTCCATTTGGATATTCGAACCCTGAACTGCAAATCCAATGAACTAAAAAGCATTTTTTCAGGTAACTTTGTCGCTTAGTGAATTAACCGAATCTCCAATGCATTTTTACAGTACCAATCGAAAAGTACCCCCGGTAAGTTTCAAAGAAGCCGTCCTTAAAGGCTTGCCCGATGACAATGGCTTGTTTATGCCGGAGGCCATACCACAATATTCCCCTGAGTTTATAAAATCATTGTCTTTACAGTCGTATGTGAATATTGCATTTGAGGGTTCCCGGCTGTTCATCGGTGATGAAATACCGGCGGATGTGTTGCATGCTATCGTCGAGGATGCTTTTGATTTTGAAGTGCCTGTCCGAAAGATAGCTGATGATATGTACGTGTTGGAGCTTTTTCATGGGCCTACGTTGGCGTTCAAGGACTTTGGGGCGAGGTATATGGCGCGTATTATGGGCTATTTTCTTCAGAATGACGGCAGAGAAGTCAATATCCTGGTGGCTACTTCTGGCGACACTGGCAGCGCAGTAGCTCAGGGATTTTTAGGTGTAGAGGGAGTAAAGGTAACATTACTTTATCCGAAGGGAAAAGTGTCAAAAATCCAGGAGCAACAGCTCACTACCATCGGACAGAACATAATGGCCCTTGAAGTGGACGGAACATTCGATGACTGTCAACGACTTGTAAAGGCTGCTTTTTTGGACAAGGAGCTGAATTCACGCATGAATCTCAGTTCGGCCAATTCGATCAATATCGCTCGACTTATACCCCAATCTTTTTACTACGCCTATGCAGTTTCCGGGCTGATGGATCAGGGAAAGGAAATAGTTTTCAGCGTTCCGAGCGGCAACTTCGGAAACCTGTGCGGCGGACTTCTTGCCAAAAAGATGGGGATTCCCATCAGCCGATTCATTGCCGCCACTAATGCCAACGATATTGTACCTTCGTATCTGCATTCGGGTGATTTTGTCCCACGGTCATCGGTGCAGACCATAGCCAATGCCATGGATGTCGGTAATCCCTCGAATTTTGCCCGACTCACCGACCTATTTGATAATAACTATTCAAAAATTATTGATCAGATCCAAGGGATTGCATTCGACGATAATCAGACAAGGACCACTATCAGTCAGGTTTTTAAAAAGTATAATTACCTGATGTGTCCTCATACAGCTATTGGATTTGGCGGACTTACAGAATTACTTCAGCCGCATGAAACAGGTATTTGTCTTTCAACAGCTCATCCGTGCAAGTTTCATGATGTTGTGCAGCCATTGATTGGGCAAGCTGTAGAAATCCCGGCGCGACTCAGCGCAATAATCAACCGTGAAAAGCACGCTATTTCCATTTCCACTTCGTTTAATGAATTTAAGGACTTTCTATTTAACCGGTAATAAAGCGTTAAATTCATTGATTCAAAAAGTATGAAAAACGAACAACACCACCGACATGTTGGAAAAGCAAAAAGCCGACTATCCTCGAAAACAAGGAACCTCATAGCACTCAGCGCAATACTTGGTTTTATGGCCACTTTTTTTAGTTGCACTGATGACATCGAATGCGATCGTGTCGATTCGGATATGAAGAATGAAATCCGCAATATTTCCGGATACACTGGTATAGTATTCAATACCATCGGCGATGTATATATATCCCAGGGTCCTGATTTCTATTTTCATATCCAAGGCCCTGAAAATGTGGTGTCCGGAACTACCGCAACCATCGACGACGGCCTACTCGTGATAGGAACCACGAAATGTTATAATGGAAATGCCAGCATCCGGGTCGACATTACTGCGCCGGATCTCAGCAGGATTGGCATGTCGGGTACAGGGAAAATATTCATCGAAGACACCCTGACCACCGATAAACTGGTTTTGGAACTTTATGGAATTGGAGAAATTCATGCCGCACTTGATGTTGATTCCTTGTTCACTGACGTGGTGGGCACGGGCATCATCGATTACACGGGATTGGCCTATAGCCATGTGATGGGCTGCTCCGGTGACATCGTTCTCAATTCCTATGATTTGGAAACGACAACTTCGAACATCTTAATTACCGGGCTCGGTGATGCTTATGTGAGGGTAGCTAATAAACTTGGCGTGGTAATCACTGGGCAGGGAAATGTGTATTATAAAGGCAACCCGGTCGTTGAATCGACTATCTCCGGCACCGGTAATGTGATTAATGCCAATTGAGTATCATGTCGTATCTGACCTTGATTAAAATGATAAGGATATCGTATTATATTTTTAAAAAAGCGCGATAATTCCATAAATTCATAGGCACGAAAAATTGCCTTATGAAAACTCCCGGATCCCCGTTTACCACTCATTTTCAACTCCTTCCTCTAGCACTTATTGCTCTGATGGCCGTCGGCTGTAAGTCAAAAATTGAGCACGATAAACTGGATTTCAATCCAGGTTTCACGTTGATTCCGGCTGACACATTCCGATTTAACAACTTTGTCGATTGCAATATGGCCGAAGCCTGGGTTGGCGATACATTTCGCATTTTCCCTGGTAAATACGGCGAAGACCCTGTGTGGGGATATTCCCGCGAACTAAAATTCGCTAGTGGGCGTGATCCGGATGAGGCATTCAGCAGCGAGGCTGATGCTTTTATTGAACCTCATATGCCTCCAAATGCACCAATTGGTGAAATGGGTCTTCACGGCGCAGCCTGGTTCGAAACGGTATATCAGGACGACAGCGATCCGACCGGAAAGACGTTGTATGCTGTCTATCACAATGAAAACTATCCATCGACCTTGCCCTATGACTCCACAACGGGCGAGGGTTACATCGACAGGTATTGGCCACAGGGGCTCACTGGTCCTGAATCACCGGCTGCCGTTTGTCGTATCGGCATTATGAAATCGACTGATGGAGGATGGAGTTGGGATAACAAAGGATTGTTTCTGGAAGATAAGCAACCACGCATGATCCTGAAACCGCATAACACGTCCTGCACATTCGCAGGTGGAGTCGGGGATCCATCGGCGGTGGCGAGTGGCGAGTACCTCTATTTGTTTTATGGAGAATACGGATATCCTGGTATTTATGATTCGGCTACCTATGATCCGGAAATAGAATGGAATGGCCAGTGTATTAGTGTGGCACGCATAAAAAAAACTGATTTGGACAATCCTCAAGGCAAAGCGCTACGATGGAATGGGGACGAATTTTCTGCGCCATGGGATGGGGTTGGGAAACCGGTCGAGAGTTTGAAAATTCCCATTACAGAGGGTGGGGGAGCGGCTTCATCACCGGCAGGTGGTTTCCACTGGGGGCCATCTGTGAGTTGGAACGAGTATCTGGAATGTTGGGTAATGCTTATGGGAAAAGTGACTGGTTCATCATGGCTGGGCAGCAGTATGTATATATCCTTTAATCCCCATAAGGATCTAGGCGTCGGAGCCAATTCACAGGCGTGGACCAAGCCAGAATTGCTGATTGATAAACCCGGGCATACCATGTGGTATCCTTCACTTCAACCAATGAATAACAAGGAAGATATTGAGAATAAGCGCACCTGTCTTCGATTAGGCAGGGAGGCGAGGTTGTTTTATAAATTCTCTGATCTTGGGATGTATATGTCAGAATATATTGTGCGGTTTGATCGATAGCAATAAAAAAAATCCATACAGCTTACCATCAATACTGGCGCTGTATGGATTTACGGACTTTGCGAGTGCGGCGAGGCCGTTTCATAACTTCATACACCTGTGTACATTATCCCTAAGGGGATTTTATCTAAATCCAGGCCGATGTAGATACGAAAACGGCTATAAGTACCAGCAACACGATCGTCAGATTCACGATTTTTTTCATTGGCTTGCTCATAGCGTTTGATTATTTAGTTGTGATTATATATAAACGTCTTCTTACCGTTTACATTTTAAAAACTACCTGTTTAATTTTTGGTTTAAAAATGGCTGGATTTTTATTTGATTTATCAACGCAAAATTTTTATGTACTTAGCCAGCCATGCAAAGCCAAAGAAAAAGAAAACACCGACCATAAACACGATTATTGAAAATAGAAACAGTGTGCCGGTTGGCTTTATGATCAATACAGCGCTTATGAATTGCAGCACGATCACAAATATGAGAAACCGCGAAATGAAAGCCCTGGTACGATTACTGATAAAATACGCTCCGAATGGCGCACCAAACACAACTATCGGAATGCAAACGAGCCAATAATTGAATTCCTGTAATCCGAAATCACCAATGAGATACTGATGTGTAGCGAAACCGACGATGGCGTTTATAGCCATAATAATCACACTGGTTGGTGTAGCTACTTTTTCAGACAGGTGATAGCGCATGGTAACATAGGAAAAGCTGAAAATATCCAGACCACTGCCCAACAAGGCGCTTAGGCTTCCACCGAAAAGTCCGATGACGACGAGCGTCAACTTCTCAAAAGTCTTCATCGGTGGTAAGGAATCCTGGGTTTTGCGCTTATACACCTCGTTGGCATAGAATAATACCAATCCGAAACTCAACCAGAAGGAAACAAAAAGCATTTTTGCGTACGCGGGAACAACAAGCGGTGCGATATAGACAGATGCCAAAATGATTCCGAGCGTACCACCAATTGACACAGGAACCAGATAGCGATATTCGACTTTTATCTTTCTTGAAATGATGAGCAATGAAGCCGTACCCATTCCGATAGACTGAATTGCCAGGCTGAAATTACGAGCCACTTCAGGCGGAATTTTGAAAATCAGTGTCATGACCGGAAACGCTACGGCGCCTCCACCTTCGGCACTCGCTCCTGCGATAAATGATCCAAAAGCCATGGTGACCGACATAAACCAGAGATCGCTAAAAAGCAGCCACTGGCCAGTGGAAGTCATATAAACAAACCAAACAATCAGGACTATGGCAGGTGGGATAAATAGCAAGAGTCGTTTTTTCATGATTTGGAATTGGCTTTCATGGAGGCGAAATAGAAAATCCGGGGGCAATATTAGCAGTAATTCGGAATAGGGCACAAAAAAAGCCATCAGAATTCGCTGATGGCTTTTTAATGAAATTCAGTGCTTTTACCTGATCATCATCTTTTTCACAGCAGACTGACCGTTGCCCTCAATCCTGTAAAGGTACACTCCAGGCGTTAACTGCCTGGTACTTTGCTGCTTGTTCCATTGCAGATGGTGATATCCCGGTTTGTAATTTGCCTCATGGATATACAACGTTTCGCCAAGCATATTCACGATGGTCAAGGTGACTTTTCCGGCATCAACAGTTTTAAAGCTGATATCCGTGGTGTAATCAAATGGGTTGGGGACGTTTTGCAGCAACTGGAGTTTTCCATTTCGCAACTCTTCCATATTCAGTTTTGCAGGTATGGCTTCGACACCCATGGCATTCAGCCGTTCGTCAAAAGCAACTGCCTCGGTCACTGATGAGTTAATGTCAATCGTTCCGACTGAGTTTTCTGATGATGCTTTGAATTTTAATATAAATAGAATTCCTCCGTTTGGAACCTCCATGGATTTGCCAGTTTCTTCATCCCACATAGTGGTTAAAACTCCATTCTGAATGTTTTCTTCATTGTAAAATCCATCGATAAGGCCCTTGTCTATTCCGGCAAGTTCAAATTCATTCGGATCCCAGGAGATGCTGAACTGATAACCACTCAGGTTATTGGCGCTTGTCGCGATCACGGGTATTTCAATTAAGTCATCGGTTAGCGCTATCTGATCCATGCTGAAAAGAATACTTTCCTTCAACTTTCGATTATTATCCGTCGGTGACCATGAATTATCTACGTCGCCAACTTTTACACCAACCATATCCAGGGTTAAATCCAGATCGGTCAATGCAACTGAGGCAGAAGTGTTGTAGCTGAACGGATCATTGGAAAGATCGCTGGTTTCAGGAATGATTAACCAATTGAGACCGCTTCTGAAAGACTGATCCAAACCAAGTACCACGCGTCGCATCTCTGCAAGGTCAAGGGCGGTGATGGATTTTGAATTGTTTACGTCCGCTGCGATTACCTGGTAAGGATCACCCAGTTCTTCGATTTGCAGAATATGCCGTCTTGTTTTAATGATGTCAAGAGTGGTCACAACATCCGTCAGTTTTGAAACATCAGGCCGCGTGGCAGAAATCATGTAAGAAGACTGTTCAAAAGCATCCAGCAAATAAGAGCCATCTTTGCCACTGATGTTTTCTAATGTTTCGTCTGGGCTCTGAGCCTTTACCATAGCGCCATTGATCAGGGTGCCATCGCTGGTGGCAATGGTGCCATTGATATTACGATTTTGAAGTATGCGAACAAGTGCGTCTTTTGTCTTGACGGGCATTAGAATATTTTCAATAGCGCGAATACTCGTTATTGAAGAATTAAAACGAATTGCCGTTTCAGATACACCGTTAATCGCCTTAAAGCGTAGTGAAAACATCCGGGTGTCGTCAGGATAATCTACCGGTTCTGCAGTGGTATTCGTCACAATGAGTTTTCCGCTTTCGGTTTTTGTCTGATCGAAGATAAATCCACCACTATCATCTACACCCACCCAGTTGATTGCCTGTGGATCCCACTCAAGCCTCAGCGTTGAATTCATAATATCGGCAAATTGATCTGCACTAATTGGCATCACGAATTCATGACCAGCCTTGACCTGCGCATCTTCCATTTTGAGTTTCACCGGAGTGACGAGTTGCAATTCAAACCGATCGCGGAAAGTAGATGGATTATTTTGAACCGCCGTGAAATCGTATTTCGCACCAGGCACAGCCGTCACATATTTGTTCAGGAATTTGTCATGGAGTTTCAGAATCGACTGTTCCTCAAAATTGGTTACTTCGGGGAAGGTGAATGAGTATTTCCCGAAATCATATGTGTTGATGTCCAGATTCACATTCTTTACTCCGCGTGGAGCTCCCATCGCGTTAATTGCGATTAACTTCTCGTTTTCAAGTTTTGTTGACAGGTTCACATAACCTGCTGAGAATTTGATGGCGTCGATTTCCCAGTCGTATTTATCGGTTGCTTCCGGTAAAAAGGCGATAACCGTTTCATCGATGTGGTTTTTATCGGAAGTAAGTCGCAGGGCAACTTTAGCAATTGATTCGTTGCTGATTCTCATAAAAGAATTTCCATTGGCGCTTGATTTTGCTTGCTCCGTGGCGGTCAAATTACCACCGGCATCCTGAGCCTTCACGAAAAAGGCCTGGCCGCTTGCGATATACTGAGTGACGCCGTTGATTGAACCGCTTCCATTATAGGTACCGTATTGTTGAAGAACAGGATTCCAGATATATATGGCGTTTCCTGCAATGTTAGTCTTGGTAAATCCTGCAGAGTTCCAGTCCAGTTCGCTTGGGTATGGATTCGAAACATGGTTCCAGCCGCCTCCGCCAAGAGATGTCGGGGTAAAGGACAAATTGAAATCATATGCTTCTCCTGCGCCGGCTATGTTATCTCCACCGTCACCAATCGTTACCAAACCCGAATTGGCTAATGTGAGTGTTGGAGTATAAACGACCGACCATTCATACAAATCGTTGCCTCTGCCCACATTTAAAGGATCGGCTACGGATTGATATTTAACCCAGCCATCCTGGCCTCCCATTCCTTCGGTACCTAGTGCTTCACTATAATAATAGAGGTTGGATGCCAAGTTGGCTAATCCCGTACCAGGTATTCCCTGGATTCTTACGTCATCAGCCCAGTTGGCCACGGTCTGGCCTTTGATAGGTGTGCCGACATGCCTCCAGCCTTGGGGGCCAGAACGCAGACTTCGTTGCCATGTGATATTGCCATCCATGCGGGCATCGACACCCAAAGCCGCAATTCGGGCTGTGTATGTTGGAGTAGATCGAAGGGTGAAAATCCTGTTGTTAGCCGAACCGTCGGCATCAAAGATCGCATCATCACCAAGG